>JAAWJJ010000045.1 GCA_022796875.1 Eubacterium sp. | reverse complement strand
TTCTTTTCTCTTGCCATAGTAAAAGGCCTCCTTATGATAATTTATTTTATCATAGAAGACCTTTAAAAACACTATTTACAGAAAAACTTTCATACTCTCAAAGTTTTAGATTAATATCTTTTTCTTGAATTTTCCCTGATCTTCTGTCTTACTTCGGATGCCATCGGGATTGTTTTCTGAGCCTGACATGCTGCAACTCCTAACGCTACAACGCCTGTATATGCTACTCCAACCATTTTTGCCATTAATGTGTTCATAAAGATACCTCCTTGATTTTTCTTTCTTATTCATTCTTTTTTGTTTGATTTTGGTTTCCTGCCTGTTACTTATTTATTTTGTTTTTTTGTCCGTTCCTTTTGTTGTATTTACTATATCATGTCTGGAGAGCAGTGGTTATTCTGTAGAATGTGTTATTTATTCCGTTCCTGAATGATTGTATTCGTATTAAATGTAACCTGAATCCAACTTGAAAACCTGTTGGTATACCAAAACGTCAGATTGCACAAAAGCTTTGTTTTGTTTTACATAAATATTACAAAATAGTAATACAGCTATTGACAAATGGTTGTAATGGGAGTATGTTCATGGTATACCAATTAGATTACAAGGTAAACGCCAAAAAAATACCGCCTTGTAGTAATACCTCTTTAAACAGAAAGACAGGGAAATGGATGAGTATGGTGTAACTTTCTCATCCATTTTTCATCCTGTATGACGGAAAGGCAGGCGATAGTTATGAAACGTGTGATATTTTGGTTTCGGAATGCCAGGCCGGTCGCATTGCCGCAAAGCCTGATTCCGGGAATTACGGCGGTGGTGCTGGCATGCAGAGAAAGCGGGTTTTCGGTTTGGCTGTCGGTTTTAGCGGTATTCGGCGTTAGCATGGCACATTTGAGTTTGAATTTATTTGATGATTATTTTGATTATAGAAAAAAAGAAAGCGGTTATCGGGATACGCTTGCGAGAGAGGGAATCCGTGCAAGGACGATAAAATGTCCGTATTTACTGAGTGGGGAAGCGACCATGCGTCAGCTGCTGCGGGCGGCGCTTCTTTTCGGCTGTATTGCCGCTGCGGCTGGAAGCGTTATTTTGATTTTTCGGGGAATTGTCATTTTACTGATTGCCGTTTTGACGGTGCTGATCGGTTTGTCCTATTCCGGAGGCCCGTTGTCGCTTAGTTATCACGGATTTGGAGAATTTGTCATTGGCCTGCTGTTTGGTCCGCTGCTCATGATCGGAGTATATTATGCGGCATGCAGCCGATTTGACGGAAATGTATTCTGGATATCTGTCGGTATGGGAATGTTGGTGGTAAATGTTTTGTATACCCATTCCGTTCTGGATTACGAAGCGGATATCCGGGCAGGAAAAAGTACGCTGGCAGCAGTGCTGCCGCAAAACCGTTCCCGTTATTTTGTAAGCGTGGCGCTTGTCGTCTGTCCGTATATTATTTTGGCGGGCCGGATCATGACAGACAAGATGACGCCATGGTTTTTTCTCGTGTTTCTGACGCTGCCGTGGGCCGTGGGACTGCTGATCTCCATAAAAAAACATTTGCAGCATCCGGAACGGTTTGAAAAGCCTGCCGGATGGTGGGGGCCGATGGAAAACTGGAGCGGTATTCAAAAGATCGGGATAGACTGGTTTATGTTCCGATGGTATCTTGCCAGAAATGTATTGATGGGATTTGGAATTTTGTGTATTGCAGCGTCTTTGGTTTTATAGAAATGGACGCTGAACGCATTGGGATGGCTGTTGAAAGCGCTGAGAGAACCGCTGGACGCATGGTGTTTACTGTGTAAAAAGGGAGTACATAGTATGGAGAACAAATTGCTGTATTTACCGAAATGGTATTTTGACTGTAAATTGGGCGGGAAAAAGAAACCGCTGCAGACCGTACTGTTTTTGACGGATTACTGCAATCTGGCCTGCAAACACTGCACGGCGCAGGGACATGCAGGAACATTCATGAAGCCGTTTGCACAAATCAGGGAGGAACTGGTTTATTCTTATCGAAAAGGGGCGCGTTTTCTGGATTTGGAAGGCGGGGAACCGACTTTATGGCGGGAGGGAAAGAAAGATATCAATACCGTCATCCGTCTGGCAAAGAAGATCGGTTTTTTTTCGGTAACGGTGACAACGAATGCGCAGCGGCCGTTTTCCGGACTGGAAGCGGATTCCGTCTGGGTCAGCCTGGACGGAGTGGGCAGGGTCCATGACCGGATTCGCGGCGAAGGAGCTTTTGAGAAGCTGGAAAAAAATGTAATGTCCTGCCGCCGCAAACGGGTCAGCGTGAATATGGCGATCAACCGTTATAATAAAAATAATGTCACACAGGCTATAAAATACGTAAAAAAGAATCCGCATCTGGATCAGATTTCTTTGAATTTCCATACGCCGTATGAGGGGACGGAGCAATTGGAAGTACCGTGGGAAGACAGGAAGAAGCTGATTGATACGATACTGGCAATGAAACGGGCGGGATATCCGATTATGAACAGTTATTCCGGACTGAAACTGATGAAAAAACCGGCAGGGGACAGACCGTGCTGGATCAGCAATTTTATTTTGACGGACGGAACCCGTCTGACGGAATGTCCCGGTAAAACCGCAGGATTATGCAGCCGCTGCGGATTTTCCATGTCGGGAGAGATGGCAAGCGTGATGAAACTGAAACCGGATACGATACTGGCAGGATTGAAACTCAGGGTATAAAAGAGGGATGCTTATGGAATGGATACGTTATCTGATACCGCCTGTTTTAGGGGCGGCAATCGGTTATGTTACAAATTTTCTGGCGTTAAAAATGCTGTTTTCGCCGAAAAAAGCCATTTACATCGGAAAATGGCGCGTGCCGTTTACTCCGGGAATCATTCCCAAAAGAAAAAACGAACTGGCGCATGCAATCGGGGAACTGGTTGCCGCAAGGTTTTTTACGGAAGATGATATTCGGGCGTTTTTTCTGTCGGAAGAAATGAAGCAAACGGTTGCAAACGGGATTGCTTCCGGCCTGGATTCACTGATATCCGGGCAGACCGTCCGGCAGGCCGGGGAAGCCGTAATCGGAAGCTATAAATTAGAAGAGATACAGATACAGGCGCAAAAAGCAGTTTACCTCGAAGTCAGAAATACCGTTATGCACAGCGATATTTTTGAACGTGTGGAAGCCGGCGCCGGTTATATGATTAGAAAAAAACTGTCTGGAACCATTTTGCAGCGTCTGGTATCAAAACAGCAGATGGATTCGGTCAGTAAGACAGTCAGCTATGAAATGCAGAAATACATGCATGAACATATGGAAGAATTGCTGCTTCCGATGATTGCAAAAAAATCGGAAGAGCTTTTGGACAGCGGGATAGAAGAAAATCTGGAATCTTTCGGCGTTACGCAGGAGATGGTTTATCAGGCGGGACTCGCCGCCTATGGGAAATTTGTGGAGGAAGCGCTGGATCAGGTGGTCAGGGTATTTGACATCGCAAAGCTTACGGAAGAGAAGATCATTCAGATGGATGCAAAAGAAGTAGAAGCACTGAGCAACCGGGTAATACGCAGGGAAATGCAGGCGGTTATTTATCTGGGGGCGATTCTGGGAGCCGTGATTGGATTGGTAAATCTGTTATTTTTATAATTTTATATAAAGGAAAGTATGTAAAGGAAAGTTTATTTTGTAAGGAGGAGAAACATGGAAAAAAAATTATTGCAAAAGTCTGTGAATGCGTTTAACAAAACGGCGTTGACAGGGACTTTATTTGCACTGGACAAGATACTGAACGGTCTTGCAAAAGCAAATATTGATTTTGCGAACGAATGGGCAGACAAAGAGCTGAAAGTGCAGATCAGGATCCACGACAACAGTGCGGGGCGCATGATCCAGTTTTCTAACGGAAAATGCAGCGGACGCAACGGAATCTACAAAGACTGCACCGTAGACATGATTTTTGAAGAGCAGACGGTTGCCATGCGGGTCATGACGGAGATGATGCTCGGAAAAAATGCGGCGTTTGTCAACGCGGCGAAACAGGGACAGATCGTATTAAACGGTCCGGATGCAGACGCGATGTGGTTTTCCGGGCTGCTGCTCAAAGTTTTCGCATTTGACGTACTGTATTTGAAAAACTACGGGGTGAAAATGCCGAACGGGGAAATCCGTTATGTCAACGCGACAAACGGCGGCCCTGTTTTCGTATATGTTAAAGACGGAAAGATTGTCCGTATGACGCCGATCGATTTTGAAGAAGACGACGCGGACGGCTGGACGATTACCGCAAAAGGCAAAAAGTTTACGCCGCCAAGACGTATGACGATCGCGCCGTATTCTTTCTGGAAATCCATGGTTTATTCCAAAGACCGCGTGCTCTATCCGATGAAGCGTGTGGACTTTGATCCGGACGGGGAACGCCATCCGGAAAACCGCGGGGTATCCGGTTACGAACGTATTTCCTGGGACGAGGCACTGGATATCGTTTCCAAAGAAATTGTCCGCGTGAGAAAAGAACACGGACCGGGAACGGTATTCCATACGAGCGGTTCCCATCATACGTGGGGAAATATCGGATATTACTTAAGCGCTTCGAAACGGTTCTTTAACTGCCTGGGCGCGACGACTGCGCTGTTAAATCCTGACAGTTGGGAAGGATTTGCGTGGGGGGCTTCCCATCATTACGGCGGTTCCGCAAGAAACGGCGGATGCGAACCATATTCTACCGTAGAAGACTGTATGAAAAATGCGGATATGATCGTATTCTGGTCTTCCGACCCGGAAACGACCGCAGGCGTATATGCAGGACAGGAAGGAACGGTCCGCAGAGAATGGATCAAACAGCTTGGTATGAAAGTGGTACATATTGACCCTTATCTCAATTCTACGGCGGCATTTGTCGGCGGCAGATGGTTTTCACCGAAACCGGGTACGGACGCTGCAATGGCGATTGCGATCGCGCAGGTATGGATGGAAGAAGGAACGTATGATAAAGACTATGTGGCGACCAGGACGTTTGGATTTGACACATGGAAAGCCTATGTCATGGGCGAAACGGACGGCCAGCCGAAAACTCCGGAATGGCAGGAGCCGATTACCGGTATTCCGGCAAGGGAAGTACGCGCGCTGGCAAGAGAATGGGCGAAAAACAGAACCTATCTGGCTTGCGGCGGTATTACTTCGTTCGGCGGCGCAGGACGCCATGCGTTCGGTACGGACTGGGCGCGTGCCATGGTATGCCTGATCTTCATGCAGGGATGCGGAAAACCTGGTATTAACATGGGCGGACTGCAGTACGGGACTCCGCTGGATACGAAATTCTGGTTCCCGGGTTATGCAGACGGCGGTTTTTCCGGCGACTTTATCGGTTCCGGTGCCGGCGTTGCCCTGTATAACAGGATGCCGCAGTCGCCGTCCGTAAACTCCGAATATCAGCAGATTCCGAGGCTTCGGATTCCGGAAGCGATCATGGAGAAAAAAGCGGAAGCGCATCCGATGCCGGTCTATACGGTGCACGGGCAGTTCGGTGTTGTAAAATATCCGGCTCCGGGACACGAACCGGTAAAATTGTATTACAAATACGGCGGCTCCCATATCGGAACGCAGCCGCAGTCAAAACGGTTTGCACAGATGTATCGCTGCGACAGCCTCGAATGTGTGGTCAATCAGGCGATCTGGATGGAGGGAGAAACCCGTTTTGCGGATATTATCCTGCCGGCATGCACGAATTTTGAACGCTGGGACATTGCCGAAGCGGCAAACTGCGGCGGTTACATAGAAAAATCTTATTTGCAGAACAACTGGAGAGTTTGTTTTGTACAGCATAAATGTATCGAGCCTTTGGGAGAATCCAAATCGGATTTCCAGATTTATCAGGATATTGCAAACAGGCTGGGCCTGTGGCAGGTATTTTCGGAAGGAAATACGGAGTACGACTGGGCGCGCAGATATTTTGAAGCAACGGATCTTTCCAAAAAAGTGCCTTGGAGGGTACTGTTGAAAAAAGGATATTATGTCGTTCCGCCGCTTCCGGAAGACAGGAGGGATCCGGTAGCGTTCAACTGGTTTGCCGAAAGCCGTAAAAAAGATACGCCGGAACTTTCACCGTTACCGTCGGAATATTACGGCAGATATAACGAGGGATTACAGACGCCGTCGGGACTGTTTGAGTTTGAAGCACAGACGCTGAAACGGTTTGACCCGGACGACGAGGAACGTCCGCCGCTCTGTATGTGGCATACTTCCTGGGAAGGCGCGGAAAGCGAACTGCATGAAAAGTATCCGCTGCAGCTCATTTCGCCTCATTCCAAATACAGTTTCCATACGATGGGCGACGGAAAAGATTCCGATATCAACGATATTTCGGAACACAGAAGGCTGATCGACGGCTTCCGTTACTGGATTTTCCGTATGAATCCGGAAGACGCCGAAGCACGTGGCCTGAAACAGGACGATGTCGTAGAAATATATAACGACAGAGGAAACGTGCTTTGTGCATTGGATATTACGGAACGGGTGCCGAAAGGGACCGTCCATTCTTACGAAGCCTGCGCGGATTATCTTCCGTTAGGGGAGCCGGGCGGCGACGGCGTTGTAGAGAAAAACGGCTGTATCAACAATCTGACAAATAAACGCTTCCTTGTAAAACAGGCACACGGGATGTCCGCAAATTCCTGTCTGGTGGAAGTCCGCAAATGGGAGGGGGAAAAAGAATCATGAAAAAATGGCATATGGTCGTAGACCTTGAAAAATGCGTTGGTTGTTATAACTGCATGCTCGCCTGCAAAGACGAGCATATCGGAAACGACTGGAGTCCGTACACCGGGCCTCAGGCAAAGCATGAATCCCCGTGGATTAATCCGGAAAAGCATGAACGCGGCGCGGCGCCATATACTGAAGTTTGTTTTGTAACAAAGACATGTCAGCACTGCGATAACCCGAAATGTGCGCAGGTAGCTCCGGAAGCCGTGAAAAAACGGCCGGACGGCATCGTTTTATTGGATACTGCAAGGGCAAAAGGAAATGAAGCGTTGAAAAAAGCCTGTCCGTATGGCGCGATCCAGTGGAATGAAGAATCCAATACGGCGCAGAAATGTACGATGTGCGCGCATCTTTTAGACCAGGGCTGGAAAGAGCCGAGATGCGTACAGGCGTGCCCGCTGCGTGCGTTAAGCGTCGTATACTGCGAAGACTTTGAGTTTGAGAAAATGGTTGAAAACCAGAAATTAAAACCGCTGACCGACGGTAGCAACCAGCCGAGAGTCCTCTATAAAAATCTTTATAAATATAATAAATGTTTCATTAAAGGAGCTATCGCTTATAAAAACGGGGAACGGATGGACGCTGCGACGCAGGCAAAAGTACGGCTTTTGATGAACGATATGGAAATTAAAGAAACGTATGCGGATTTCCTGGGCGAATTTAAATTTGACCGGATTCCGAAAAATTCGGGAACGTTTACTTTGGAATATACGCTTGACGGCTATGAGGCAGTGACGCAGGAAGTAGAAATAAAGGAAGAAAGCGTAACGGTACCTTTGGTGGAGTTTCAGTAATGGAAAAAGAACGGGAGAACGAAAAACAACAGATTGCCGACAGAATGAGGCAGAATTTCCGGATGTGGGAACAGATGGGGTACGGTCCGGTCTGTGAAGAATCCATGCAAAAAATTGCCGGGGCAGCGTCGGATGGCCTGCTTGGCAGCCTGAAAAAGAGAGAGGATAAACAACGGCTCTGTCAGGAATCAGATCGGCTGAGGCGTTATCTCGACAATTACATGGCGGCCTGCCAGTGCTATTACCTGTACCGGAACCTGCATGCACGGACGGACAGGGATACGAAAACGGCCGTACTGCTCGGAGATTATTTCTTCGGTGAGTTTTCCCATTATCTGATCCCGATCGACAGCCCGAAACTGATCCGTATTTTCTCGGAGCGGCTGCAGATGGAAACTACCGAAAACCTGCCGGAAAACTGCAGTATGGAGGATTATGCAGCGTTTATCAGTCGTATACCGGAACGCTTTGTGGAGGAATTATTATGACAACGGCATATGCATATGAGGAGAAAAGAAATGTTTCTTTCTCCCGGATGGCCGGGAAGATAAAGCTTTCCCAAAAGAAAGACCAGGCGTTTTTGTACGAACGGCTGCAGGCGGAGATTCAAAAGATGGAGCAGATGCTTTTGTCCGCCTGTGGAGAAAGCGGCGGCCTGGCCGGAGAATGTATCCGGCGTATTATTGCGTCCGGCGGAAAACGGCTCCGCCCTTCGCTGGCGTGGGTCTGCTATTCCATGGCGTCCGGGGGAAACGGGCGGAAAACGGCGGAGATTTTGCCGCTCATGTGCATGCTGGAGATGATGCATACCGCTTCGCTGATCCATGACGACGTTGTGGACGACGCCGGGGAACGAAGAAATGTTCCGACGATCCATACGCAGCACGGCACGCGTTTTGCGGTTCAATGCGGTGACTATCTGCTGGCAAAAGCCATGGAATACCTGCATATTTACCGCGGTATGGGAATTAACGAAGTATTGAGCGATACTTCCCGGCAAATGTGCCTGGGGGAATTTCGTCAGATGGCCGGCCTGTATTCCTTAAAAGAGCAGACGCCGGAAAGCTATGAGATCCAGATCCGCCAGAAAACCGCTTACCTGCTCGGCGCAAGCTGTTACTGCGGGGCGCTGGCTGGAGGCATGGAGAAAGAACAGGCGGAAAAGCTGCGCTGGTTCGGCGAATCTCTCGGACGTGCGTTTCAGCTGGAAGACGACCTGTTGGACTTTGCACCGGATGCAAAGTCCGGGAAACCGGCCGGGCAGGATATCAAAAACGGAATCTTTACGATGCCGGCGCTGTACGTCATGCACAAAGATACGAACCGGGAGATCGCATGTCTGTTGGAAAAACGGGAAAAGACAGAGGAAGAAATTACACGGATATTAAACTATATAGAACGGAACGGCGGTATCCGTTATACAAAAGAACAGATCCGGCTATGCAGCAGGAAAGCAATAGACAGCCTGGACGGACTGCCGGATACGGTGGAAAAGAAAGTACTGTGTGAAATGGTACAGAAACTGATAGAAAGGAGAACATGATATGGATAAGCCTTTGAATAAGGTGAAAGGGAAAATCCTGGCGGAAAAGATTGCCAAAGAAGCCGGCGTGGAACTGCACAAATGTTACCAGTGTGGGAAATGTACGGCCGGATGCCCGATGGCGGCAGGCATGGATCTGATGCCGAGGCAGGTCATCGGCTGCATGAAGATGGGGATGATGAATGAAGTGCTGAAATCAAAATCCATCTGGCTGTGCGCGGCATGCCATACTTGTGTGGAACGCTGTCCGCATAATATCAATCTGGCTGGATTGATGGAAGGTTCCCGTATGGAGGCAAAGAGGCGCGGTGCGATCGGAGTACCGGAAGTAGATAAATTTACGGACATCTTTATGGAAAATGTGAAGACGTTCGGCAGGAATCAGGAAGTTGTGCTCGAAGGCCTGTACAATGTTACAACGGGCCATTTGATGCAGGATATGGTGAATGTACCGCATATGCTGAAACATAAAATCGTAGGTCCGGATATCCGGATTACGGCGGAAGCTTCTGAAGTAAAAACTCTGGTAGATACCGCAGAAGTAATGGAGGCCGAAGAAGAGTACGTAAAAGCGCTGGCAGCCGCAGAACAGAGAAAGGGGATGTAACAGATGATGCGATATTCCTATTATCCCGGATGTTCGATGGACACGACGGGAATAACGTATAAATTATCAATCGAATATATCTGCAGCAAGATCGGCATGGATTTGCGGGAAATTCCGGGCTGGAATTGCTGCGGGGCAACCGCTGCCCATTCCAAAAGCCGGCTGACGGCCCTGGCTCTCCCGGCCAGAAACCTGGCTTTGGCGGAAGAAGAGGGGCTGCATCTGGATGTAGCGGTACCGTGCGCTTCCTGTTATTCACGTATGAAACATACGCAGTATGCGGCAAGGCAGGATGACGCCGTAAGGCAGCAGATGGAAGAGATTATCGGCATGCCGTACAAAGCGGAGGCGGAAGTGTTAAATTTCCTGGAGATTTTTTCACAGCCGGAAGTGATGCGTGCCTGTAAGGAAAAAATGTACCGTACATTAAAAGGATTAAAAGTAGCCTGTTATTACGGATGCCTGACTTCCCGCCCGGTAGAAGTCACCGGCGCGTCTTCTACGGAAAATCCTATGGAGATGGACCGGATTGTAGAGCTTACCGGCGTTCAGGCTGTGGACTGGGGATATAAGACAGAGTGCTGCGGGGCCAGCCATCAGGTGGATGCGCCGAAACAGGCCAGACCGTTATTGGACCGTATTTATGAAAATGCGGCGGCAAACGGCGCTCAGGCAATTATTACGGCGTGCCCGCTTTGTAACCTGAATCTGGACATGAGGGAAGAAGACCGTGAGATTGTAAACAAGAGGAAATGGAACCTGCCGGTTTACCAGTTTACAGAACTTCTGGCAATCTGTATGGGAGCAGGAGCAAAAGAAGTAGGGCTTCACAAGCATTTTTATCCTGCTTTTTCCCTGATCAATGAATACTTAAAGAAGGAGGTGTAGGAAATCATGAGTCGTATCGGAGTATTTGTCTGTCATTGCGGCACCAATATCGCAGGCGTGGTGGACGTTGCACGTGTGGCGTCTGAGATGAGCAAAGAACCAGGCGTTGTGTATGCAACAGATTATAAATATATGTGTTCGGAGCCTGGTCAGGCAATGGTGAAAGAAAAAATTGAGGAATATGACCTGGATCGAATTGTGATCTGTTCCTGTACCCCTCGTATGCATGAAATTACATTCCAGAAAATGTTAAAAGGGACAAAGATCAACCCGTATATGCTGGAAATTGCGAATTTGCGCGAGCAGTGCGCATGGGTACATACGGACAGGGAAAAGGCGACGGAGAAAGCGATCGACCTGGCGCGTATGGCGGTGGCCAAAGTCGGCAGGGATAAGCCGTTATTTACTTCCACAATTCCGATCCACAAAAAAGCGCTGGTCATCGGCGGCGGAATCGCCGGAATCCAGGCGGCTCTGGATATCGCGGACTGCGGTTATGAAGTCGATTTGCTGGAGAGGGAACCGTCGATCGGCGGCCGTATGGTCATGCTGGATAAAACGTTTCCGACGTTAGACTGTTCGGCCTGTATCAGTACGCCGAAAATGGTGGAAGCGAGCGCGCATCCGAATATCAATCTGAAAACCTCGTGCGAATTGGAGAACGTCAGCGGTTATGTGGGAAATTTTGAAGTAACGATCAGACAGAAAGCGCGTTATGTCAATCATGATCTTTGCACCGGATGCGGACTTTGCGAAACAAAGTGTCCGACAAAAGTTGTGAGCGAGTTTAATCAGGGGATCGGAAAAAGGAGCGCGATTTACAAACCGTTCGCACAGGCGGTCCCGGCGAAACCGGTCATCGACCCGGACAGCTGCCGTATGATAAAAGACGGGAAATGCGGGCTTTGCGCGAAAATCTGCCCGCTGCAGGCGATCAATTTTGAAGATCAGGAAACCACGTTTACGGAAACGTACGGAGCAATCGTGGTATCAACCGGATATCAGCTCATTGAATGGCAGAACCTTTATCCGGAGTACGGCGGGGGAAGATATGCGGATGTAATCAGCGGTTTGCAGTACGAACGGTTAGTCAATGCTTCCGGCCCGACCGAGGGACATATCGTGCGTCCGTCCGATGGCGTGGAGCCGAAAGATATCGTCATTGTAAAATGCGTCGGTTCCCGTGACCCGAAAAAAGGGAAAACCTATTGTTCCAGGGCGTGCTGTATGTATTCCGCAAAACATGCGCATCAGATATTGGAAAAAATTCCGGGGTCCAACGTCTATATTTTCTATATGGACGTCAGGACGCCGGGAAAAGGATATGAAGAATTTTACAACCGTACGCGGGAAGACGGCGCGACGTATATCCGCGGGCGTGTGTCCAAAATCTATAAAGAAGGCAGCCGGCTTGTATGTAAAGGCGAAGATTCCCTGCTTGGCAGGCCGGTCACGGTAGAAGCAGACCTGGTCATACTGGAAACGGCAATGGTGCCGGCGAACGGTATCGAAAAAGTGGCGCATGAACTGGGCATTGCCATTGACGCCGACGGATGGGTGCAGGAAGCGCATCCGAAACTGAGGCCGGTGGAAACGCAGACAGCCGGAATCTTCCTGGCCGGGACGTGCCAGGGACCGAAAGATATCCCGGATACCGTAGCGCAGGCAAGCGCCGCCGCCGCAAAAGTAGCCGCGCTGTTCAGCAAAGACGAGATGGAAACTTCTCCGATGATCAGTAAAGTAGACCAGTCGAAATGCTGCGGCTGCGGGCATTGCGTGGCCTGCTGCCCTTATACGGCGATCACATTAGAAGAAATTGACGACCGTCACGGGAATAAAAAGGTGAAACGTATGGCGGCCCATGTCAATTCCGGACTGTGCCAGGGATGCGGATGCTGTACCGCGGCATGCCGTACCGGGGCGATTGACCTGCAGGGCTTTACGAACGATCAGATCTTAAGGGAGGTAGATGCATTATGTCAGTAAAAAAAGACGAACACTGGGAACCGAAGATTCTGGCTTTTTGCTGTAACTGGTGTACCTACACCGGAGCCGACCTGGCGGGATTGAACCGTATGAAATATCCGGAAAACGTACGTGTTTTAAGGATTCCGTGTTCCAGCCGCGTGAACCCGCAGTTTATCCTGCGGGCATTCCAGAAAGGCTGCGACGGCGTACTCGTATGCGGATGCCATCCGGGGGACTGTCATTATTCTACCGGAAATTATTTTACGAGAAGGAGATTCCTGTTAATGCAGCGTATGTTGGAGTACAACGGTATTGATCCGAAAAGATTCCAGGCAAAATGGATTTCCGGTTCGGAAGCGGCAAAATTCCGTGATACGATTACTCGTGTGTCCGCGGAAATTAAAGAGTTGGGTCCGAACGGCAAGTTTGTAGAAGAGTGGTATACCGAAGACCAGATGAAAGAAATGGAAGCTTTTTTTGCCGAAAACGATACGGCAGGGAGCGAAAATGCGGAATATAAAGGAGGTGGCCGGCCGTGAGCAGTATAGCAGAACAAATCCGAAAGGAAGCCAGAAAAGCGCTGGAAGACGGCGTTGTGGAATATGTGATCGGCTGGGGCGCTACCCGGTTTGAAGATAAGACGACGCCGCTTTTTGTAACGAAAGCGGAAGATACGGAAAAGATGGTGTGGAATAAATACTGCATCAACGGACTGGCAAAATATGCGCTGGATAACCCTTATCCTGACAAAAAAATCGGTATCTGCGTCAGGGGCTGCGATTCCAGGGCAGTCAACCGTATGATTTCGGATAAACAGCTGAACCGTGAAAACCTGTACCTGATCGGGATTCCGTGCGACGGAAAAGAAAATAAAATCTGCGAAACCTGCAGCCATAAAAATCCGCTTGTATACGATGTACTGGTCGGAGAACCGGTAGAAGAGGCCGGAATTTCACCGGAACGTTTTGCGGAAGTGGAAGCGTTTGCCGCGCTTTCTCCGGATGAACGGTATGAATTTTGGGCGAAGCAGTACGACAAATGCATCCATTGTTACGCCTGCAGAAACGCCTGTCCGTCCTGCAGCTGCAAAGAATGTTATGCAGACCAGCATGTGGAAGGCTGGCAGGGGAAACAGAACAACCGTAATTCGAACCAGGTATACGGCCTGACACGTGCTTATCACGTGGGCGACCGCTGTATCGAATGTGGGGAATGTGAGCGCGTATGCCCGATGGGGTTGCCGATCATGCGCCAGACGAGAAAGATGTTAAAAGATATCAATGAAATTTTCGGACCGTATGAATGTGGGCTGGCGCCAGATGAGGAACATGTACTGGGCGAATTTGACCTGAATGATTATGATGAATTTATGTAGGAGGCGGGCAGGATGAAGTTAAAGAAAACAGATTTGAATCAGGCGCTTTCCATTCTTGCAGCCGACGCAAGCGTATTCGTACCTGCAAGCGCAGATCAGATCAAAAAATTTATGCTTTGGGAAGATGGTATGGAAGTGGAACTGGACGGAGAAAATACCGTGCTTCCGCCAAAAGATATTCTCTTTCCGTGTACGGAAAAAATGTACAATTATAAACTGGGAAAAAATATTTCCGTGAAAGAGGTAGTAGACAATCCGGTGCAGGTCGTATTCGGAATCCGTTCCTGCGATATGCGCAGCATTGACTGCATGGATAAAGTATTTCTGGAAAAAGGTTATGTAGACAGTTTTTATGCCAGAAAACGCGAAAACGTAACGTTTTATGCCTATGGATGCCTGTCTGCTTCCCGAACCTGTTTTTGCGATTCCATGGGTATAGACCCAAACAATGCGCCGAATGCGGACGTGATGATGTGGGACGGCGGCGATACGATTGTCATGGAAAGCAGGACCGAAAAAGGCGAAGCATCCCTGCAGAAACTGAAAAACCTTTTAACGGACGGTGGAAATCCGTCAGAAAGTATTCAATGTGAATTAAAAGTTGCAATGAATGAGGAACTTCCGAAAAAACTGGGCGGGATGTTTGAAGACCCGATCTGGGAAGAAGTGACAAAAGCCTGCATTGGATGTGCGACATGTACCTATGTCTGTCCAACCTGTTATTGTTTTGATATTGATTCGGATAATCACGGGGCGTCCGGTACGAAATACCGCTGCTGGGATTCCTGTATGTTTTCCGATTACAACCGGGCCGCAGGCGGGCACAACCCGCGGCCGACAAAGAAAGAGCGCGTGCGGAACCGTTACATGCACAAACTGTCTTTCTTCCACGACAGATACGGGCAGGAACTGTGTGTGGGCTGCGGACGGTGCATCGAAAAATGTCCGGCGCATATGGATATCAGTGCGTTTATTGATAAAGTTGCCGGGAAAGGGGGAACCGTGTTATGATAGAAGTAAACCATGACTGTACCTGCGAAGGAAACCCTTTGGTTCCCCAGGTAGTAAAAATAATTAAGATTACGGAAGAAACGCCGGACGTCAAAACGTTCCGTATCCAGACGCTGGACGGGAAGAAACCGTTTGACCCGCTTCCGGGACAGTTGGCCATGATTTCCGTGATTGGCGTAGGCGAAGGGATGTTTTCCATTACGGCGAAAGGAGAAGACTGGATCGAATCTTCGATTAAAAGAGTCGGCGAGCTGACGGACGCGCTTCATGAAATTTCGGAAGGGCAGGAGATCGGAATCCGAGGGCCGTACGGAAATCATTTCCCGTATGAAGAGCTTAAGGGTCAGAATATCCTGTTTATTGGCGGCGGTATCGGTCTGGCGCCGGTCCGTTCTCTGATCCGGTATTGCCTGGAGCATCGGGAGGATTACGGCCATATCGATATTCTTTACGGTTCCAGGTCCAGAGATGATCTGGTATTTAAAGAAGATTGTCTGGAAAACTGGCCGAAAGAGCCGGATACTTCCGTATACATTACGGTAGACAGAGGAAGCGACGACTGGGACGGCCATGTCGGGTTCGTGCCGTCTTATGTGGAAGAAACCGGGTTTGCGCCGGACAGAAAAGTCGTACTTTGCGGACCGCCGGTAATGATTAATTTCACGTCGCAGTCTTTGGTAAAGATGGGCTTCCAAAAAGAAGACGTCATTACAACTTTGGAAATGCGTATGAAATGCGGGATCGGAAAATGCGGCAGATGCAATCTGGGAGGAAAATTTATCTGTCTGGACGGGCCGGTCTTTAACCTGTCGGAGCTGGACGAACTGCCGGACGAGAAATAGGATCGGATAGGATCGGATGAGCGGCCGAAGCGGATCAAAAAATAAAGGGGAATAAAAATGGGCAAGAGAGAAAAAAATATGGAAAACAGGATTTACCATGTTTACGAAGCGATCGGAGAGGATTATAATAAGATCCAGGACATCCGTACGCTTGGCTTTCATCGCGCAGTCAAACTGCGCCTTGCCCATGAGATTGCAGGCGGGCAGCCTGAAAAAGTACTGGAAATATGCTGCGGAACAGGCGGGTTATCTTTTGCGCTGGCAAGGCTGAACCATAACGTCTGGATTGACGCGGTAGATTTTTCCGATGAAATGATTCGCTCTGCCAATGCGAAGAAACGGAAAGACGGATTTCGTAAAGTGGTTTTTTATAAGGAAAATGCCAAACATCTTTCTTTTCCGAACGACGCTTACGACTGCGTCATGTGCGCGTTTGGCCTGCTGCAGACGGACGATCCGCTTAAAATTCTGGCGGAGGCAAAACGCGTGTTAAAACCGAATGGGAAACTGTATTTGCTGGAAGAATCCGTCTGTGAGGACAGGTATATAAAGATGTTTACCGGATTTTATGAAAACAGCGTGGCGCCGGCGCTCAATGAACTGTTTACCGGAAAAGGGTTTGAAAGCAGATGGGTTTCCAAAACGGGAAAAAAGCCGCAGTCGAAAGAACGGATGGCAAAAATATTAAAGCAGATGGGATTCCGTAATATCTCTTATCGGAGCCAGGCGGGAGGCCTTGCGGCGGTGCATCGTGCAGTGAAGTGACCGTTAAGAGTAGTTATTAACAAAGCAGTTATTAAAAAGTGATTGGAGGATGGTTTATTATGAAGAAATTAGGACAGGCAATTCGGACGTTAGGAGCATTGTGCATTATCGGTATCGTACTTTACAAATTATATCAGAAGTTTACGGATGATGCCGGTTATGTAGAATTTGAAGACAATGCGGATGACGAATACGGATTTGATTTTGAGGCGGATGCGGAAGAAAAACTGGAAGATAAGATTAAAATGGCGGCAAATAAGGTAAAGAGAGTGATCTCAAAATAAGCAGGTGAGCGTATGATAAAAGCAAATATTGACATGGAGCAGGATCAGGCGGAGGTGTCTGCCGGCTTTACGGATGTGAATCATTTTGCCCAGGAGATGGGGATGATGATCCATACGATTATAAATATGACTGCTTATAAAGGATGCGGCGGCGATGTAAAGAACGGCGCCAAAATAGCGGAATCCCTGCGGGATGTAGTCATGCAGGGACTCGCTATGGAAATGGATTTCCGGTCATGGGTCGATCAGATGGGATCCGGAATCACAACGGAATAGCGTAATACAAAAGGGAGAGAGTATAAATATATATCAATGTTGTCACGGTCCTGGATAATGATTTTATCCAGGACTTTTTTGTAAAATTCTTCTTCGTATTCCGTTCCGTTCATAATTTCCGTAATTGCATCGGTGATTTCCTGAATGATCGTGGATTTATTCCGGCAAACGCCGGATGTTTCCGTAATCTGTTCCGTTCGGTATGTTTGGGAAATGACCGGTTTAATCACGGACAAAAGACGGTCCATCAGTTTTTGCCTGTCATAGCAAAGGTTTTGCATGGCAAGGCGCATAAGATGGAGAAGTTCTTCGTTGCGGACGGTGGGACCGGTGCAGCCGATCTGGTTCCCGTTTTTATCCGAATGTGGCTTTCCGTATTTTACGGCTTGCTGACAGCGCCAAGCCTGATAGCGGCTGCCGTCTTTTCTCGTTTTGTATCGTGCGACATAGCCGGAATAACAGCGTCCACATTTGATTTTTCCGGAAAACGGATAGCGGCTGCTGTGTTTGGATATTCCTTTTTGCGAGCGGGAGCGGGCGGCCAGAATTCGATTAGCCTGCTCGAATAATTCCCTGGAAATGATTGGTTCATGATGATTTCGGATAATGATAAATTCTTCCTGTCCGTGGTTATATTTTTTCTCATGCGAAAGGAAATCCGGCGTATATGTTTTTTGCTGTACCAGGTCGCCGCAGTACTTTTCGTTTCGAAGGATGCGCAGGATAGCGGAACTTTGCCATTCTTTCGTCTGCATTGGTTCGATGTTTTCTTCCCGGAGTTCCCGGGCGATGACGTGCGTTCCTTTTTTTTCCCGTACAAATTTATGAAAAATCCGGCGTATGATTTTGGCGCCGTCTTCATTAAGATACATTTTTCCGTTTCTGACGTCATAGCCGAGCATACTCCTGCCAAACACAACGCCCTGTTCCATGCGGCGTTTTTGTCCCCATTTTACGCGTTCTGAAGTTTTGCGGCTTTCTTCCTGGGCGATCGAGGACAGGATCGCCAGGCGGAGTTCTGCGTCCGGATCAAGGGTATTGATATTATCGTTTACGAAAATAACGCCGACTCCGTGTTTTTTTAAGTCGCGGGTGTAGTAGATGCTGTCCAACGTATTTCTGGCAAAACGGGAGATTTCTTTTGTCAGGATGAGATCGAAATCTCCGTTTTTCGCGCAGTCTATCATGCGTTTAAATTCTTTTCGCTTCTTTGTATTGGTGCCGGAGATGCCTTCGTCTGCAAATATTTCATAAAGTTCCCAGTCGAGATGGTTTTCAATGTATCGTTTAAAATAGAGGCGCTGGCTTGCAAAAGAATTGGCCTGATCTTCCTTGTCGGTGGAAACGCGGCAATAGGCGGCGACTTTTCTTTTTCCTGCGTTGTTTTTCCGTTCTTCGTTTAACCGCTCATATTTGTTCGGGTTATACTCATTCGATTCGGATTGATTTGCTCCATACTTATTCATGGCCGGTCCGTTTTTCCAGTTCCAAAAGGCATTGTTCCAGTTGGAAATTGGTCAGAAGATTTCTGCTTTTCAGGGAAAAAAGAATTGATTTTTGCAAATTTAGAAGAAAATCGTTATGTTCTTTTTCATTCAGTTTTGGAATTGGATTTCCGACAAACGTAAAATCTCTTATTTTCAAAATAAATAACTCCCTGCTTTACTCTGAAATGCAATATGGTTTTTCCATCATTATATGAAAAATGGGTTGTACAATATGAATAAGACGTTTTGGCCGCTTCGCAGGTTTGTCCGGAAAACGGGAAAAGGAGTGCATAACAAAGAAGACTGATTATTTGCTGTAAGGAGGCGTACTCCGGGAAGCCGGAGCAAAATGAGTGTTGGCCTGCCTTGTATTGTGAATCTTTTCCAAATGATGATAATCTTCTTTTGTATCCGCGTCTGTAACGGAACCTTCGTCTTCCACATACAGGCTGACTGGTTTTGTATCCAGTGAATCCAGAGCGCCTTTCAGTCCCCTGTCCCCCTGATACTCCAATATCCGGGGGATTAAGTCCGTATCGATGCGGATCGGATGTCCGTTGCGGCCGTTACTGACAGGAAATACCAGTTTCCCTTTTGCCGCGAGCAATGCTTCCGCCGTATTATCCGAGAAGAATGGAACGTCCGCAGGGCAGAAGAGTATGCTGTCGCACCGGTCTTTCAGAGCGGCAAGTCCCATTTTGGCAGAGTCAAACATCTGCGTTGTTTCGTAATCCCTGTTCCAAAGAAAAGTAATACCGAGATGGGAAAGCTCTTTCTCCACCTGCTCCGCCCGGTATCCGGTCACCATTACAATGTCTTTGATACCTGCACGTTGAAAATTCACTGCCACGCGTTCCGCCAGTGCCATACCGTCAATCTTCATCAGCTGTTTAAAATCATGCATACGTGTCGACATGCCGGCGGCAACAATTACTGCGCCTGTTTTCAATATTTTCTCACCTCGCTTGCGGATAAAAACAGATAAAACTGTCTTTGACTTCCTGTATCATAACATATTTGCCGCAAATTTACTATTGACTGATGCAAGATTAGGATTAAGTATTTGAAATAATAGCATATTGAAAAACATTTTTGCATATGCTATTATGCCATCAGGCAAAAGATATAAGAAGTCGAACGTTGACGAAGAAGCGAATCCCCCAACCGTGCGGTAACACAGTTGAGGGATTCTTCTTTACTTTTATTGTGGCAAAGCGCCCACCAGGCTGGTCGTTTCCTTTGTCGTCGCTGTCTAACCATTTGATGATGTAATGGCAAGTTAAACCGCCCAGAACGGCAACTAAAAAAGATATAAAAAATTCCAACGCTGACACTTACTCCCTGTTGCGGGTATCGGTGGGCAACAAAAAAATTATAATATAGTATTAGATGTGCTTCTATCATTATTTTTTAGAAAATATACAGATAAAAACCCGGAAATGCCGGGCGGCATCTCCGGGCAGGATCATATATGGATCATTATACTGATCTGTGGTTTGTCAATTATTATTTCATGGACTCTAAAATACAGTCTGCTAATGCTTCCAGTTCGGATTCTTTGCTGCCGTCTAACGTGGATGCAAGGGAGAGCCTTTCGTTTAATACGGTCATATCCCTTAATTCCTCATCCAGGAATTTCTGCATCAGATCTCCGGATTTGCATGCCCAGGAACCGTTTTCAATAATAGCAATTTTACGATTTCTTAAATGCAGGGCTTTCATATCCATCAGGAAGTTGTGCATGACCGGATAGATTCCAAGGTTATATGTCACCGAAGCCAGAACCATGTGGCTCAAACGGAATCCCTCGGAAATCAGCTGCGATACGTGCGTATTGGAAACGTCATATACAACAACGTTTGTCATGCCTTTTTCGCAGAGTTTTGCGGCCAGAGCCTGCGCTACGGCTTCCGTGTTGCCGTACATCGAAGCGTATGCGATCATAACGCCGGTTTCTTCCGGTTCGTACCGGCTCCAGTGGTCGTATTTGTCGATAAACCATCCGAGGTTATTGCGCCATACCGGTCCGTGCAGAGGACACACGATCTTAATATCCACGGTGGAAGCTTTTTTTAACAGCGCCTGTACATGCGGCCCGTATTTTCCAACAATATTGGTAAAGTAACGCCGCGCGTCGTCTAACCAGTCGTGCTCAAAGTCCACTTCGTCGTTGAACAGCTTCCCGTCTAACGCCCCGAAAGAACCGAACGCATCGGCGGCAAATAAAACGCCGTTTGTCGTATCAAACGTTACCATAGCTTCCGGCCAGTGTACCATCGGCGCGTAAACAAAAGTAACGGTATGGCTGCCGAAGCTTAACGTATCGCCTTCTTCTACAATAATCTGCTCATGAGTATCTACGTGGAATCCGAACTGATGCATCAGCATAAAAGCTTTTTCCGTGCTAACGATTTTTACGTCAGGATAGCGCAGCAGGATTTCTTCAATCGAAGCGCCGTGGTCCGGTTCCATATGGTTGATGACAAGGTAATCCAGCGGTTTTCCGGACAGCAGATATTCTACATTTTCCAGAAGCTGGCGGCATGCCGACCAGTCTACCGTATCAAAGAGTACGCTTTTTTCATCCAAAAGGACATAGGCGTTGTACGATACCCCTCTCGGTATCGGGTGAATATTTTCAAACAATGCCAGGCGGTGGTCATTGGCCCCGACCCAGTACAGATCTTCTGTTACATTCCTTACACAGTACATAAAATGTTCCCCCCTTTTCTCAGCCTTCTATAAAGTTATCTTTTTCCGCCGAGCATTCCGGACATACCCAGTCGTCCGGAACATTTTCAAACAGTGTTCCCGGTGCAACGCCGGCGTCTTCATCGCCGATGCCAGGATCATATTCGTAACCGCAGCCTCCGCAAATATAGGATTTACCGATTGGTTTTTCCTTTGGAGGAAGCGGACGTTTTATTTTTACCATTGGCGGAGCAGGTTTTTTCTCTTCTCCGTTGTCCAGTGCAGCGGCAAGAAGCGGCAGGATTTCATTGACATCTCCGACAATACCGTAGTCGCAGTTTTTGAAAATCGGTGCGTTTTTATTTTTGTTGATCGCGACGATTGTGGAAGCGTCTTTAATGCCTTTTAAGTGCTGTACTGCGCCGGAAATACCGCAGGCAATATAGAGATTTCCTTTAAATTTCTGTCCGGACATGCCGACATAGCGTTCTAACGGCACGTATTTGAGCGTTTCCGCTACCGGACGGGAAGAACCGATGGCCGCGCCTGCCTGGATCGCCAGTTCTTTAATCAGTTTCATATTTTCTTTTTTACCGATACCGACGCCTGCGGAAACCACGCGTTCCGCTTTGGTAATAGGGGTATCCAGAGGGATGCCGACCGTGAAGTCATATCCGTCTTTTTTGAGCGCTGCTACCAGCGTGTCTATCTTTTCCTGCGCGCTTCCGTCTTTTAAAATCATGCCTTTCCTGAGGCCCGTGATCGGAGCGGATTTTTTCATGATTTTGGAAGAACCGCCGGCACTTTTGTCTTTTGGCATCCTGCCGATGATGTTGGCGGCGATTACCATACGCTGTATTTCGTTTGTTCCTTCATAGATCGTAGTGATTTTGGCGTCACGGTATGCGCGTTCTACTTCCATGCCTTTTAAGAAGCCGCTGCCGCCGAAGATCTGCAAAGCGTCGTTACATACTTCCAGAGCAATGTCGGAAGCGTACATTTTTGCCATGGCAGCTTCCATTCCGTACGGTTCGTGAGCTTCTTTCTTTTCTGCGGCACTGTATACGAGAAAACGTGCGCAGCGCAGTTTGGTAGCCATATCGGCCAGTTTGAAAGAAATTGTCTGCTGAGCGCAGATCGGTTTGCCGAACTGGATTCTTTCTTTGGAATATTCCAGCGCATGTTCATAAGCGCCCTGCGCAATGCCCAAAGCCTGAGCGGCAATGCCGATACGGCCTCCGTCCAGAGTAGCCATTGCGATTTTAAATCCGTCGCCCTCTTTGCCGAGCAGGTTTTCTTTCGGAACTTTAACGTCATTAAAAACGAGTTCTGCAGTAGAAGAGGAGCGGATGCCCATTTTGTCGTAATGGTCGCCGAAATCAAATCCCTCCCAGCCTTTTTCCACAATAAAAGCGGAAATGCCGCGGGTGCCGATATCCGGCGTAGTAACCGCAAAGACTACATATGTATCTGCTTTCGGTGCATTCGTAATGAAAATTTTATTTCCGTTTAACAGGTAATAATCCCCTTTTAACATGGCGGTGGTTTCCGTACCGCCGGCGTCAGAACCTGCATTCGGTTCCGTCAGTCCGAAAGCTCCGATTTTTTCTCCTTTTGCAAGCGGTACCAGGTATTTTTTCTTTTGTTCCTCCGTGCCGAACGCAAAGATCGGCCATGCGCCAAGAGATACATGTGCGGAAAGGATTACCCCGGCTCCGCCGTCTACCCGCGCCAGTTCTTCAACGGCGATCGCATAACTTAAAATGTCCATTCCGGCTCCGCCGTATTCCGTTGGGTAAGGAATACCCATGCATCCCATTTCTCCCAGCTTTTTTACTGCTTCCGTAGGAAATTCATTGTTTTGGTCGAGAGCGAAAGCCTGAGGCTTTATCTCACTTTCCGCAAACTTTCTGATTTTCTTACGGAAAAGTTCATGTTCCTGTGTTGTTGTAAAAAGCATAAGTCATCCTCCTTCTTTTTTCTGTGAGGGTTTGATACCAGACAACCAAAAAATATAGTGTGTTTTGACAATATATATGGTTTACTATCAGGTATTTGGTTGCAAATTGCCTTTTCCTATGTAGAAAAATGGAAAATGTGATAGCAATAATCACAAAATAGTATGTAAACTACATTAAAATTATAGCAGGATAAACAAAGTCCGTCAATGGTTTTGCCGACAGAAAGAAACGCCGGTTTTAAAACTGCCTGTTTTTTATGGAAGAGGAAACTCAAATAAAGATCTGACCTTGAAGTATATAGAGTATTGTAGTATATTTATGATAATATATTGGAAATGCACAAAAATGGAGGGAAAAATGAAAAACAAAATGCAAAAAGCAGTTCTTCTTTTGATTGCCGCCATAATGGTTTTCATGAGTCCGGCAGCGGTTATGGCGCATGGACACGGCCATGGAGGAGGACACCACAATCAAGGAGTTTCATACACTCCGTGCAGTTGGAGCGGCTGCAGCCATACGGGACAGCACAGCCATGGAGCGAAGACTTATTCGGGTCATGCCGGAGCCTGCGTGACATACAGGCAATGCACTGTAGCGCGGTGCAGTAAAACGGGGACTCATCGTCATAATGGAAAATATTATTACGGTCATTCTAACGGCAGGAAAGTATACCGTCAGTGTAAAGTATCAGGCTGTACCAAGACGGGGCGGCATCGTCATAATGGAAAATATTATTACGGTCATTCCAACAGATGTATCACATACAGCCAGTGCAGCGTGCAGGGATGCAGAAAAACGAAGAAGCATACTCATAATGGGCAATGCTATTACGGTCATTCCACTGGCGGTAAGACATACAGCCAGTGTACAGTGTTAAACTGTAAAAAGACGAAGAAGCATAAACACAACGGGGTCTACTATTATGGACATTCTACGGTGAAATCATACTAACAAGGTTTTTTGGAATTACGGCGGAAAGTTTCTGAATTGGACAGAAACAGGCAAGTTGTATCATTTTCGGATGCATTTGAAAACCGTTCCTGGTGACACAGGGGCGGTTTCTTATGTTCGGGGATTGTGGTCTTGCATTCCGGAACCGGTTTTCCGGCTCTGGCAGTGTTCATTTTATTATTTGGCTATTGAAAGGAGGGAAACAGATGGAATTTCAGGACTGTTTTCCGGTATGGGAGAAGCTTACCTCTGCTCAGAAAAATGAAATATCGGAAAACCTCAGAAGCCGTTCTGTGAAAAAGGGAGATATCATACACAGCGGAAATGCGGACTGCTCCGGTTTGTTTGTAATAAAATCCGGGCAGCTCCGGGCGTATATCCTTTCTGACGAAGGACGGGAAGTGACGCTTTACCGCCTGTTTGAACGGGATATTTGTCTGCTGTCTGCATCCTGTATGATACGCAGTATTCAGTTTGACATAACTGTGGAAGCGGAAAAAGATACGGAAGTCTGGGTGATTCCGGCAGAAATATATAAAAAGATTATGGAGGAATCGGCTCCGGCGGCAAATGCTACGAACGAGATTATGGCATCGCGGTTTTCCGAAGTTATGTGGCTCATAGAACAGATTATGTGGAAAAGTATGGATAAGCGCATTGCGGATTTTCTTTTAGAAGAAGCATCCATTGAACATACCAGCCGGATTAAGATTACCCATGAGATAATTGCCAATCACTTAGGTACCCATCGGGAGGTAGTTACCCGGATGCTTCGTTATTTTCAGAATGAGGGCATGGTAAAGCTGGCCCGCGGTACGATAACGCTTACGGATCAGGAGAAGTTGAAGTCGGTCTGTAACGCCTGATCCGTGCGAAAGTTTATCGGTCCATGCCGCAGGCGGCAGCCGAATCAGCAGTGCAGAGCATTGTGTACGCTTACCGGTCCATGCCGCAGGCGGCAGCCGATTCTGTCAGTTGGCGGTCGTGCATGACAGATTCATAGAATCGGAATCCGCCTGAGAAATTATAGGCTTCAAAACCATGTCCGGCCAGAATCCGGCAGGCGATATAGCTGCGTAGTCCGCTCTGGCAAATGACATATACCGGTTTTCCCGTTGGGATTTCCGTCAGTCTTTCCCGCAGGTCGTCTACCGGAATATTCACAAATCCCTCTATGTGCCCGTTGGCATATTCCCGCTCGGTACGCGTGTCCAGCAGAGTGACGCTGCCGTCGCGGGGCAGATCTGCAATATCTTCCAGATAAAATTGCTTTAAAACGCCGTCGGAGATGTTTTCTGTCATGAAGCCTGCCATGTTTACCGGATCTTTGGCGGAAGAATATGGCGGCGCATATGCCAGGTCGAGGTTTTTCAGTTGGATCGTATTCATTCCGGCATGGATAGCGGTAGCCAACACGTCGATACGTTTGTCAACGCCTTCATAGCCGATAATCTGAGCGCCCAACAGACGGAACGTGTCTTTTTCAAAAACGACTTTCATAGTCATCAGTTTACCGCCGGGATAATAACCTGCATGGCTCATAGGAGTCAGGACAATTTTGTCTGTTTTCAGTCCGGCTTTTTTTGCATTCGTTTCATTGATACCGGTTGCGGCGGCGGTCATGTCAAAAACTTTAATGACGGAACTGCCCTGGCTGCCCGGGTATCGGCTGTTGCCTCCGCATATATTGTCGGCGGCGATACGTCCTTGTTTGTTGGCGGGACCGGCCAGAGAAATCAGGGCGTCGTTTCCGGTCACAAAGTGTTTCACCTGTACGGCATCGCCTACGGCGTAAATATCCGGAACCGAAGTTTCCATTTTATCGTTTACGACAATACTGTCTTTGATTCCCGTCAAAAGGCCGGCTTCTTTCGCAAGATGTGTGTCCGGCGTAACGCCGATAGCCATAATTACCAGATCGGCATGAAGCGGAGTTTCCTCTTTCAGCAGTACGTCTATGCCGCCGTCTTTTTCTTCAAATCCCTCTACAGTATGGCCTAACGCCAGTGTTATGCCGTGTTTGCGCATTTCCGAATGGATGAAAGAGGCCATATCCGGGTCGAAAGGATTCATGAGCTGTTTCGGACGCTGGACGATCGTAATATCCATTCCCAGTTCGCGCAGGTTTTCCGCCAGTTCCAGGCTGATAAAACCGCCGCCTGCCAGTATGGAGGATTTCGGATGATTTTCGTCGATATATTTTTTGATTCGGAACGTATCCTCTACCGTTCGCAGCGTAAACAGTTTATCTGTTTCCGCGCCGGGCAGGCGGGGACGGGCAGGCTTTGCTCCGGGAGAAAGGATCAGTTTATCATAGTTTTCCTCAAATTCAGCGCCTGTTTCCAGATTTTTTACGGATACCGTTTTCGTGTCCGGGTGAATAGCCGTAACTTCATGGTGCGTCTTCATGGCAATCTGAAAACGGGAAAAGAAACTTTCGGGCGTTTGCAGAGTCAGTTCTTTCGGGTCTTCAATGATCCCGCCGATGTAATAAGGAAGTCCGCAGTTCGCATAGGAAATGTATCCGGAACGTTCAAAAACTACGATTTCCGCCTGTTCGTCCAGTCTGCGGATACGGGCGGCAGCAGTAGCGCCTCCCGCTACGCCGCCAACGATAACAATTTTCATACTAACGCACCACCTTTCCGGTGTATGAGGCGATACCGCCTATGTTTTTCACATTGGTGTATCCCATCTTTTTCAGTATGCCGGCTGCCTGGCCGCTTCTGCTTCCGGAATGGCAGTATACAAAAACAGGAACGTCTTTCCTGTCGGAAATACTGTCTGTCTGGGGGATTTGCTGCAGCGGAATGTTTTGGCTGCCGGGAATATGCCCCTCTTTGTATTCCTGAGGCGTACGTACGTCTAAAAGGATTGCTTCCGGCGTACTTTCATATTCCTGGATACCCTGGTCGATGCCAGGTTGTTTTAAAAAATCGAAAAATCCCATCTTATCATCTCCTACTGTATTTTTTATTTCATAATAATTCCTGTTATCCTAGGATAACCGATTTTCAAATAATTTTCCGTGATAAAATTACATACGGTGGTCAGGCGGGCGGAACAATCATGAAGTTTGGCAAAAATTTTTTAAATGCCGGAATAATTCCGGAATTAGCGGATTTTCATTTTGTTTATTCCATACGCACGCCAGAGAAGATTTCATGTTGATAGAAACATTTTTTAATTTTTGGTTTTGTGACGTAATATATCCGTAATTCGCGTCGCAGACAGCCATACCGCATCCGTTTTTTATATTGATGACAGTGGATTTTAAATTTGGCAGATGGATCAGCTGTTTCAGATTCGTATTAATATGTTCGTTTGCCAGACATTCTGCCGTGACGTTCCATTGCTGAGCGCTTAGTATTCTTTTCCTGTTTCCGTCAGGACAAGTCCCTGCGGAGTTCGGTCAAAAAGCCTGCAGTTTAATTCTTTTTCCAGATGCAACAGATTTTTGCTGATTGCCTGCGCAGCACAAAAAAGCTGTTCCGAAGCTTTAGACAGGCTTTGCAATTGTGCACACGCCAGAAAACTGGTTATTTGTGTTTCCGTCATATCGCCGCCTCCCGGAGAATAGTGGTAAACTGGCTAATTATATGGGGATCGATGGAGGAAAATACCCCCAGGACGATGTCGATCTCCCGGTTTAAAGGTTCTGTATGAAAGAATGGATTTTCAGTGATGCTGCTGCATTTTGGAACAAAACACTGGCCGTTTCCAAGGCTTGCAGTCCAGAGTACGGACGAATGATTCGGATAGATTTCAAACTGGCAAACTGGCAGGCAAAGCTCCTGATAAATGCGGATATCCCTTGCCTTGATACAGGTTTCGTCCATTTCGCCTGCAGCGGTTGTTAGATGAATTTTTTTATAGTCGAAATCCGGCGCATGGACAAGGCAGAGTTCGGAAGAAAACAGGTAATTGGCAGTACAGGGAATCCGGATATGCTCCAGGGAGTAATTCGTTGTCAGATAACAATCAATCAGTTGATGATTAATCATTTCAAGCGCTTTCCTGTCGTCGGTTTCGCAGAAAACAAGCTGCCAGCCGGGATATTTATTAAAAAAATTTTCAGAGTCGCCGGCAATCCATTCGGTATTGCCGATCCAGTCTGAAATACCGATCCGTATGATAAATTCTGATTTCCGGGTCTTTAAGCTGATTTCCTGAAAGCGTTGATTGGATTCTTTTAAAAATCGCAGTAACTGCTGGCCGGCAACAGTAGGAGTGACAAGATTCTGTTCCCGGATCAGAAAACGGAATCCAAGTTCTGACTCCAGTTTTTGAATATAACGGCTGACGGCCTGCTGTGTAATCATCAGTTCCGCCGCCGTATTGGAAAAACTGTTTGTTTCGCATACGGACATGAAACATAAGTATTTCAAATCGTTCATAACATATCCCCTATAGAAAAGCAAATCGTCGCTGCCACCTTGTTGCCGCCTTTTGCAAAAGTATATCAGATCGGAGGTGTTCCGTCCAGATAAAAAGGTTGTAATCTTACATGATTATTGATGATATGCAAAGCCGGCAGACTCGGGCATAATAAAGGCATAACAGCTGTTACGGATGCAAATGATACAGGTAATTATGGGAGGATATAAAATGTCTGTATTTAATATTTTTGGAGATGTGAAAGAGAAGCGTTTTATCAAAAAGGCTTTGCCGATGATTATGATCGGCGTATTGATGTATTACTTGTTCGTATCGCTGATCGGGGAACAGATCAACATTCTGACGACTGTGCTGCCGGGAGAAACCGGTTGGAATATCGGTCTGATTATGAACGGATACACGATTGGCGGATTGGTTGCAGTACCGGCGACATTCGTAATTAATACTATTTTGATGAAAAGAAGTACAAAGAAATTTTGTAGTGGTCAAGCTTTTTTGTAACACTTGTGGCTAAAAATTGATTTGATTATTGTCTGGAATTTATCGGTGCCTCCAGCCTTTGTCAACGGTGCCTCGCACCGCTGCGCGGCTATGCCATTGCCAAAGGCTGGCAGCACCGATTTTGGATCACCAGGCAATCGAATCTGGTGGTATGCTCCCGCCGTTTTCTATCCTGTTACCCGCGCCTG
>JAAWJJ010000044.1 GCA_022796875.1 Eubacterium sp. | reverse complement strand
TATTTAGCGGAAGTTTTAATTGATATCCGCCTTGATTTAGACTATAATTTTTATGTAAGTTAATGTGTTTGGTCATACATTAATTTTACACCAACTGCCAGATTCTTTCGAGGTCTGGCAGTTATTTTTTGCATAGAAAAGGAGCTGCGCACTAATTACTTAGTGCGACAACCCCTTTTTTACTTATGGGAAAGAATTTGCTACGCTAAAGAGTGAAAGCGTCTTCCTATAAGATAAAAATAATTATGCGCACTCACGAATCAGCCGTGAATTACCAGGTCTTTTGCGGCGCTGGAAATAAAACGAGCCAATACAGGATTACCGTTTGTTTTCGACCAGGCAAGAATTGTGTCTACCACAGGAGAATCCGGTTCCTGCGAGATAGGAATCAAACGTAAATCTTCTGCCGGAATCGGAAAAATGGAACGGTCCATAATCGTCACATAGTCGGAATTGCTAAGATGCTGGATCAGTTCAAAAATAGAGTTGGTATATTTTGCGATTGTCGGCGTAAATCCGTGTGATTTGCAGCAATCGATCAGGTACTGCTGATATTGCGGCACGTATGTCGGGTGAACGCTTATGAATTTGGCGTCTGTAAAATTTTTTATGGAAGTATCTTTTTCGGTTATCGTATACGGATTGCAGATCAGTACGGGTTCGCTGCTCATAAGCAATAAAAACCGGGTGGACGGCATGGAACTCATATCGCTGGAATGGAATAAAATGGCGTCTACTTCATCCTCTGCAAGAGATTTTTTTAAATCCTGATACGGAAAAAGTTTCAGTTCAAACTCAAATTCCGGGTATTCCATGGAAAAAGCGGAGCAGATTTGAACAAATTTTGGGGTTTTTGCGAGATATCCTGAAAAACCAATTGAAAACGACCCGTTCTTTCCCTCCTGTATTTTCCGGGCATCCAAAATGATCTGGTCGATATCCTGCATAGCTTTGGAAAGTTCCTTATATAAAAAATTTCCCGCAGGAGTCAGGGTGATCTTTCTATTTTTGCGAATGAATAAAGGAAATCCAAGTGAAAATTCCAGAGCGGCAATCGCCTTACTGATCGAAGACTGGGTCGTGTAAAGTTCGTAAGATGCTTCAGAAAAGCTTAAATGTTTTGCAACGCTTAAAAAAACAGGAATTTTATCTAAATCGATACTGCCGAGCATACAAAACCACCTCCTGTAGTTATGCTGGGATTCTTTTTTGGAATTTGAAAGCAATTTTATTGGAATTGCTCTTTCCTGTATGCATCCCCTATACTGATTATAGCATAAAGATGGAAGAAATTAAAACGAATTTTCAGAAAGAGAGGAACGCTGATATGTATCAACCGATCAAGAAAATTGACGCCCATGTGCATCTGACGTCTTTGCTTTTCGCACAGGATGTATTTCAGCCGCCGGAAAATCCTTTGGACGGAGATTGTATCAAGGTATGCCTGCGCAGAATGGAAGAATACCATATCGATCAATGTGTTGCGCTATTCGGACAGGGCATCGATCCGCCTGGAGGAAATGAAATTAATATCAAAATGGCGGAAATGCTTCCTGAAAAAATTGCCGGGGTTATGGCCGGGTTTGAACAGCCGCCGGAAGAACCTTGGAATTATAATCCGCAAAAAGCGGCGGATCAGATGGAAAGATATATGAAACATTCCGTAGTGAAAGGTATGGGGGAGCTGGCGATTGCCGCGCTGGGATATATGGCGGAGTGGCCGGAAGTATGGAGCCGTCTGCGTCCGGTGTTTGACGTACTTGCCGCACATAACGCACCCTGCCTGTTTCATACCGGACCGACGCCAAAGTTCGATACGCCGTTGGAAAAGGACGCCACCGGAAAAATCATCCGCCGCCGGGCAAGGCGGGAAACCTGGTTTAGCGATCCGCTTTTTATTGATGATATTGCGGAAGAATATCCGGATATTCCGTTGATTATCGGGCACGCCGGCGTCCAGGGGTATTTCTATTACGGCTCGTATGTGGATCATGCGCTGATTGTAGCGGCAAGACACAAAAATGTGTATATCGAAACAAGTTCCGTACCGTATGAAGTATTGGTAAAATGTGTGGAAGATCCGGCAATCGGACCGGAAAAACTGATTTTTGGAACGGATACGCCGGCGTTTTATGGATATTATAAATCGGCGTCGACGGGAGAGTATTACCCAAGTTATGGAAAGACAGGTCCCGGGGAGATGATGACGGACCATTACCCAGTGGATCTGGCCAATATAGAACGCCTGCCGATTACGGACAGACAGCGGCAGATGATTATGGGCGGAACAATGGCAGGAATTATGTCAGAAAAGCATGAATAGCAGGATGCTTAATGATATTAAAATGAAAGAATCAGAAAGGAAAGAATAATTATGGGAGATCAGGCAAAAGCAAGCGCCGGCGTTAAACCGTATGCAGAATCAGTGAAATTCAGAAGGCTCGTATCGGGACACAACGAAAAAGGAGAAGCGGTATTCATAGAAGACCGGAACTGCCCGAATGTTTTCGCGTTAGCGGACAATCCGGAGTTTGTAGTAACAGAACTCTGGAGGCAGGCGGACGCCCCGAATGACATCACTTCGCCGTACGAGGATACTACAGCCGGTGGATTTGACATTAACCCGACCCGAAACGGCAACGTATTCCGCATTATTGAATTTCCGCCGAATGCAAAACTTGGCGTAAATCCGGACGGAACCGCCGCGGAACCGATGAAGCACCGTACGGCTTCTATCGACTACTGCTACATATTGGAAGGCGAAGTATACGCCGTATTGGATGAAGAAGAAAAATTTATGCAAAAAGGAGACGTCCTGATTCAGCGGGGAACGGTCCATTCCTGGTCGAATCGTTCCGACAAACCGGTGGTAATCCTGTTTGTATTGTGCGGCGCGGAACCGACGCCGGGCATGGAGTATAAATAATCTGGCAAAGGATAAACAGGGATAACTGGAGCAATAAAGTGTAAGATACAGAGAGGAGAACTATTGTTATGAAATATGATGTAGAAGCAAGACTGCCGTTTTTGAATCCGGAAACTTTAAACGAAGAACAGAAAAAACTTTATGACGCCAATATTACGGCTATGGAAACCATGCCGTATATCTGGCTGACAAAAGACAGGGAATTAAACGGCCCGTCCAATGCCATGCTTTATGAACCGGCCATTGGCAATATGCTGTTTCCGTTAAACCGTGAAATTATCAGAACCAGTATTTCCCGTAATGGCGGTTCCGCCCATGAGGTGGCGATTCTTTTAACGGTATCCGGGGCAAAAGCGCACTATGGCATGTACGCCCATACGCAGCTTGCCAGAAAATTCGGATTGACGGAGAAGCAGATTGCCGTTTTGATGAACGGCCAAAAACCGGATGATCTCACTGAAAAAGAAGAGGCTGCTTATGATTTTGCATATGCCCTGAATCAGGCAGGGGCAGTTCCGGGAGCCGTTTATGACCGGACAAAAGCCGTTTTAGGGCAGGAGGGATTAAACGCCTTGGTATATGCCGTAGCCATGTTTAAAATGATTGGGACGATTTTGAATGCGTATAACGAGCCGGTACCGGAGTACCGCGAAGCAGGCGAAGAATAAAGTGAGGTTCTGCGGTAAATTTTGTCCGGGGAACCGGAAAAGACTGCTCCGTAATCGGTTTACGCCCGGGAAATTCCGTAAAATCGGATTTTCCGGGCGTTTTCATTGTCAGAGCGAATGCGTTCTGTAATATAATATCCGGATGGAATTGACGATACAGATGACGGCAACGCCGGTATCTGCAAATACGGCCGCCCACATAGAGGCAAAACCGAAAAATCCCAACACCATAACAAGCGCTTTTATAACGATAGCGAAAATAACGTTCTGCCATGCGATCCGGCTGGTCAGGCGTGCGATATCCATAGCGTGAGGAACGGATTCCATATTGGAGTTCATAAATACCACGTCAGCGGCTTCGATTGCGGCATCGGAACCGCTTCCCATGGCAGCGCCGACGTCGGCTCCTGCGAGAACAGGAGCGTCGTTAATGCCGTCGCCGACAAACATAACCGAACCGTATTCCTGGCGTATCTCTTCCAGTTTTTTGAATTTATCCTGCGGCAGAAGTTTGCCGTACGCTTTATCGATGCCGGCTTTGTCAGCGACTGTCTGCGCGGTTTCTTCCGTATCGCCGGTAAGAATGACCGTATGAAGCCCCTGTTTTTTCATTTTTGCAACGGCGCTGCAGGCGTCTTCTTTCATCGTGTCGGCAATTACGATTTTGCCAAGAACGGAAGAAGTATCCGCAAAATACACTTCTGTGCCAAATCCATTTTCTTCCTGCTTCGGGAAAATGCGCTTCTGTTCTTCCATATACCGGCGGTTTCCGCAGAAATAATCGTTATGGGCCAAAACGGCATGCAGTCCTTTTCCGGAAATTTCTTTTACGGATTCCGGAGAAGAAATAACGAGTCCTTTGTCTTCGGCCGCTTTTACGATGCTGTTTGCAATCGGATGGGTCGATGTGGATTCGCAGGCGGCGGCTTTGGCAAGCAGTGCGTCCTCTGTGAGTTCAGGGTGAAAAGAGATTACTTTCTGCACGGCAAAGTTTCCTTTGGTAATCGTGCCTGTTTTGTCCATGACGACGGCTTTGACCTGTTTTAACGCTTCTATGGAAAGTCCGCCCTTAAAAAGGATTCCAAGTTTGGAAGCGGCTCCGATACCGGAAAAAAACGCTAACGGGACGCTTAAAACAATAGCGCACGGACAGCTCATAACGAGAAACGTAAGCGCCGTATAGATCCAGTGCTGCCAGCCGGCTCCGGTAATAAGCGGCGGAAGTACCGCGACGGCCAGAGCCAGCAATACAACGATCGGAGTATAAACCCGGGCAAAGCGCGTAATAAAATGGTCGATTTTCGGTTTACTGGCAGCGGCGTTTTCTACGGAATCCAGTATACGGCTGACCATGGATTCCTGCAGCGTTTTTTCGACGCGGATTTTTAACTGGCCGGAAGTGTTCAGGCATCCGGAGAGTAAACTGCTGCCCGGAAAAACTTTTACGGGAACCGGTTCTCCGGTAATGGCGGAAGTATCGATCCGGCTTTCCCCCTCTGTAACCGTGCCGTCTAACGGAATACGGTCCCCGGCGCGGACAAGCAGGATATCTCCGATCCGGGCTTCTTGAGCAGGAATTACGGAAATCCCGTCGTTATTGATTCGATGGATGACTTCCGGACGCAAATCTACCGCGTCCATAATCTGGGAACGGCTTTTTTCTACTGCTTTGTGTTCAAAAAATTCCCCGATCCGGTAAAACAGCATGACGCCGACCGCTTCTGGAAATTCTCTGATTGCAAAAGCGCCTAATGTAGCAATCGACATGAGAAAATTTTCATCAAACACCTGTCCTTTGAATAAATTGCGGACGGCAGCGCATACGATTTGCCCGCCCAGTATAATATAAGCAATTACATGGACGGTGAGCAGCGGTGCAAACGGGGTTTCGGTTTGCTCCAGTATTTTTCCGATGACAAACAGTACGGCGCCAATAATAATCTGTGCCAGTACAGTTTTTTCGTTACTTAAAAAATCCTGAATAGATTTTACGGGTGAGGCCTGAGCCGTTTTTTTTCGCCTGTTTTCGGAAGCGTCTGCAGTTTTGCGGACAACAGGAGCGGCGTCCCGTTCCGTAATCCGGATTCCGGATTCGATGGAATTGCAGATGTTGTCAATTTGCGGTAAAAGGAGTTCCGGATGATTGGCGGCAATACGAAGCTGTTTTGTCGCAAAAGTAATTGTAGCGTAATCAACACCCTCCAAACGGTTGATCTGTTCTTCCATTTTAGCCGCGCAGTGTGCACAGCCAAGGTTTTCCAGTAAATAGACTTTGACAGGGTTCCTGCTGTGGACATGCGGAACTGGATTGGTATGGCTGTGTTCGTGATGATTGTGCACATGCTTCTGTTCGTGAATATGTTCCTGTTTGTGTGTATGCTCCTGTTTATGATCGTGCTTACAGCAGCAGTTCTGTTCATGATAGTGACCGTGCTCACAGCAGCCGTCATGTTCATGATCGTGAAAATGATGATCGTGCGTATGTTCTTTAAACATGAGTATATCCTCCTTTATATATTATAATACAAACATATGAATAATTGTTCATTTGTAAATATAATAATGCCGAAAAGAAGATTTGTCAAGGGGAAACTTTGAAGTGCTGATGGCGGAAGCGGTTTTCTCCCAGGCAGATTCCGGGGCAAAAGGGTATGGTTTTGTTCCCACGGCATCTTGCACAAAATATGCCGTCTTGCCTGTTTCGTCAAATGGATTTTCTAACCGTCCTGGCAGAGTTCCTTTTTATTTACGCAGCCGTCCTCGATTCGCCGTCCTGGCTCAGCTCGGACTTTTCGGGACATCCCTGTCCCGAAACTGTTGACTTTCTACAGGACGATAAGAAAATCACATTTTCCTGCGCAAGGGCAAGTCTTAAATATTTTGCGCAATTCGCCGAGCGGGAACTATAACTTATTTTTTGCCCCGGAATCTGTCTGGGAGAAAACCGCTTCCGCCTGATGCGCTTCCGGACGTAAAGAGGTGCACCCGCCAGATGTGCTTTTAGACGTAAAAAGGTGCAAATTGTTAATTTAAAAAATTGTATGCAACAAAACGGCTGATTTTTGCTACTATTATTATAGAATGATGTCAGGAACGAATAAAGGCGCTATGAAGTGAAAGTGTATTATGAAGCCGAATTGTGCTATGAAGTAAAAATGTATTATGAAGCCGAATTGTGCTATAAAGTAAAAATGTATTATGAAGCCGAATTGTGCTATAAAGTTGAACTGGATGCCTGCGCAAAATAATTACCGGTTGCCTTTGTGCAGGAAAATGAGATTTTCTTATCGTCCTGTAGAAAATCAGCAATTTCAGGACAGGGATGTCCTGAAAAGCCCGAGCTGAGCCCGGATGGCGAATCGAGGGCGGTTGCGTAAATAAAAAGGAACTCTGCCAGGACGGTTAGACAATCCATTTGCCGGAACAGGCAAGCGGAAAAATTTTGCGCAGGCATCCAGCCGAAAGATTATATACATAGAGCATCGTACCGGTACGGGGAAGAGGAAAAACATATGAAAAATGAAAAACAATTGGTTGCGAAAGCAAGGTTAGGAGATGTGAATGCATTTGCGGGGTTGTATGAAATGGTGTATGCGGAGTTATATCATTATGCCCTTTATCTGTTAAAAGACAGAGAGGATGCAAAAGATGCGGTCAGCGATACGGTAATTGCCGCATTTGAAGGGATTCACAATCTTCGGGATGAAGAATTATTTAAGAGCTGGATTTTCAAAATCCTTTATAATAAATGCAGGAAGAAAATGCGCGAATATGTGGAAAAAGAAGAGATGACGCGGCAAAAAATCAACGAGGCAGGATATCGGCAGGGAATGGAACAGTCGGAAGCGGCCGTGATACGAAATTTGTTTTATTCCCTGCAAGAAACGGAACGGACGGTGATCGGACTGCATTTGTTTGCAGGTTATACGAGCAGGGAAATCGGGCGGATCATGGGAATGAATGAGAATACGGTCCGATCCAGGGAACGGCGTGCTTTAAAAAAGCTGGCAGAGATGATGAATAGTTGAGGAGGAATATGTCATGGATAAGAGAGAAAAACAAACGGAAGAGCAGATGCTGGAGAAGTTCGGGGAAAATATGAAGTATGAACCGGTTCCGGAGGAATTAAACCCAGAAAAAGTAGAAGAAATGTTAAAGAAATATGTAAGTGAAAGAGAATATAACGGAAAGGAAGCTGCCAAAGCGGATAATAGGAAAATGCCGGAAGAAAAGAAACCGCGTAAACACCGCTTTCTTTCCCGATATGCGGCGGCTGCCGCTGTCGCAGCATTCGTGGCGGTAGTAGGATTGTCGGCGTGGCAGATTCAGTCGCAAACGGGGACTGCCGGGAAAGGGACGGAAGTATCTATGACGGATAACCTGCACCAGGAGGATACGGATGAAGCGGAAGCCGGCATAATGGAAGAGGAAAACGAAGCGGGAGAAGCGAGTATGGAGGCAGAGGAAACCGGAGAGAAAGAAACCGAAGCCGGTATAACGGAACGCGGAACGGAAGAAGAGAAAGAGGAAGAACCAGACGTCAGGATACTCGGGGATCACATGTATGAACTGGCGGCGGATTATAGCAGTGTTTATGACGTATTGAAAAATACAGAAGAAAGATATAATAGAAAACAGAGTTCCGGATGGTTTGCAAATAATTTCAGGGCAAAGAGCAGTGATTCCACAGATATGGCGGAAACAGGACAGAGCGGAGCGGTGTATCTGTCTGAAGAACCGACAGCGGGAGCCGCCGCAACAGGAGGAAACACGGCAGAAAACTATGAGGAAACGGCAGTAGCGGAAGCCGCGACGGAGGACATGGCGGAAGCGGAAGCCGCAGATGTGCAGGGAAGTACGGCACAAAAGAGTTCGGAAAGGTATTCCGAAACAAACGTACAGACAGAAGGAGTGGATGAAAGCGATATCGTAAAAACGGATGGCGATTATATTTATCAGGTAAACGGCAGTGCGGTAAATATTTATGATATCCGCGGGGAGGACTTAAAGTCAGTGCATACAATTGATCTGGCAAAAGATTCCGCCGCAGACAACATCAGGGAAATTTATCTGCAAAACGAGGTACTGTCCGTGATTATAGAACGTCAGGATACGGAAATGAAACAGGGGGAATCGGAAGACGTTTTTTCGGTAGATACGAAAACGGCGACAGCCGTGGAAACCTATGATATTCATGACCGTACCGCTCCGAAAAAGATCGGAGAATACAGACAGGACGGGAAATATTATACCTCACGGAAAAAAGGGGATATCATTTATCTGTTTACAGGGAACAACATGGCGGTGCCGGTCATGGAACGGAACAAAGCCGTTATGGAAGATGCGGCGGATATCTGGCTTCCATGTATTAACGGTAAAGCAGTGGCGCCGAATGACATTTATCTTCCGGAATACGGCAGCCAGAGTACCCTGATCGGCAGTTTTAACTGCAAAAAACCGCAGAAAAAAATCGATTCTAAAATGGTACTGAATGACTACGCCCAGATATATGTCAGCCAGAATGCAATTTATTTTTACCGTACGGATTATGATTCCGTTCAGAAAACCGAGATTGCAAAGTTCAGTATGAAAAACGGAAAATTGAAAGCGGCCGCGGCGGAAAGCATAAAAGGAGAAATAAGGGATACGTTTGCGATCAATGAATCGAACGGATACCTGCGGGTACTGACGACCGTTCAGGACGAGGGACAGCAGAGCAATCATGTGTATGTATTGGATGAAAAACTGCAGTTGGCCGGACAGATCGAAGAACTGGCGCCGGGAGAAGAAATCTATGCAGCGCGTTTCATGGGAAATACAGGGTATTTTGTTACGTATCGGAATACCGATCCGCTCTTTAGCGTAGATTTCAGCGATCCAGAACATCCTGTGATCCTGGGAGAGCTGAAAGTTACCGGATTTTCGGAATATCTGCATTTTTGGGGAAAAGATAAGCTGCTGGGTATCGGCTATGAAACGGACCCTGTAACAGGCGAACAAAAGGGCGTCAAACTGTCGATGTTTGATATATCCGATCCGGCAAACGTAAAAGAATGTGCGAAAACGGTATTGGAAAATGTAGATTATACACCGGCTTTATATGATTACAAATCCGTGCTCGCAGACGAAGAAGAGAATCTGATCGGCTTTACGGCGGAATGTTATGGAAATGAAAAGGACGGATGGAATTACAGGGTAAAATACCTGCTGTTCGATTACCAGGACGGAAAATTTGTAAATCGGATGGCAGAGGATCTTGGAGATGCCGCTGATTCTTCCGTGTATCGCGGAATATTTGCGCAGGGACGCTTTTTCCTGGCAGGCCAGCGCGGGGTGGCGGCATACGAACGGGAGAACTACACGTTGTTAAAAGAAGTTAGTGCGGAAGAAGAATAGAGAAAATAAACAGGACTGCCCTGAAAATTATTTGGATGCTTTTCACGGGGAGCCGTTGACAGTTTAGCCGTTTTTTTGTAAAGCGGCTTTATCTGAAACTTCTATAGATATGGTGATATAAAAAATACTATCTGCACTTTTTTACATGGATTTCCGGTTGTACTGCCAGAACCGGGAAAGCAGTTCCAGAATTTTTAGTATCCCTAACCCCGGGATGGGCGGATGTGATTTGATTCCCCCGATTCAAACTCGGTTTTCCGTCAGGCGTATGAGCACCGGAGGCGGGACTTTTGTTTTTCTTCCATTGGAAGTCTTTTGTGCGTTTTCCTTATCAGCGGCAGGAAAAGCACGAATGGGTATGCTGGTCGACTGTTTGAGGGACTGCCATTGCAAAACTTACTGGGTTCTGTTTTCCTTTTCTGGCAGTCCCGAGTTTCGTAAGGCATACCCTTATCGAACGTGCTTGACGCCGCTGTTAGGAAAACCAGAAAGGCTATCCAGGAAGAAAAACATGTCCCGCCCAGGTGCGTTCCAAACATTGAAGAAAACCTCAAACAGTGAACTCGGGGGAATCCATTTCGCCCATTTTCCCGGATAAGGGATACTATAAAAATTCTTCCAATGTTTCCCTCTCTGGCAATACAGCCTGGAAATCTATCGGCAAAACGGAAGTTATGATAATATTTTTTATACCGTCAAATTTTAGAAATTATGAATAAAGTCGTTCCGTAAAGAAACGGCTAAACTGCCAGCGGTTTCTCCGTGAAAAGTATCCAAATAATTTTCAGGGCAGTCCTGTTTTAAAAATAGCCATTGTCCCATTGCGAAATATATGGTAGAATCAAAACAGAACATACTTTCTTTTAAACTGGCGGTTTTTAGAAAAAGGACAGATAAGAGGGGACAGGCATGTGGAAAAAAGCGTGGGACAGATTTTTAAATAACTATCTGAAAAAAGCATGGGCGCCGACAATTGTGGTGACTCTGATATTTTTTGTGACATATTTTGGCTTCGGAGCGGAAAATTCCATGATAGCGCCGTTTGCAACGCTGGCTTTCCTGCGTTTCCGGGATTTAAAAAGGCATTATAGCTGCATTATAAAAACGTATGGAATTTTTTGCATCATGGTGCTGGCGGCGCATATTGCCGTGTTCAATCTTCCGCTGTGCATTATTGTAAATGCACTGGCGTTGTTCTGGATTTGCGCGCTGTTAATCGACGAATATCAGTTGAACAACTATTTTCCGCCAGCAATGGCGCTTATTTTTTTTCAGATGTCGCCGGTTAAGGGATGGATGGCTGTCGGAAACCGTATGTTGGCGATGGCAGTTTCTTTTTTGATTATATTTGCTTTTTTATATTTGTTAAATTTAACGGAAAAAGAGGATATACTGGAAAGCCTGGCGGCAGAGGGACAGCAGGACTGCTACCGTCTGTATAAGGCAGTGCGGGAAGAGGACGGGGAAGAAGCGGAACGGCTGAGGGGAATTATATGCCGCGGCAACCGGCGTATGAGTTCCATTATTTACGCAGCAAACCGGGCGTCGCTTATCATGTACGGCGAGGTCAATACTTACTGCCGTTATGTGGCGCTGTTTGAGGCGGTTACGTTTGAATCGAAAGGCCGGGGCGGCAAAGAACATGTGTTAAAGGAAATGGAAATTCTGCTGCAGAGGATTGCTTATTTAAAGGCGAATGAAATACCAGATAACCGGAAACTGCAGTTTCGCGATGGGAGGTTTGACCTGAAGCTGACGCGGTACCGTTTCGGGATCCGCCAGATCCTGATCGTGGTGCCGACGCTGGTTTTTGCCTATATGTCGGGCTGGAAAAATGCATATTGGCTGACGATTTCCGTTTTTTTTATGCTGGTTCCGTTTTACGAGAATACCGGACAGCGGGTAAAAGCAAGGGTATTCGGTACGCTGAGGGGAATTATTTTCTGTATGCTGTTGTTTTTTGTGTTCCGCAGCTTTCCGGCGCGCGTGGCGATCATGACGGTTTTTAATTTTCTAATCTATACGGCAAGTGGTTATGAGTCTATGGTTTCTTATATTACGTGTTCTGCGCTGGCGCTAAACGCCATGCAGAGCGGGGTAGGCCTCATGCTGCTGCAGCGCGTGGCGTATACGCTGATCGGCGCCGGGATTACAGTGTTGGCGAATAGATATGTTTTTCCGGTAAAATTGAAACCGGCAATTGCGATCATAAAAGAAAAACTGGCGGAGATTATGTACCGTCTGGAACATGAAATACCATATATAGAAGACAGGAATAAAAAGTGGCATTGCGTCAACGAATGTGTGATAAAAGCGTATATGATGGGGAATACGCTGACTGAATATGACGGTTCCGAAGAGAACCGGCGGTTTTTGCAGCAATATATGCATGAAGTGATACAGTGTATAAAAGGAAAAATAGACAAACAAGATATGGTATGAGCCATTGACAAGTATAACCATATATAGTATGATTGGTTACACAAAGCAAATTTCAGCACAAGATGCGGCAGTGTTTTCAAGGAAAACAATTTGAATCAGAGGCAAAAAACAGGCAAAATGAGTGGAAACAAGAAGGGAAATCCTTTTACCGGAGATTCCTTTTGCCAGAGTAAAAACAGGGAGAGAAGAATGAAAATAATTAAAAGAAGTGGTACAGAAGATACTTTTGATTTGAAAAAAATTGAAGATGCGGTGTCAAAAGCGAACGAAAGCGTCATTGACAGTGAAAAAATGTCAAAAGAACAGTTAGCGTTGATCGCGGCAAATGTGCGTACGATCTGTGAAGGCGTGAACCATACGTTAAATGTGGAAGAGATTCAGGATTTGGTGGAAAATCAGATCATGAACCAGCGTGCGTTTGAAGTGGCGCGCAAGTATATTACGTACCGTTACAAGAGGGCTCTTGTGCGTAAGTCAAATTCTACGGACGAACAGATTTTAAGCCTGATCGAATGTAATAACGAAGAAGTGAAGCAGGAAAATTCCAATAAAAATCCGACGATGAACAGTGTCCAGCGCGACTATATGGCTGGAGAGGTAAGTAAAGATATCACAAAACGCCTTTTGCTGCCCCAGCGCGTCGTGGAGGCGCATGAACAGGGGATCATCCATTTTCATGATTCCGATTATTTCGCGCAGCATATGCATAACTGCTGTCTGGTGAATCTGGAGGATATGCTGCAAAACGGGACCGTAATCAGTGAAACGATGATTGAAACCCCGAAAAGTTTTTCCACTGCCTGCAATATTGCGACACAGAGCATTGCGCAGATTGCCAGCTCCCAGTACGGCGGACAGAGTATTACGCTGTCGCACCTGGCGCCGTTTGTCAATGTCAGCCGTGAGAAATTCCGCAGGATCGTGCGTGAAGAATTTAAAGAGGCCGGTATCGAAGCGGATGAAGACAAAATGAACGATGTAGCGGAACAACGCGTACTGGAAGAAATCAAACGCGGCGTCCAGATGATCCAGTACCAGGTCATTACCCTTATGACGACGAACGGACAGGCTCCGTTTGTTACGGTGTTCATGTATCTGGACGAAGTGCCGGAGGGCAGGCTGCGCGACGACCTGGCGCTTGTAATTGAGGAAATGTTAAACCAGCGTATCCTGGGCGTGAAAAACGAAAAAGGGGTTTATATTACGCCGGCGTTCCCGAAACTGATTTACGTACTGGAAGAAGATAATATCCACGAAGATTCCAAATATTATTATCTTACGAAATTAGCGGCGCAGTGCACGGCTAAGCGGATGGTGCCGGATTATATATCCGAAAAAATTATGAAGAAGTTAAAGAAAGGCAACTGTTATACCTGTATGGGCTGCCGGTCGTTTTTAACGGTTTATGAGGACGAAAACGGAAAACCGAAATTTTACGGAAGATTTAATCAGGGTGTGGTAACGCTTAATTTAGTAGACGTTGCCTGTTCCTCGGAAAGAAACGAGAAGAAATTCTGGGAAATTCTCGATGAACGTCTGGAGTTGTGTAAGGAAGCGTTATTATGCCGCCATAACCGCCTGAAAGGAACGCCGTCGGACGTAGCGCCGATTTTGTGGCAGTACGGCGCGCTGGCGCGGCTGAAAAAAGGCGAGCCGATCGACAAACTTTTATACAACGGATACTCTACGATATCTTTGGGGTACGCGGGGTTAATGGAGTGTACGTATTATATGACGGGAAAATCGCATACGGATCCGTCTGCGACTCCGTTTGCGTTAAAGGTCATGAAAAAGTTAAACGAAGCCTGCAATAGCTGGAGAGAAGAAAAACACATTGATTTCAGCCTGTATGGAACGCCGTTGGAATCTACGACGTACAAGTTTGCCAAATGCCTGAAGAAACGCTTTGGAATTATTCCTGGCGTTACGGACAAAAATTATATTACAAACAGCTACCACGTCCATGTAACGGAAGAAATTGATGCATTTGAGAAGTTGTCTTTTGAGGCGCAGTTCCAGGAATTGTCTCCGGGCGGAGCGATCAGTTACGTAGAAGTGCCGAATATGGAAAATAACATTGAAGCGGTACTGGCAGTTATGAAGCATATTTATGATAATATCATGTATGCGGAGCTGAATACGAAAAGCGATTATTGCCAGGCCTGCGGATATTCCGGAGAGATTCAGATCGTAACCGATGAACACGGAAAGCTCGTCTGGGAGTGTCCGAGCTGCAAAAACAGAGATCAGGAAAAAATGAATGTAGCGCGGAGAACCTGCGGCTATATCGGCACACAGTTCTGGAACCAGGGCAGGACGCAGGAAATTAAAGAACGTGTGATGCATTTATAATTATGATGCATTTACAATTAAGGAAACGATATGTATTATGGAGCATTAAAGAAAAACGATATTGCAGACGGTCCGGGCGTACGGGTTACGCTGTTTGTGTCCGGCTGCACGCATCATTGCGAGGGATGTTTTCAGCCGGAAACCTGGAATTTTGAATATGGCGAACCGTATACCGATGCGGTAACAGAAGAAATTATTGAGGCAATGAGGCCGGAGCATATAGCAGGATTTACCCTTTTGGGCGGGGAACCTTTTGAACCGGAGAACCAGAGAGCGCTCGTGAATGTACTCCGCAAAATTAAGGACGCTTACCCGAAAAAAAACATCTGGTGTTACAGCGGGTATCTTTATGAGGAACTTTCCGGGCAGATTAAAGGAACGGGCCGCGCCCGGTGCGAGGCAACGGATGAAATGCTGTCTGTGATTGATGTTTTGGTGGACGGAGAATTTGAACTGGCAAAGCGCAATTTGATGTTAAAATTCCGTGGTTCCGAAAACCAAAGATTGATTAATTTAAAGAAAACAAAAGAATCAGGGGAAATGGTTCTCCTGGATCCATGAAAAATAAAGGGATGTGAAAATCGGAGTTTTTCAACTCCTGTTTTTCACAGTCCCTTTTTTTCTCTCCGATTTCTTCTGCAGCATTCTTACAAAATTGTAAGAAGCGGAACGAAAAATGTAAGGCAGATCAATAGAACGTTCGGCCGATTTCCGATATGATGGTTACAGATGAAAGACAGGAGGTATTGATTTATGAAAGGAAAAATAATTGCCATTGCAGTTACTGCGGCAGTGTTGATTTGTGGGGTAGCAGGAGGCTTGCATTATTTTGAGAATTACGAGCATGTTTATTATTCGCAGATCGACAATACAAAAGTGAAAGAATTGTCTGCAGACAGCGATATGAAATACGAATATAAGCTGGACTGCTATGATGAAAAGGGGAAGAAAAGGGCGTTAAAGTTTAAGACTTCCAGAGAACTGAGGGAAGACGCTTATATTATGCTGGAAGTCAGGTCGCTTGGCGTTCATAAATGGGAAGAAGTGACATATGAAAATCTTCCGGAAAAGGCGCAGGAGAAGTTAGGACGGTAGTGGTTATTTTTCATGGGCAGAAAATAGCATCTTTACTTTTTTTGAAAAATAAGGCATAATATACTAGCATGCAGTTTATAAATGCCGTGCGGGTATGGCGGAATTGGCAGACGCGCCAGATTTAGGTTCTGGTGGGCGACCGTGCAGGTTCAAATCCTGTTACCCGCATTGAAAGGTCAAAAATAAATATTAAAAAATTTATTTTATAGTAGCCAAAAGATAACAAGTGTGTTACACTATAAAGCAGATGGCATGCAGGTATAGTTCATCGGTAGAATACAAGCTTCCCAAGCTTGGGAGGGGGGTTCGATTCCCCTTACCTGCTCTGTACGGTAGTTGTAAGGTATTTCGGTACTTTACAGCTATTTTTTATATCATATCTATCATTTGTAAATGCCTTTGTGCAAGAAAAGGAGTGGCAGTGGCAGATACGTCGATCCGGGACTACCGGTGGGATAATATTAAATTTTTACTGATTACGCTTGTGGTGGTGGGACATTTTTTAGATCCGTTTAAGGAAGAGATACACTGGATGAAGACGCTGTGGCTGTGTATATATATACTCCATATGCCGGCATTTCTGTTGGTTGCAGGAATGTTTGCGAAATCCGTTATGCTCCGGCCGAAAGAACTGGCGGGAAAGGCTGCGGCGTATTTCAGGCTTTATTTATACTATGAATTTGCCATATTTATAATAAAAATAATATGCAGTGAGGAGCACAAGGCGCGGTTCCGTATCTTTCGTGAAAATCTGTACCCTTGGTTTTTGTTTGTGCTGGCGGCGTTTCTGCTGATTACATTTGCGGTAAGGAAGCTGAATCCTCCGGCGGTATTTTGGTTTGCGGTTTTTGTGGGATGTATGGCGGGGTATGATCCGACTATGAACAATCTGTTTTGTTCCAGCAGGCTGCTGACGTTTTTCCCGTTTTTCCTGCTGGGATTTTATCTGGATCGGAAACCTGTAAATGATCTGTTGGATAAGACCATTAGTAAAATAGTGTCGGCAGTCGTCCTGGCCGCCGGATTTTTCGCGGTATGGCAGTGCGCGGACCAGCTGATAGAGTTTAAAAAGCTGTTTACCGGAAACGGCTCTTTTTACAGCCTGCCGTATCCGCAGTTAGGATGTTTATACCGGCTGTTCTACTATGTGATTGTGACGGGTATTATTTTTATGGTGTTTTCGCTGATCCCTGTACGAAAATCCATGGTTTCAGGCATAGGAAAGAGGACGATGCAAATATATGTCGGCCATGGGTTGGTGGTGCAGGTGCTGCTCCACACGGGATTTTTTGAAAAAATTTCAGAAGAGTTCGGAACGGGAAAACAAATCCTTATGGTTCTTTTAGCGATCGGCCTCACTATTCTTCTGGCCATTCCGGTTCTGGGAAAACCGGTACAACTGGTATTGAGTAGCCGTTGTTTTCTTGCCGGACGTACGGCTCGGGATAATAACGGCGGATAAAAGTGAATCAGCATTTTTACTAAAATTTTATTTTTTAAAAATTAAAAACAAAAGAAATCGGAAAAGCGATAAGAATATTTTAAAATAAATCAGTAAAATTTCAAAAATTAAAATTTTGATACCGCGAAAAAAGAATAAAAATGTAATTGTGTAATTTTAATAGTTTCAGATTGGTAACTTCAAAGAAAACTGCGGGTGTATAATTAGCATACATCTTCGTTTTTTGTGCGTTTTATACAAAAAATGTTTGAAATACGATTTTTCAACAAAGATAGGAAATGATTTTGTGGTTTTTATACAAAATCATTTTTATGGTATACCGAGGGTTTGTTGACAAGGTACAAGCGACATGCTAAAGTTGGTTTGTCGAGTGGATAAGACCAATTCGAAAAAAATAATGGAGGGTGAAAAAATGAAAAAGAGAATGAAACAGTTAGCAGCTCTTGCAGCAGTCGGCGTTATGGTATTCTCACTTGCAGCATGCGGCGGAAACAATGCAGGCGGCGGGAATGCAGGCGGCGATGCTGGCAGCAACGGCGCTCCGGCAGCAGCGGATAAAGGCGGCGGAAGTTCGGCAAGCGGCGACACGATTAAAATCGGCAGCGTAGTTCCGATGACAGGCGCTTTGGCAGCGTTTGGACACGGGACACAGGAAATGACCGACTACGCTGTAAAACAGGTAAATGATGCAGGCGGCATCGAAATCGACGGCGAAGCAAAACAGATTGAAATGGTTTATGTGGATTCCGAGTCTGATCCTCAGAAAGCGCAGGAAGCTACGACAAAACTGATCGAAGGCGACGGCGTACAGTTAGTTATCACTTCACATACAAATGATACGACAATTCCGGTAGCAGGTGCCTGCGAAAGAAAAGGTATTCCATGTCTGTCTGTAGACACGCCGACCGATGCATGGGCGGCTGAGTGCGGAGAAAATGAGTACAGCTTCCACGCAGGATTTAATACGGAAAACGAACTGAACTGCTTTAAAGATGCATGGGATAAAGTTGCTGATTCCAACAAAAAGATCGGCCTGATGTATGCATCCGACGTAGAAGGCCAGGAATTATCCGGAGCAATCACTACGTTTGCACAGGAAGCAGGATATACGATTGTGGATCCGGGTTCTTATACATCCGGCGACAATGATTTCTCTTCTATTATCAACAAGATTAAAGGAGAAGAGTGCGACATTATCTGCGGCGTTATGGTAACTCCTGACTTTGCAACATTCTATACGCAGTTGAAATCTTCCGGATATATGCCGAAAGTTGTAACGGTAGCAAAAGCTACACTGTTTAGCGCGGACGTAGACGCTGTCGGCGCAAACGGCGCAGGCGACGGCGTTGTATCTGAAGTTTGGTGGACGCCGAACCATCCGTATTCTTCCTCTATTTCCGGACAGACTTCTCAGGAAATCGGCGATGCATGGATGGAGATCACAGGCGACGATTACGCACCGGCTACAGCAGGTTATGACTATGCAAACGTTGAAATTGTATACCAGGTACTGAAAGCAGCAGGTTCTCTGGATCCGGATGCCATCAAAGAAGCAGCAGAAGGCATTTCCTTTGATTCTGTAATCGGACCTATCAAATACAATGAACAGCATACATCCATTCAGCCGCTTGTAACAGGACAGTGGTGCTACCAGGACGGCGGCTGGGTACAGGAAATCATTTCCAATACTCAGGTTCCGGAAGCTCCTGTAACGGCTGAACTGAAAGAATTAAAATAGAAATTTGTAGTTAATACGGTTTCCATACCGTGATAATGTAGGTGAGTAACCGCTATGGGAACACCATTCCTGTAGCGGTTATTTTTAAAGCGGCCGGCAAGGCGGCCATTGTAAAACAGTATGGGGGATAGGGAGGTAATAGGTTTGAGTACAATTTTAACTGTAAAAGACCTCGGAATTTCATTTGGCAGCAATCATGTTTTAAAGGGAGTAAATTTTGATTTGGGCCAGGGGGAAGTCCTGGGGGTGATTGGGCCTAACGGCGCGGGAAAAACCGTTATGTTAAATATCCTTACCGGTATCTTAAAACCGACGAAAGGTACCATAGAATTTGAAGGAAAAGAAATTTCCAGCCAAGGTGTGACAGAACGCTGCCGCGGTGGTATCGGAAGAACGTTCCAGGTTCCGCGGCCATTTGAGAAAATGACTGTATTTGAAAATATTATGGTAGGCGGTGTGTTCGGCGCGGGCATGAGTGAAAAAGAAGCGAAAGTGAAAGCAAAAGAAGTGGCTAAAACGATTGGCCTTGACGATAAACTTGCTCTTTTTGCCGGCAAACTGGGACTGCTTGACCGGAAACGGCTTGAAATAGGAAGAGCTTTGGCGACAGAACCGAAGATCCTGCTTCTGGACGAAGTAGGCGGCGGCCTGACAGAGTCTGAGGTCGGTATGATTATTAATCTCGTAAAGACGGTAAAAAGCCAGGGCGTAAGCGTAATTTGGATTGAACATATTATCCGTACCATGTTGGAGGGGACAGACAGAGTGCTTCTTCTGGCAGATGGTGTGGATGTTATTTGCGGAAAACCTCTGGATGTTATGAATTCCAAAGAAGTTAGCAAAGTATATATGGGAGGAGACGAGGAAGAATGAGTTTACTTGCGGTAAAAGATATTGATGTCTGTTACGGAGATTTTAAAGCGCTCACCGACGTTTCCCTGAATGTGGAACAGGGTACGATTGTATCCCTGATTGGTGCGAACGGCGCCGGTAAATCAACGATTATGAATACTATTTGCGGGCTGAACAAGCCGGTAAAGGGTACAATCGAATTTGACGGAAAAAATATTTCCGGATGGAAACCAAGTAAAATTTCCCAGGCGGGCCTGAGCATGGCGCCGGAAGGAAGCCATTGTTTTGAGCGTATGACCGTAAAAGATAATCTTTTAATGGGCGCGTACCTGGCAAAAGGAAATGACGAAAGATTGAGGAGATTGGAGCAGATCTATAAGCTGTTTCCAATCCTGAAAGAAAAAGAAAATCAGTTATCCACATTTCTTTCCGGCGGACAGCGTCAGATGCTTGCCATTGGGCGCGGAATTATGACGCAGCCGAAAATACTGCTTTGTGATGAGATTTCCCTGGGGCTTGCCCCGGTAGTTATCAAGGATATCTACGAAAAACTGAAAGAAATCGCGGCGCAGGGGATCACTCTTCTGATCGTGGAACAGAACGTAGATACCAGTCTGGCAAATTCCGATTATGCGTATGTTGTATTGGAGGGCAAGATTGTGATGAAAGGAAAATCCAAAGAACTTGACAAAGAAGAAGTAAACGACGCTTATTTCGGAATGAACAAGTTTGCACATTAAAGAAAGGAGTAGATGGACTTATGTTACAATGTATCGTAACGGGCCTTCTGTTAGGAGGACTTTATTCCATGATCGGTATCGGTATGTCCCTGGTATTTGGTATTATGGGACTGACGAACCTGGCGCATGGTGATTTGATGATTTTGGGAACATACCTGACGATGACGCTGTCAAGCGCGTTGGGCGTGAACCTCATACTGGCGACAATTGTTTCCGTTGTAGTAATGATGATATTGGGATTTTTAATCCAGCAATTTCTTGTCAATAAGGTTATGGACAAAGGCGAAGCGCCTGCATTGTTAGTCACGTTTGGGGTTTCGATATTCCTATCGAACCTGATGCTGAAGATATTCGGTGCGGACAACAGGACTATTCCAAATAACCTGTCTGTGACAAACGTCATTACCTCTTCCAAACTGTCTGTTTCCGCGATGTACCTGACCAGTTTTATTATCGCGATTGTTTTGATCGTCGGAATCAGCTTGGTGATGCAGAAAACGAATTTCGGGCGTTCGATCCGTGCTACGTCGGATGATGCGATGGCGGCGGAACTGATGGGCGTAAATACCAAACTGGCTTATGCGGCGGCAATGGTAATCTGTATGGGCATTACGGCAGTTGCCGGAACTCTGGTTGGCTCTACGTTTGTATTTTATCCTTCCAGCGGTACGCAGTATCTGATCATTGCGTTTGGCGTAGTAGTTATCGGCGGTATGGGTTCCCTGATCGGAACTTTGGCAGGTGGTATTGTACTTGGCATCGCCCAGTTGTTAGGCGGATATTTCCTGGGGTCCAGCTGCCAGATGCTGGTAGCATACGTAGTATTGCTTGTAATTCTGGCATTGAGGCCAAACGGATTGTTCGCTTCTGGTCCTAGAAAGTAAGGGGGGAAAGCAAAATGACAAAAAGTACAAAACCGACAGTAAAATATATTATACTGGCAGTGATAGCAGCAGTAATGATTATCTTACCGTTTGTGGCAGGCGGTTATGCAATATCAACGATCACATTGATCCTGATTTATATGGCGATGGGGCAGATGTGGAACCTGATGGGAGGCTACGCAGGCATGTTATCTTTGGGTATGCAGGCGTTTATCGGTATTGGCGGCTATATGCTGACGATCCTTTCCATTAATTACGGAGTGAATATTTATGTGGCAATCATTATCGGCGCAGTAATCTGTGCGTTATTCGGCCTTGCAGTGTCACCGGCAATCTTTAAGATGAGCGGCGTTTATTTTGCGATCGGTTCCTGGATTATCGCAGAAGCACTCCAGATGTTTTTTTCCAACTGGGAATGGGTTGGAAAAGCAAAAGACTGGGGAATTAAAACCGTTTACGGAATGTCTTCCACACAGTTGTATTTTACGGCTTTGATCATCGGCGTTCTTGCGGTGCTGGTGGTATACAGACTGCTGCGTTCGAAGACCGGACTGGCGCTGATGGCAATCCGTGACAGCGCTTCCGCGGCCGAAGTTATGGGCGTGGAGTTATATAAAACAAAACTGAAAGTATATGTTATCACTTGTTTTATGACCGGCCTGATTGGCGGCGTTATGTTCATGCAGCAGGGGTATATCAACCCGGGTGCAGGATTTTCCATCAACTGGACGATTGCTATGACGTTTATGGTAATCATCGGCGGATTGGGAACCATGGAAGGGCCTATTGTAGGCGCGATCCTTTATGTAGTAATCGTACAGATTATGTACAACTTCCCGGGAATGTCCATGATCGTACTCGGTATTATCGCGATTGCGGTTATTATGGCGGCGCCGGATGGAATCATGGGAACGCTTTATAACAAGACCGGATTCCAGATTCTTTCGCCGAGGCGTAAAATTGAATAGTTCATTCATGCAAACTTTCTCTATAAAAATTTAGCGGGAGGGGTTGTTGCAAAAGCAGATGAATCATCGCTGCCGGAGCATCAGCCCCTTTTTGCATTGCAGATTTCAATTTTATACTGTTTATGGAAAGATTTTAATAGCAATGCCGCAGTTTAATTGTTATAATGTCTTTGAAAGCATGACGCAGCAGGAAAACAGAAAACAAGAGGAGTATAGGAAATGGAAAAAATATTGATTGTTGATGATAGTACGATACAAGCTACCCAATTGAAATCTATTTTAGATGCCGATTATGAGATCACGGTTGCACAGACGGCAGAAGAGGGGCTTGGCTATGCAAGATGTGAAGACTTTTCCCTGATTTTGCTGGATGTAGTATTGCCGGGCATGGATGGTTTTATGTTATTGAAAAGGCTGCAGGAGGAAATCATTACCAGGAGCGTTCCTGTGATCCTGATCACAAGTCTTTCTGATATAGAAAATGAACAGCGTGGATTTACGCTGGGAGCGGTAGATTATATTACAAAACCGTTTCATCCGGTGATCGTACAGGCAAGGGTCAATACGCATGTCAAACTGTACCGGTACCGTAAACAGGTAGAGCAGCAGTCTATGACCGATCAGCTGACCGGAATTGCCAACAGAAGAAAGTATGAACTTTACAGCTCTGATAAGTGGGAAGAAGTTGTTCGGCTCCGGATTCCGTTTTCTGTCTGCATGATTGATATAGATAAATTTAAAGTGTACAATGATACGTTTGGACATCCGTCCGGAGATAAAGTGATAACTGCTGTGGCGGACGTTCTTTCGAAGTATCTGCGGCGCGCAACGGATTTTGTGGCCCGCTATGGAGGGGAGGAATTTGTCGCCATGATCGTAGGAGATGAGGCCAGAAAGGTTTTTGGGTATATGGAGCAGATCAGAAAGCAAATTGAAGATTTACATATGGAACAGGATCCTTCTGTTGGAAAGTGGGTTACGGTCAGCTGCGGCGGGGTTACGGTGATTCCTAAAAACGGCGACAAATATTCTACCTATTTGCAGATTGCGGATGCCATGCTGTATGATGCAAAAAAGGACGGAAGAAATCGGGTTGTCTGGTTTGGCGACGATATGAAGCAATGGAAATCAGTCACCTGTTTATAAAAAAATTAATAGTCCTGATTATTTGACAAATTCTGGAAAAGAGCGTAGAATTAGTTTGTTGTTATAATAATCAGACAGGAGGAGAATGAGCTTATGAAAAAAGCGAAAATATTCAGACAACTATTAGCCGGTTCCCTGGGATTGATGTTAGTACTCCCGGGAGCCGTGCCTGCAGTAGCAGCAGAAGCACAGCAGGCGGAAAAAGCCATGGAAGCGACGGTTATCGAAACACAGGCAGTAGCTCCGAAAGCGGCGGTAGCGCCGGAAGTGGAAGCCGTAGGGGCGCAGCAGTACCCGGAAGTGAAAAGTTTAGCGGTAAAAGAAATGAATGCCAACGGGTTTGTTTTCTCCCATGCGCCTGTTTCAGGGGATTACGATGTGTACTATGAGTATTCTACGAACAAAAACTTTGATAAAAAGAAAGCAAAAGTAGAAACTCTTAGTTGGGATACTCTTTCCTATAGCAATCTGAAAGCGGGCGTAACCTATTATGTGCGGGCGTATACGGCGGCATACAGCTCCAGCAGCGAAAGGGGAAAATATTCTAAGACAATTCAGGTGAAAGCCCCGGTTGCGGAAGTGACGGATATTGAAACGGAGATTTTGGACAAAGGGATTACGCTGACTTTGGATGCGAATTACGGACTTTACAGCGGATTTCAGATCGATCGAAAAGCGGAGAAGGGGAAATATAAAAATCTGGCAACGACCGCGGCAAGCAGGTTTAAAGACAAAGGTCTGAAGAAAAATACCAAATATACATACCGGGTGCGTGCTTACGCTTATAATCCGGACAACGGAAAAACGTATTATGGGGATTACAGCTACAAAACAGTAGAAACAGGTGCGGCTGCGATGGACCTGAAAGCGCAGGTCGCAGGAAAGACCACGGTAAAATTGACATGGAAGAAAGTTTCTTCGGCGGCAGGGTACGATGTTTACCGCAGCGTGGGAACAAACAGCAGCACCACGAGAAAATCCGGTGTGGATTATGGATTTACCAAATATGAACTGATCAAGAGCCTGAGCAAGAAGAAAGTTTCTTATACGGATAAAAACCTGCAGTCAGGATATTACAGCTACCGTATAAGAGCGTATAAGCTTGTAAATGGCAATAAAGTATATTTTACAGAAGATTATGCCAGCAATGTAAAAATAAGTGCAAAATTTAGTGTGAGTTCTGCTGTTACTGTTTATAAGCAGGCTCAGAACCCGAAGAGCGGAAAGGTAACGATCGCATGGTACCCTGTTCCGCAGGCAAAGGGATATCTGGTTGAAAAATATGACGATGCAAAAGACTCATGGGTAACGCAGAAAAAAATTACAAAAGCATCGACAAGGTCATACACACTGCCGGCGTCTTCTTCTGGAAAGACCGTTGACTACAGAGTACGGGCATATAGCGGCAGCAAATATTCACGTCCTTCCAGTACCGTATCCGTACAGGGCCATATTGCCGCAGTAACGGGCGTAAAAGCAAAAGCAACTGCAAACGGCATCAAAATTTCATGGAACAAAGTAAACGGCGCGTCTTATTACAGAGTATACCGTACGGCAGATCCTGTAGCGATCTATGATGCGGATACGAAGACATATTCTTATAGCGGAAACAGAAATTCTGTAGAGATACAGGTATTTAAAAATGCAGATCCGTCGGATAATTATTATTATACCCTGGGCGACAGCACGGCGAAGATGCAGGAAGATTATGAAGCAGCAAGGAAACAGGCATATCAGAGTCCGTATGAAAGTTATGTTTCTACATATGAAATTAAGGGGACGTCCGTAACGGATTATGCATATGATTATCACACGCCGGTTTATGACGACAAAGGCGTTGTTACGGGAGAAGAAGTAGATTCACGCGGGATTCAAAACGATGTGTCTTACCATTATTATGTGATTGCATATAAAGAGGTAAAAGACGGTACCGGATATCGGACAGCCGATAGTTATGGCTACAGCAAATCGGCATCCGCCAAACTTGCCAGCAAGGCAGGAAAAGCAGCGCCGACAATCCAGAAAATAAAAGCTGGAAAGAAAACCGCAACCATTACGATCAAGAAAGTGACTGGAGCGAAAAAATATCAGATTTATCGTTCCACTAAGAAAAATAAAGGTTACAAATTAGTAAAAACTACTACGAAGACGTCATACAAAGATACAAAGCTCACTTCAAAGAAGACATATTATTATAAAGTGAAAGCCGTTACGAAGAATGGCTTGGGTGAAGATGTCACTTCTTCTTTCTCTAAAGTGAAGTCTGTGAAAGTAAAATAATAAACGGATTTTTTTATTAAAATTCAGTCGAAATTCGGAGCCGTGTTTACGGTTCCGAATTTTTTGCATTTTTCCGACAAGTCAGGTATAATAGAGTTTACATGAAATATGCAGGCAAATGGGAGGGTTTATGGAAAAAGAAAAAACAATTATGGATTATGATACCGTTGCGCTGGATGATGAAAACAGCGCGCTCCTGATTATAGACCAGACAAAACTGCCGACGGAAACAGAAATTATTGCATTAAAAACGGCACAGGAGATTTGGGACGCCATTTATCTTTTAAAAGTACGCGGAGCGCCTGCGATCGGCGTAGCGGCAGGATATGGCATGTATTTGCTGGCAAAACAGATCCGTACGGATAATTTTGAAGAGTTCTACAGAGAATTTGTAAAGCAGAAAGATTTTTTGAATTCATCTAGGCCGACTGCGGTTAATTTATCCTGGGCGTTAAAACGCATGGAACAGGTATGCCTGGATCATAAAGAAAAACCGGTCAGGGAGATTAAAGCGCTGTTGAAAAAGGAGTCTGAGGAAATTCAGGCGGAAGATATTCGGGTATGCAAGGCGATCGGCGAGTACGGATTGTCACTGGTCAAGCCGGGGGACGGTATTTTGACGCATTGTAACGCCGGACAACTTGCCACGAGTAAATATGGGACAGCCACTGCCCCGATTTATTTAGGACAGGAGCGGGGGTATGGCTTTCATGTGTTTGCGGATGAAACAAGACCGCTTTTACAGGGCGCACGCCTGACGTCCTATGAACTGTATTCCTCGGGCGTAGACGTAACGCTGATCTGCGACAATATGTCTGCCGCTGTTATGAAAAACGGCTGGATTGACGCGGTGTTTGTCGGGTGCGACAGAGTGGCGGCAAACGGGGATACGGCAAATAAGATCGGAACGTCTGTCGTAGCAGCCGTAGCAAATTATTATCATATTCCGGTTTATATATGCGCGCCCACGTCTACGATTGATATGAATACCCTGACAGGGGACGATATCAGGATCGAGCAGCGTCCGGCCGGGGAAGTGACGGAGATGTGGTATAAAGAACGGATGGCGCCTGAGGGCGTGAAAGTTTTTAATCCGGCCTTTGATGTGACGGATCATGAACTGATTGCGGCAATTGTGACGGAATATGGAATTGCACGCGCACCGTATACACAATCATTAAAAGAAATTATGGAAAAGAAATCATAAACTTATGGAGGTAAAAAATATGTCTGAAAAAGAATGTAGTTCAAAAGCAACCTGCGACAGAGAAAGCTGTGAAGGATGTCCGTCCCATCAGGAGCCGGAAAGCCTGATCGAGCCGTTAAATTCATTTTCTGCAATAAAAAAAGTGATTGGCGTTGTCAGCGGAAAGGGCGGCGTAGGAAAATCTTTTGTAACCGCTTCTTTAGCAGGAGCTATGAAGAAAAAAGGATATCGTGTCGGGATTTTGGACGCTGATATTACAGGCCCGTCGATCCCACGCATGTACGGGCTTCACGGGCCTGCAAAGGGAAGTGAAAGCGGCCTTTTCCCAATAGAAACAAAAGACGGTATTCAGGTTATGTCTGTGAATCTGTTAATGGAAGATGAGGAAGCACCGGTAGTATGGCGCGGACCGATCATCGCAGGTACGGTGAAACAGTTCTGGACGGATGTCATCTGGGGAGATCTGGATTATCTGTTTGTAGATATGCCTCCAGGAACGGGAGATGTACCGTTGACGGTATTCCAGTCGATTCCGGTTGATGGGATCGTTGTCGTAACTTCGCCGCAGGAACTTGTACAGATGATTGTGAAAAAAGCGTATCATATGGCGCAGATGATGAATATTCCGGTTTTGGGACTGGTAGAAAACTACAGCTACCTGAAATGCCCGGATTGCGGAAAAGAGATTAAACTGTTTGGGGAAAGCCATATTGACGACGTGGCGTCGGAGCTCGGAGTTTCCATGTTCGGCAAACTTCCGCTGGATCCGGAATACGCTAAAATGGTAGACGAGGGCGCTTTTGAGAAAGTAGAAAATAATTATCTGGAAACAGGAGTAACTGCGTTAGAAAATCTGTAAGGTGCAATTTTTGTGCAACGGGAAAGTGCGTAGCATTTCCCAGAATACAAAAAAATCCGGCAGTAGAGGCAGAGGGGAGGTATCTATATGGGTGGCCTTGTGATAATTATATTCTGGATCGTCATTATTTGCGTATCGGTGGCAAGGACGAAGAACAAGCAGGAAACCACTGCACCGAATAACGCGCCGCAAAAAACGGCGCCGCCTGTAAAATCTGCTCCACGAACTCCGGCATATGGCCAGGTATCGCCGCAAAATACCGCGCAAAGAGGCCAGAGAACGCAAAATATCAATGCATATGGCCAAAACACGGCAGGGAACCGGCAGAGTACGGCGAAATACAGTCAGATGGGACCGAAACATGGGCGGAATACGACGAGAAAAAATCAGGCGATGAACCGGCAGACCGCCGGTGGGCACGGCAGGAATCCGTCGGGGCAGAAAGAGGATATTCTTACAAGGGTGAATCGTAATATACAACAGCAATTTGCCGATGATGTATTGGAAAAGGAACAAAAGGGTATTTCAAAAAGCGGAACGGAGCAGCCGCAGCTCTCCGCTGAAGAAAACAGGGATCTCATGAAAGAAGTTTTTGACCTGATGATCGTCGGGCCGGATACTTCTACATATTATGGCAGAGATTTTGTCGCAGAAGGCGTTGAGATGGTAAATCGCAGCCTGAAGAACCTGTAAAGCGATGCAGCAGAAAGAAAAGTCGTGAAGCAGAACCTATAAAGCGGTGCAGCAGAAAGAATGGACCGAAAAGCTTGAAAGTAAAAAAGGAGAAAAGAAATTGACAGACAAAAACAGCAGCAGTTTTACACAAAAAGAGAATAACGCAGTTTGCGGTGTAAGTACAAAAGAAGACAGAGATATTCGCAGCGGAGATCTGTTTCTACATTTTAAAAACAAACTATATCAGATCATAACCGTAGCGGTTCATTCGGAAACGGAAGAGGCGTTAGTGGTCTATCAGGCTTTATACGGCGATTATAAGGTTTATGCACGTCCGCTGGAAATGTTTTTAAGTGAAGTGGATCATAAAAAATATCCGGATGTGAGGCAGAAATACCGTTTTGAAAAAGTGAAACGCGACCGGCTGCCAATACGGGAAGAGAAAGAAACGCAAGGTACGGAAACGCAGCAGGCAAAAACCGCTGGAACGCAGCAACCGAATAGCATGGAAACGCAGCAACCGCAGCCGGAAGACGAAACAGTCGGTCCGGAAGACGCGAATTACTGGCTGATCCGATTTTTGGATACGGACAGCTATGAGGAAAAATCGGCCATGTTAAAAGACATGGAAAATGAAATTACCGACCGTATGATTAATAACCTGGCGGCTGCATTGGATGTAGTGATTCCGGAAGGACCGTTATCCGAAAGGTTCCGGCAGCTTCGCATCTGTGTGGATACAAAAAAGCGATATGAAACCGGCAGGCTGCGCTGACGGGAAGAATTAAGTCAATAATCGTGATCTGATCGTGATCGGGGTTAATAAAAAGAGAGGGGCTGTTGCAAAAGTAGATGAATCATCTACTGGAGCAACGGCTTCTTTTTTCTATCTAAAAATAAAAAGCAGGTTCCGAAGAACCTGCCATCCAT
>JAAWJJ010000043.1 GCA_022796875.1 Eubacterium sp. | reverse complement strand
GACCGGCATACCCATTCGTGCTTTTCCTGCCGCTGATAAGGAAAACGCACAAAAGTCTTCCAAAGGAAGAAAAACAAAAGTCCCGCCTTCGGTGCTCATACGACTGACGGAAAACCGAGTTTGAATCGGGGGAATCAAATCACATCCGCCCATCCCGGAGTTAGGGATACTAAAAATTCTGGAACTGATTTCCAGGCCTTGACAGTGCAGCCGGAAATCCGCTTCAAAAAAGTGCATATAATATTTTTTATATTAGCATATTCAAAATTACTGTAAACCTGCTTCGCAGGAAAAACATCCGAACTGGCAGACTCTTTTCCCCGCCGCCAATAAAAGCAACGAACTGTTGCAAATTGAAGTAGTGATTGGTATAATGATTCTATAAATGCGTTCCTGGAAAAAAGGAAAAACGGAGGGATACAAATGGCTGAAGATAGAAGGAATTTAAAGATCAAAGAAGACAAATTAGGAGAAGTCAGAGTAGCGGACGACGTCGTAGCCATGATTGCCGGACTGGCGGCGACGGAAGTGGACGGCGTTACTTCCATGTACGGAAATATTACCAATGAACTGGTAAGTAAGCTTGGAAAGAAAAATCTTTCACGGGGCATAAAAATACAGTTGGAAAACAATGTAGTCCGCGTTGATATCGGGATCAATATTGCTTATGGGTATGAAATTCCGGCAGTATCTGAAAAAGTACAGGAAAAAGTTAAATCAGCGATAGAAAATATGACCGGTCTGGAAGTATCTTCTGTCAATGTCAGAATCGCCAGTGTAGACATAAAAAAGAAATAGATTCTGCGCCGCATTTGCGGCGCAGAATTTTGCAGGGCATATAACAGTAAAGGGGAGAATTATGACAAGAAGAGAAATCAGGGAAGAGATTTTTAAAATGCTTTTCAGAGCTGATTTTCATGATAAAGAAACGATAGAAGAACAGGAAACTCTGTTTTTTGAACGTTTGCAGGAAGCAGGAAAAGAGAGCAAAGATCTTTGCTATATGAAAGAAAAGGTGGATTCCCTGCTGGAACACTTAGAAGAAATCGACCATATGTTAAACGATGTCGCAAAAGGCTGGAAGACGACCCGAATGGGAAAAGTGGATCTGACGCTTTTGCGGCTGGCGGTGTATGAAATCCGTTATGAAGAGGGGATGCCGACCGGCGTGGCGATTAATGAAGCCGTGGAACTGGCAAAAAAATACGGAACGGACGAGTCCTCTTCTTTTGTAAACGGAGTTTTGGCAAAAATCACATGATGAAACAAAACATTTATTCTGTAAAACAGATCAATTCTTATATAAAAAATATGTTTGCGCAGGACTATCTGCTGAAAAAAGTTCAGGTCAAAGGTGAAGTATCCAATTGTAAATATCACAGTTCCGGCCATATTTATTTCACATTAAAAGATGAAACGGCCGCATTGCGCTGTATTATGTTTGTATCGAATCGGAAAAACGGCCTGAAATTTAAAATGCAGGAAGGCGACGGTGTAGTTGTGACCGGTTCTTTACAGGTATATGAACGTGACGGTACATACCAGTTGTATGCCGCCAAGATCGTTTCGGACGGCGGGGGTAATTTGTACCAGCGTTTTGAAGAACTGAAAAAAGAGCTGGAGGAAATGGGGATGTTTGCACCGGAGTACAAGCAGGCGATCCCGAAATATGTGTCAAAAGTAGGCGTAGTCACTTCTCCGACCGGAGCGGCGATTCAGGATATCTGTAATATTACCGCACGACGTAATCCTTATGTGCAGGTGATTTTGTATCCGGCGCTGGTGCAGGGAGAAAGCGCGGCGGCGAGCATTATAAAAGGAATCCGGACGCTGGACGCTTTCGGCGTTGACGTGATGATCGTCGGCCGCGGCGGCGGTTCCATTGAAGATTTATGGGCGTTTAACAAAGAAGAGGTAGCGAGGGCGGTTTTTGAATGTGAAACGCCGGTAATCTCGGCGGTCGGACACGAAACGGATACGACGATTATTGATTATGTAGCGGATTTGCGGGCACCGACTCCTTCCGCCGCCGCTGAACTGGCTGTGTATGACCTGGCGGCGCTGCAGACGGAACTGGCTGCAAAAAAGCAGAAGTTAAATCGTTGTATGGAAGGGAAGCTGCAGCTTTTGAAAGAACGTTTTTTGCAGTATCAGACGAAATTCCGGCTGTTTTCACCTGTGCAGCAGATCAATATGAAACGGAAACGGGCAGGCGATTTGCAGGAAGACCTGGAGAGGGCGATGAGAGAACGGATTCAGGAAAAACGCCACAGACTGCAGCTTTTAGCAAACGGACTGGAAAATGCCTCTCCGGTAAAAAAAATAAGCCAGGGATACGGATGGGTAGAAAAGAACGCCCTGCCTGTAAAAGATGTTTCACAGTTGAAACAAGGCGACCGGCTCAGCATTTATTTGAAAACAGGACGGATAGGAGCAGAAGTTACGGACGTAGAGATAGCAGTCTCGGGAAATTCCGGGTGAGCATACCAGGTATAAGTTCACGGCGTGGGACGAAGAAAGAAAAGGAGTTTTTTGAAATTGGGAAAAGAAGATTTTGATAAAAATCCGGAGGAGCATGCGGATGGCAGAAACCTGGAGGAACTGCTGGAAGAAGTGGAATCCGTTTTGGAACGTCTGGAGCAGGGGGATATTTCCCTGGAGGAGTCTTTTGCTTTGTATGAGCAGGGCATACGCGGGTTAAAACTATGTAATGACAAAATTGATTTTGTCGAAAAGAAAATGGCGGTCATAAATTCAGAGGGAAATTTGGAAAAGTTTTAGGTGAGAGTATGAATTTTGAGCTGGAATTAAAAAAACATACCGACGAGGTAGAAGAAATGATAAGCAGGTATCTTCCGGCGGAGGACGGATTTCAGAAAACCGTAATGGAAGCAATGAATTACAGTTTTCTGGCCGGAGGGAAACGGCTGCGTCCTATGTTAATGCTGGAAACATACCGTATGTTTGGCGGGAAATCAAAAGTAATCGAGCCGTTTATGGCCGCAATGGAAATGATCCATACTTCTTCGCTGATCCATGACGATTTGCCGGCAATGGATAACGACGAGTACCGGAGAGGGCGCAAAACGACGCACATTGTATACGGCGAGGCGATGGCGATTCTGGCAGGGGACGGGCTGCTTTTGTTTGCGTTTGAAACGGCGTCAAAAGCTTTTATGACGGAACCGAAAAATCCGAACATCGGCAGAGCGATCGAAGTGCTGGCGTCAAAGTCAGGGATTTACGGCATGGTCGGCGGGCAGACTGTTGACGTGGAACTGGAGGGAAAACCGATCCCAAAAGAAAAACTTGACTTTATTTATCGTTTAAAAACGGGCGCTCTGATGGAAGCATCCATGATGATCGGCGCGATTTTGGCAGGTGCGACGGACAGTGAGGTGAAACGCATCGCACAGGTGGCCGCTAATGTGGGACTTGCCTTTCAGATCGAGGACGATATTCTGGATGTGGTCAGTACGACGGAAGAACTCGGGAAACCGGTCGGCAGCGATGACAAAAACCATAAGACGACATATGTGACAATCGAAGGGGTAGATGCGGCGGCAAAAGAGGTAGAAACACTTTCCGAAAGGGCAGTGGAAATGCTGGATTCCTTTGTAGTGAAAAATGAGTTTTTGACAGAGCTTCTTTTTAGCCTGATCCACCGCAAGAAATAAGGGGACATAACAGATATGCTGGAGAGAATAAACAAAGCAAACGATATCAAGGAAATTCCGGAATCAGATTTGAATCTGCTGGCGGAAGAAATACGCCGCTTTTTAATAGAAAAAATATCGGTGACAGGCGGTCATCTGGCTTCCAATCTTGGAGTAGTGGAACTGACGATCGCATTGCACAGAGTCTTCGATCTTCCAAAAGACAAGATCATCTGGGATGTAGGGCATCAGTCTTATACGCACAAACTGCTGACCGGCAGAAAAGAGGAATTTGATACGCTAAGGATGCATGGGGGAATCAGCGGATTTCCGAAACGAAAAGAAAGCATCTGTGACAGCTTTGATACCGGACACAGTTCTACTTCCATTTCTGCGGGTCTGGGTTATGCGCGGGCCAGGGAGATCCTGGGAGAAGATTACAAGGTCATTTCGGTGATCGGCGACGGTTCCATGACCGGCGGGATGGCGTTTGAGGCGTTAAATAATACCGTGGGAACCAAAAAAAATTTTATTATTATATTAAACGATAACAATATGTCTATTTCCCGGAATGTAGGCGGATTGTCCGCGCATCTGTCTACAATGAGAACGGCGGAAGAGTATTTGGAATTAAAAGAAACGATTAAAAATTCTTTGAATAAAATTCCGGGATACGGGCGGAAAATGGTAGAACGGATCCGCAAAACCAAAAGCGGAATCAAACAAATGCTGCTTCCGGGCATGATTTTTGAAAATATGGGGGCTACATATCTGGGGCCGTATGACGGCCATAATATTCCGGAACTTGTCCGGGCTTTTAAGGAAGCGTCGCGCGTAGAGGGATGCGTCGTCGTACATGTGCTTACAAAAAAAGGAAAAGGGTATTTGCCGGCGGAACGCCATCCGGCCAGATTTCATGGGACAGGGGCGTTTGAGATCGAAACCGGACTGCCGAAATCGAAGCGTTCTAAGGCAAATTATACTGATGTTTTTTCGACGGTCATGCGCAAACTCGGCGACAGGAACGAAAAGATCGTGGCGATTACGGCGGCGATGGAAGACGGCGTAGGTTTAAAACGATTTCACAATATGTTTCCGGAACGCTTTTTTGACGTTGGGATTGCGGAAGGACATGCGGTTACTTTTGCGGCAGGACTGGCGGTTGCCGGTTTGAAACCGGTGTTGGCCGTGTATTCCTCTTTTTTGCAGAGAGGGTTTGACCAGATGGTCCATGACGTCTGTATTCAGAATGTACCGGTCGTGTTTGCGATCGACCGTGCCGGACTGGTAGGCGCCGACGGAGAAACGCATCAGGGACTGTTTGACTTGAGTTACCTGACTATGATGCCGAATATGACGGCTATGGCTCCGAAAAACAAGTGGGAATTATCCGATATGATAAAATTTGCCGTGGATTTCCCGGGACCGATCGCCATACGCTACCCGAGAGGGGAAGCTTATGACGGCTGTGAAGAGTTTCGTGCGCCGATTGTGTTAGGAAAAAGCGAAGTGCTTTATGAGGAAGAGGATATCGCGCTGCTTGCGATCGGAAGTATGGTAAAAACGGCGGTGGAAGTACGGGAGAAACTAAAAGAAGAGGGAATTCCGTGTTCCGTGATTAACGCCCGTTTTGCGAAACCAATCGACGGAGAATGTATGAAACGTCTGTGCGGGAAACATTCCCTGATCATTACTATGGAAGAAAACGTGCAGAGCGGCGGATTCGGGGAGCATGTATCGGAATACATCGCAAACTTTGGCCTGCAGGCAAAAGTGATCCATATCGCGCTGCCGGACGCATATATTGAACACGGAAACGTAGAACAGTTGAAAAAAGAGATCGGTATCGACGCGGAGTCTGTTTTTGTCAGAGTCCGGGCGGAATACCGGACGATGAAAAAGAAAAGAACGACGGAATGAAAGAAAGATTGGATGTTATTTTGGTAAAAAAAGGATTGGCGCCGTCACGTGAAAAAGCAAAGGCGTTAATCATGGAAGGCAAAGTATTTGTAGGCGGCGAACGGGAGGACAAGGCCGGTACGATGTTTTCCGAACAGGCGAAGATAGAAGTGAAAGGACCGGCGTTAAAATATGTCAGCAGGGGCGGCCTGAAACTGGAAAAGGCGCTGTCCTGTTTTGATCTTTCTCTGGAGGGAGCCGTATGTATGGATATCGGCGCTTCTACCGGCGGATTTACGGACTGCATGCTGCAGAACAAAGCGGCAAAAGTATTTGCCGTTGACGTCGGCTACGGGCAGTTTGCCTGGAAGCTGCGCCAGGATTCCCGCGTCGTCTGCATGGAGAAGACAAATATCCGTTATGTCAAACCGGAGGATATCGGAGAGGCGCTTGATTTTGCTTCCGCTGACGTATCGTTTATCTCACTGTCCAAAGTATTGCCGACGGCGGGGAAGTTGTTAAAAGAGGGCGGGGAAATGGTATGCCTGATCAAGCCGCAGTTTGAGGCCGGCAGGGAAAAAGTAGGGAAAAAAGGCGTGGTTCGCGATAGAAATGTACACCTGGAAGTGATTTACGGAATCATAGAAACGGCGTTGGCGGACGGATTTTCCGTGCAAAATCTGGATTTTTCCCCGGTGAAAGGACCGGAAGGAAATATCGAATACCTGATCCATTTAAAAAAGAGCAGCGTACCGGTAAAGGAGGAAGCCATAGATGCCGCCGCGGTAGTAGAGCAGGCGCATACTGTGTTAAATAAATAAATGAACCATTTTTTTATGATTTCCAATGCGGATAAAGACAGGGACTTATGCCTGACGGAAAAAATGAAAGCCTGCGTGGAAGCAAACGGCGGTACGGCCGGTTGTTTTGCCATGTTTCCGGGGGAAGAACAGAAAAAATCTTTAAAACCAAAAGATGTTCCGGCCAATACGGAATGTATCTTTGTACTGGGCGGCGACGGTACTTTAATCCGGGCGGCAAGAGATCTGGTATCGTTAAATATCCCGCTCATTGGCGTGAATATGGGAACTCTGGGATATCTGTGCGAACTGGAAGAAACTACGGTTTTTGATGCGATAAAACAGATTATGGCCGGCCGTTTTGTGATCGAAGAACGGATGATGATCTGCGGCAGCAAGGGAGAAGAAAGCGCGATTGCACTGAACGATATCGTTATACATATGTCGCAGAGCCTGCAGATTGCAAAGCTAATCGTGTATGTAGACGGCCGTTATCTGGCTGCTTACAATGCGGATGGAATCGTGATCGCTACGCCGACCGGTTCGACCGGATACAGCATGTCGGCAGGCGGACCGATTATTGAACCAGACGCCAATATGATGCTGCTGACGCCGATCAATCCGCACGCGCTGAACGCTAAAAGCATTGTGTTAAGCGCAAAGGATAACATTGCCGTGGAACTGGGAACGCGGCGGCGGCAAAAAGACGAAGAGATCTCGGTCAGCTTAGACGGCGACCGGACGTTTACGCTGTCGGTAGGCGAAAGGATAGAAATCCGGCAGTCCGAACTCAAAACAAAAATTTTAAAACTGACCGATCAGAGTTTTCTGGAGATTCTGCAAAAGAAAATGCAGATTTATGATTAGGGGATTCATCATGCAGGTTCACAGACAAAGAAAGCGCAGGTCTGTGATCAGCATAGTAAAGCGGGGTATTTGCGCATGAAAAGCAGTCGTCAGATAAAAATAATCGAAATTATAACAAAATTTGAAGTGGAAACACAGGAAGAACTGATTGAAAGGCTGTGTGAGGAAGGGTTTCGTGTCACACAGGCGACGATTTCACGGGATATCCGGGAATTGAAACTGACCAAAGTATCTCTGGAAAACGGCAGGCAGAAATATGTGGCATTTGGGGAAAAAGACAGCAGCGGCCTCAAAGAAAAGTACCGCCGCGTGTTAAAAGAAGGGTATGTAACCATGGATATGGCGCAGAATATTCTGGTGATCAAAACCGTTTCGGGTATGGCGATGGCCGTGGCCGCAGCGTTGGACGCTTTCGGCTGGCAGGAAATCGTTGGCTCGATCGCCGGGGACGATACGATTATGTGCGCCGTACGTACCGTGGACGATACGATACAGTTAATGGAAAAAATAAAGAAACTGTTGGCATAAAAGGAGAGCTATGTTAGTTAATATGCATATTAAAAATCTGGCTCTGATCGGTGAGGCAGATATTGATTTTTTTGAAGGATTAAACGTTTTAACAGGGGAAACCGGCGCCGGAAAATCAATTATTATCGGTTCGATGAATCTGGCGCTGGGAGAAAAGATTCCCAAAGAAATGTTAAAGGATAATGAAGCAGCGGCGTTAGTGGAACTGGTATTCCAGGTAGAACATGAAACGACATTACGCCAGTTGATTGATCTCGGCGTGAGTCCGGAAGAAGGCTGCGTCATTTTGTCCAGAAAAGTAAATAAAGGACGTAGTATTGCAAAAATTAACGGGGAAACGGTAACAGTATCAAAGATGAAATCTGTTGCCGCTCTTTTGATTGATATACATGGACAGCATGAGCATGAATCCCTGTTAAATACCAAAAAACATCTGGCGATTCTGGATGAGTTTGCAAGAGAAAGCCTGGCGGAGAAAAAACGTCGTTTGGCGAAAGCTTACCGGGAATACAAAAAAGCCTGCGAGCAGTATGACAGAATGAATATGGATGAAGAAGCAAGGATCCGGGAACTGTCTTTTTTGGAATATGAGATGCAGGAGATCGAGCAGGCCTGTCTTCAGGACGGAGAAGACGAACTGCTGGAAGAAAAATACAAACGGATGAAAAACAGCCAGAAAATTATATCGGCATTATCCGCCGTACACGAAATGATAAACGGCGGGCAGGACAGCGTGTCGGAAGCGCTGGGGCGCAGCGTCCGGGAACTGGCCGCGGCGGCGGAATACGACGAACGCATCGGTTCCCTGTCAGAACAGATGGCCCAGATGGACAGCCTGATGGGAGATTTTTCCCGGGAAATGGCAGAATATATGCAGGATATGGATTTTTCGGAAGAAGAATATTATGAAACGGAAAAACGACTGGATGAAATCAATCATTTAAAAGATAAATACGGCCAGACACTGGAAGCGATCCGCGCATCCTATGAAGAAAGGGAAAAGCAGGCCGAACTTTTAAGGAACTATGAACTGGAAAAGCAGAACGCCGAAAAGCAAAAAGAGGAATGTGAAGCGCAGGTTCTAAAGCTTTGCGAAGATATCAGCAAAATTCGGAAAAAATACAGCAAACAGCTTGCAAAACGTTTAAAAGATTCCCTACTGGATCTGAATTTTAACGATATCCAATTTGAAATTTCGTTTCAAAAACTGGCGCAGCCGAGCGCCAACGGATTTGACGAAATTGAATTTCTGATTTCCACGAATCCCGGCGAGCCGTTAAAATCTTTGTCAAAAGTTGCTTCTGGAGGAGAACTTTCCCGGATTATGCTGGCGATAAAAACAGTGCTGGCAGGAAAAGATGAAATTGAAACGTTGATTTTTGATGAAATTGACAGCGGAATCAGCGGAAGGACGGCGCAGAAAGTATCGGAAAAGATGCGCCTGATCAGTGAAGACCATCAGATTTTGTGTATTACGCATCTGCCGCAGATCGCATCTATGGCGGATGCCCATTATCTGATCGAAAAGAAAGTCAGAAAAAATGTGACGAATACGGAGATTACGCCGCTGTCGGAAGAAGAAATGGTAACGGAACTTGCCAGAATGTTAGGCGGCGTTACGATTACGGATACCGTATTGCAAAACGCTTCCGAAATGAAAGCGCTTGCAAAAAAAATAAAAATGGAAAAATAGTGCAGTTTTAACAAAACAACAACAGGATATTCATGATTCATTTTACATAAAATATCTGATGCAAAATATGTATTTTCAAAACAGTATTGGAGGATGATCATGAAGATTCTGCATAAGTATTATTGGAAATTTTTTATTGCGGCGCTGTCATTGTGGATGATCATGGCCGGATGGATGCTGTATCAGATGATCCCGTCACATATTTATATTAAAGAAGGCGAAGAGGCAAAACTGCAATTTGCGGTTCCGGTGACAGAAAAAGTGGTAGATGCAGGAGAAGGAGTCTATGTATTTGACACGTTAAACAAAGACAGCCTGACGGAAGCGATCCATATAACAGGAAATTCTTATGTCAGCACACAGGATACGGGGACTTTTACGATCATGTGCCATTTGTTCGGCCTGTTTCCGGTAAAAGAGGTGCAGGCGACTATCGTAGAAGAGCAGCAGCTTCTGCCAGGCGGTATGACTGCCGGTATTTATGTTCAGACAAAAGGAGTGCTTGTCATCGGTACCGGCGTTGTCCAGGCAATGACCGGGGAAGAAGTGGAGCCGGCGTTAAATATTGTAAAAAGCGGTGATTATATTACGGCGGTCAACGGTATACCGGTGGAAGAAAAAGAACAGATGATAGAGCAGATCGAAGAAGCGGAGGGTAATAAACTGGTCTTTACGCTGGTCAGAGATGGGAAAAGCCTGGACGTTTCTTTAGAGCCGGTATATACGGATCAAAAAGACTATAAGGTCGGCATATGGGTCAGGGATGATATTGCAGGGATCGGAACGATTTCTTATGTTACAGAAGATATGGAATATGCGATCCTCGGACATGCGATCAATGATATGGATTCCGGCGCCATGGTGGAAATCGACAACGGAACGTTATATGCATCCGAAATTTCAGATATCGTGCGTGGGGAGATCGGAAGTCCGGGAGAGATGATCGGAACGATTTCCTACTCGAGGGATAATGTGTTAGGGGACATTGAAAGAAACACAGACTCCGGTGCATTCGGTTTCTTAAATGAACTCCCGGAAGAACTGAAAACGGAAACTGGGAACGACTGGTTAGAGCCGGCGTTTAAACAGGAAATCAAAATGGGTGCGGCGCAGATTATTTCAGATGTTTCCGGCGTCAGGGAATTTTACGATATTGAGATCCAGGCATTGGATTATAAAGAAATGCATCAGAATAAAGGGATTTTATTTCAGGTAACGGATGAGAGGCTGCTCTCCAAAACCGGAGGTATTATTCAGGGAATGAGCGGCAGCAGTATCGTTCAGGACGGAAAGATCATAGGCGCGGTAACGCATGTTCTTGTGAATGATCCGACAAAAGGTTATGGAATTTTTATCGAAAATATGCTGGAAAAATAAAAAATATCACAAAAAAGGCTGCTGCAGGATATTATTTGCAGCGGCCTTAGGAACTGTAAAGAAAAATTCTTTCACAGTTCCTTACCTGAAAGGGGAAGAAAAAACGTGGGAGAACAACGGTTAAAAAAACAGTTTGCATTTGTGGAAGAAATTGATAAAGAGAAAAAGATCGGCCGGCAGACATATTTGTCCGACGGGAACAGAAAAGAAAACGACGCCGAGCATGCCTGGCATATGGCGATTATGGCATATATATTAAAGGAATACGCGAAAGAAGAAATTGATATGTTAAAGACAATTGTCATGATATTAATCCATGATATTGTGGAAATTGATGCCGGAGATACCTACGCTTACGATGAAGAAGCGAAAAAGACGCAGAACGACAGGGAGCAGGCAGCGGCGAAGCGCCTGTACGGACTGCTTCCTGAGGGGCAGGGAAAGGAACTTGTGAAACTGTGGCGGGAATTTGACAAGGGTGTGACGCCGGAGGCCAGGTTTGCAAGGGCATTGGATAACATTCAGCCAATGATGTTAAATTCCCTTTCCGGAGGCAAATCCTGGAAAGAGAATTCCGTAGCGCTTTCCCAGATTTTAAAAAGAAATCAAAATACGTCCCTTGGCAGTCAAATGCTGTGGGAATATGCAAAAGAAAACTACATAAAACCGAATATAAAGGCAAAAAATATTTATGACGACAGCAAATCTGATCTGCCGTCATCCGGATTTACAAAAACAAGTGACTAATGACTTATTCCGACAAATAATTTGACGTCCATTTTATATGATAAGTACGATTTTCGATAATAACAAGGAAAGAAGGGAAGCACTATGGAGAAATTAAATGTAGCAATTGCAGATGATAATGAGAAAATGTTACAGTTATTGGGGAATATTGTAAAAAGCGACGAAGAACTTGAAGTAATCGGGACGGCAAAAAACGGGGAAGAAGCGTATAAAATGATAAAGGAAAAAGAACCGGATGTAGTATTATTGGACATTATTATGCCAAAATTAGACGGTTTGGGAGTGTTGGATAAAGTGAATAACGACCGAACGATTAAAAAGATGCCGTCTTTTATTATGATCAGCGCGATTGGGCAGGAAAGGATTACAGAAGACGCGTTTGAACGGGGAGCCTGCTATTACATAATGAAGCCGTTTAATAACGATATGGTCATCGACCGGATAAAAAACGTAAGGAAACGCTCCGTGAAAAATTCCCAGAAAGAAGCCAGAACCGTAAACCCGTATGAGAAGCAGGAAGAATTCATGGAACGTAACCTGGAGGCGGATGTTACGGATATTATTCATGAAATAGGCGTTCCTGCACATATAAAAGGATATCAGTATTTGCGGGAAGCCATCATAATGTCGGTGGCGGATATCGAAATGCTGGGGTCGATCACAAAAATTCTTTATCCGACGATAGCCAAAAAATTCCAAACGACGCCAAGCCGTGTTGAACGGGCGATTCGCCACGCCATTGAGGTAGCATGGAGCAGAGGAAAGATGGATACGATCGACGAGTTGTTCGGTTATACGATACATAACGGAAAAGGGAAACCGACTAATTCAGAGTTTATAGCGCTGATTGCGGATAAGATCAGGCTCGAATACAAAAATCATTCGTAATATTACATACTGATGACGTTCAGATTCCGGGAGTAATAATAGACATGGTCGGACAGGATTTCTTCTTCTTCCAGTTGGGTTGCATTGACTTCCTGTACGAGTTGGTTTAATTCTTCCGTGTTTTTTCTGTCATAGGCCGGCATAAGCAGTACTTCATGGATGCTGCTTGGTAAAATGTAAATATCGCAATCATATAGTATAGAAAAGTTTTTTAACAAATCAGGATAGAGGATACAGCAGGCTCCATTTAGCTTGCTGTTATTTGTTAATACGAACATAGTATCGGAAACAGCCGTATCGGAAACGGAAAGATTGGTTTCTTTCAGCGAAAGGGACGTATCGCTTTCCACATCCTGTAAAAAGGCGGACATGGATTTTAACTGATACGGTAAAATCTCGGGAGTGTTTTTGGAAGCCAAAGCAAACAGTTCTTCTTTGTTTGTATTCCAGATTTCCAGATGGGAATTGTGGATCAGAATACTGGCGTTTTTTTTCTCGGTGGCGGGAAAAAACAGATAAAAAACGATGGACAGGTCCATGTAGTCAAACGACGGGATTTTGGAAAGGATATTCTGATTTTTTTCTTTATGGATAATTTTAAATACAATATGCGGTTTCATTTTTTCAAAATCGGTAAAGCTGTATATGTCGATTGGCTGGTCGATCTGGTTTTTCTTGTAGTCTGCCAGCACTAATTCCTGTATTTTTGTCAGATTATCACATATTAAATATTCTCTGTAGTAGTAATTCAAATAAATAGTAGGGGCAAGGTTTTTTCCGGGTTCCAGTATGCTGAAAGCGTCCAGTTCAATACCGTTGTTTCTGCGGATTTTCCGGAATCGGATCTCTGTTTCCGGCGGGAAAGAAGACGTCAGAAATTCTAATAAAGCCTGTTTGAAATCGTTATAGTTCATAGATAGTTACCTCCATTATAAAGAAATGGAAATATTTTACATGGATTTTATAAAGCAGATCAGATACAAAAAGGGGAAACTGCTGATAAAAAAGAAAAAGTAATTCTGTGATTACATACAATCTAGCAGAAAAAAAGACAAAGTGCAAGAAGATTTGTAAAAATTTATTTTTTTTTAACGATTATTTGGCTGCTTTTCCCACTCAGTGAAAAGTAACAAATTTTCTCATGTGACAGTTGATTTATAGAAGCAGATATAGTATATTTTGTATTAAATAGTTATGCGTGTTTACGCGTAGGAAAAAATGCCGTTTAAGCGTTCGCGCTTGGTGCATCAAAGTATATAAGCCTCTCAGGCTTAAGGGGCAGGAGGAAGTCAGAATGCAGGAAACAGTAAAAGTGGCGGTAGATGCGATGGGAGGCGACCATGCGCCGGCCGAGATCGTAAAAGGCGCCGTTGAGGCCGTTAAAACGCGGGAAGATATTACGGTATATTTGATTGGACGGCAGGAAGCCGTCGACGCCGAACTGGCAAAATACGAATACCCAACGTCCCGGATCACTGTCGTCCATGCGGAAGAAGTGATTGAAACCGCAGAATCACCAGTGCATGCCATCCGCAAGAAAAAACAGTCCTCTATCGTTATCGGATTAAATATGGTAAAAGAAAAAGAAGCAGACGCTTTCGTTTCGGCCGGAAGTTCCGGCGCGGTTCTCGTCGGAGGACAAGTCATTGTCGGCAGAATGAAAGGAATACAGCGTCCGCCTCTGGCCTCTGTCATACCTACGGAGGAAGGAGCGTCATTGCTGCTTGACTGCGGAGCAAATGTCGACGCCCGCAGCGTGCATCTTTTGCAGTTTGCACAGATGGGCGCTCTGTATATGGAGCATGTAATCGGCGTGAATAATCCGAAAGTGGCAATTGTTAATATCGGCGCGGAAGAAGAAAAAGGGAATGCCCTGGTAAAGGAAACGTTTCCTATGTTAAAAGAATGTGAGAATATTAATTTTATCGGCAGTATCGAAGCACGGGAGATTCCTCATGGCGGCGCGGATGTCATTGTATGCGAGGCGTTTACCGGCAATGTCGTATTAAAGCTTTATGAAGGCGTCAGCTCCGTGATGCTGGGAGTGATAAAACAGGGGCTTTTATCTACTCTCCGCAGTAAGATCGGAGCAATACTTATCAAACCGGCGTTAAAAGAAACGCTGAAAAAATTTGACGCTTCTCAGTATGGAGGAGCGCCGCTTTTGGGTCTGAACGGTTTGGTCGTCAAAACACACGGAAGTTCCAAAGCAAAAGAAGTCACCAATTCAATTATTCAATGCATTGCATTTAAACAGCAGCGAATAAATGAAAAAATAAAGGCGAACTTAGAGGTTGTGAACGAAAAAGAGCAGAGGAGATGAAAAGTATGGAGTTTGAAAAGTTAAGGGAAATTATTGCAGGAGAACTGAAGCTGGATGTATCGGAAATCTCTTTGGAATCCACACTTATGGATGATTTGGGAGCAGACTCTCTGGATTTGTTTGAGATTGTAATGGCGATTGAAGAAGAGTTTGATATTGAAATTCCGAGCGAAGAGGCGGAAAAGATCGTCACAGTCGGAGATGCGGTAGAGAAGATCAAACAGGCAATTAATTAAACAGGAACAGGCGCAGATGCCGATGCTCTGTGCAGACTACAACAAAGAAAGGTCAAAAACGGTTGCTGTTGTAAGCCGGTTCCAACAGTTTGGGCGGCTTACAGCAGCCTTTTCATTCCCGCGGGCGCCGACCGAAACAAAGCGTAGATGCCGCGAGGGGACATCAGGAGGAAATATGGGAAATATGAGAAATACAGGAAAACTGGAACAGTTTGAAAAAATAATCGGTTATCATTTCCAGAACAGGAATCTGCTTCGGCAGGCGTTGACGCACAGCTCGTTTGCCAATGAAAGGCATATGGCGAAACGCTCCGATAACGAACGTCTGGAGTTTTTGGGGGACGCCGTGCTGGAATTAATGACCAGCGATTATTTGTATCGGGAGTATCCGAAGTATTCGGAAGGGGAACTGACAAAGCTTCGTGCCAGCCTCGTCTGCGAACAGGCTTTGGCGGCCAGTACGGATGAAATCGATCTGGGAAAATATATCAGTCTCGGAAAAGGAGAGAATCTGACAGGCGGCAGAAAGCGGAAATCCATCCTTTCGGATGCGATGGAAGCGGTGATCGGGGCTATTTACCTGGATGGTGGTTTTGCTGGCGCAAAAGAGTTTGTGTTAAAATTTATTTTGACAGACATAGAACACAAGCAGCTTTTTTATGACAGCAAGACTATCTTACAGGAATACGTGCAGGCAAATTACGAGGAGGAACTGAATTATCCGTTATTGGGAGAGTCAGGTCCGGATCATGACAAACAGTTTACAGCGGCGGCATGTATCGGGGACATGCAGGTCGGCGTCGGAGAAGGTCATACGAAAAAAGCGGCGGAACAGGCGGCAGCGTATCAGGCGCTTTTAAAATTTCATTATAAACCACGCCAGGAAGCGGAGGGAAAATGTATTTAAAAAGTATCGAAGTGCACGGGTTTAAATCCTTTGCCAATAAAATTGTATTCGATTTCCACAACGGGATCACCGGTATTGTCGGCCCGAACGGAAGCGGGAAAAGCAATGTCGCGGATGCGGTCAGATGGGTGCTCGGGGAACAGCGCGCCCGGCAGCTGCGCGGAGCGAGCATGCAGGACGTTATTTTTTCCGGAACGGAAAACAGAAAGCCGCTCAGTTACGCGTCCGTAGCGATCACGATGGACAATTCCGACCATCACCTGGATATTGATTTTGAAGAAGTGACGGTAACCAGGAGGGTGTACCGTTCCGGCGAGAGCGAATACCTGATTAACGGCGCGCCGTGCCGCCTAAAAGACGTCAACGAACTGTTTTATGACACCGGAATCGGCAAAGAGGGTTATTCGATTATCGGACAGGGGCAGATCGACCAGATTTTAAGCGGAAAGCCGGAAGAACGCAGGGAACTGTTTGACGAAGCGGCAGGTATTGTAAAATTCAAACGCCGTAAAAGCATTGCTGTCAAAAAACTGGAAAACGAGCGCGAGAACGTGCTTCGTGTCAACGATATTTTAACCGAGCAGGAACGCCAGTTGGCGCCGTTAAAGGAACAGTCGGAAAAGGCGCGTATTTACCTGAATAAAAAGGAAGAATTAAAAGCTTTAGACGTTAATATGTTTTTATTAGAAGCTGCGCGCATCGAAGAACAGTTAAAAGAAGCAAATCAAAATTGTGAGATTGCGGAAAAAGAGTATGAGGAAACTTCCTTTGCCTATGAAAATATCAAAAAAGAATATGAGGAACTGGAACGCCGAAACGAAGAACTGGATCGTGAAATCGAAGAAATGCGTGAAATGATCAGTCAGGCCGGAGTGACAAAAGGGAAGTTAGAAGGGCAGATCAACGTATTAAAAGAACAGATCCGCGCCGCATCGCAGAGCGAAGAGTATTATCAGGAACGGAAAGAAGGCCTGCAGGAAAAATCTGCGGAAAAAGAAGCGCAGAAAGAGGAATATGAGCGGGAGAAAGCCGCGCTGGAAACTTCCTGCACGGAGATTACGAAACGGCTGGAACAGGCAAAAGAGCGTCTGCGGCAAATCCAGGAAGAAATGGCCGGCTGTAACAAAAAGATCGAAGACGGCAAAAACGAAATGATCGAGCTTTTGAACCAGAAAGCGTCCGTAAACGCTAAACAGCAGCGTTATGATACGTTAAAAGAGCAGATCAACATCCGGAAAGCTTCTTTAAACAAACGTATTCTGGAGCGCAAAAATGAAGAAAAAGAACTGGCGGACGTTTTGGCCGGATACAAACAAGAGTACGAAACGGTAACGGCCGGGATCGAACAGCAGAAAGGGAAGCAGGAAGAAATCAGGAGCAAACGGAATGAGCAGAGGCTCCAACTGGAAAATACGGAACGTGAACTGGAAGAATCGGTAATGCTGCAGCATCGGACCGCTTCGAAACTGGAATCCCTGCGCAATATTTCCGAACGGTACGAGGGATACGGCGTCAGCATCCGCAAGATTATGGAAGAGAAGTCCCGCGTACCGGGAATCCACGGCGTCGTGGCGGACTTGATCAAAGTGGAGAAACAGTATGAAACCGCAGTCGAAACGGCGTTGGGAGGAAGCATACAGAATATCGTGACGGAGGATGAAGCGACCGCGAAGCGGCTGATTGCGTTTTTAAAAGAGAAACGCTACGGGCGCGCCACTTTTTTGCCGTTGACGAGCGTTGGAAAATCGTACGCTTTTTCCAATGAAAAGGCGCTGACGGAAAAAGGCGTGGTCGGGCTGGCTCATACGCTGGTGCATACGGAAGAAAAATATGTTCCGGTTATGAAACATCTGTTAGGAAGGATTGTAGTAGCCGATACAATAGATAACGCGGTTGCTCTGGCGAGAAAATACCGTTATTCGCTACATATTGTGACTTTGGAGGGGGAAAGCTTAAGGCCGGGCGGGTCTATTTCCGGCGGAGCTTATCGGAATAATTCCAATCTGCTGGGCAGAAAACGGGAAATGGACGAATTGTCCCGTTCCCTGGCAAACATCGAAAAAGAGGTAAAAGAGAAACGTACTTTGCTGGAGCAGTTGAGAACGGCCAGAAGTCTTTTAAAAGAAGACCTGGCGCAGGTGGAAGCAAAACTTCAGGAAAAATATCTGGTTCAGAATACGGCCCGGGTAAATTATGAGGGGGCTAAAAATCAGATTGCGGAAAGCGAAGAGGCTTATCTCAGCCTGCGCCGGGAAAGCGAGGCTATGGAAAACCAGTTACAGGAAATCCGTCAGAACGTCCAAAATATTATGACGGAAGTGGAGCAGTCGCAGGCACGGGAACAGGAAATCGAGAAAGAAACGCTGCGCCTGGAAACTCTTATGAAAGAAAAAGCCGCGCTGGAAGAATCGGCTTTACAGGAAGTATCGGAAATACAACTGGAAGAAGCGGCCGCACGTCAGAAAACGGAATTTGCCATCGAAAACATTCTGCGTGTGGAAGAAGAAATGGCCGGACTGAAAACGGAAGCGGACGAATTGTCCTCGTCCGTGACACAGTTTCAGGAGGAATCGGTAAAGAAGCAGCAAGAGATTGCGGAAATAGAAAAAACGCTGGATTCTTCCGGCGATGCCGCTTTTCGGATGGAAGAAAAACTGAAAGAGGCGCTTGAGAAAAAGGAAAATATATCCGGGCAGCAGAAAGGGTTTTTCCAAAAGAGGGAAGAAGTTTCCCAGCGTATCACGCAGTTGGATAAAGAAATTTTCCGTTTAAAAAACCAGCGGGAAAAGCTGGAGGCGGAAGACGAGAACCGGAAAAATTACATGTGGGAAGAGTACGAGCTGACGATGCATACGGCCAGGGAACTGCGAAAAGAGGGCCTGGATCATCCGGCGGAAATGAAACGCCTGATTTCGGAATTGAAAGAAGAAATCCGCAAACTGGGAACGGTCAACGTCAATGCGATCGAGGATTATAAAAACCTGGCGGAACGTTATGAATTTTTAAGCACGCAGCGGGACGACCTGATCGAGTCGGAAAAAACGCTGATGGGTATTATCGATGATCTGGATACCGGGATGCGCCGACAGTTTACGGAACGGTTCGGGCAGATACAGAGAGAATTTGACAAGGCGTTTAAAGAATTGTTTGGCGGCGGGAAAGGCACGCTGGAACTGATCGAGGGAGAAGATATTCTGGAATGTGGGATTCAGATCACCGCTCAGCCGCCGGGAAAGCGGCTGCAGAATATGATGCAGCTTTCCGGCGGGGAAAAAGCGCTAACCGCGATTTCGCTGTTATTTGCTATTCAGAATCTGAAACCGTCGCCGTTTTGTCTGCTGGATGAGATCGAAGCGGCTCTCGACGACTCCAACGTCAACCGGTTTGCAGCCTATCTTCACAAATTGACAAAAAACACACAGTTTATTATTATTACACATAGAAGAGGAACCATGGCGGCCGCAGACAGGCTGTACGGGATTACCATGCAGGAAAAAGGCGTGTCCACGCTGGTATCGGTAAACCTGATCGAAAACGACCTGGAGTAATGTATCATAACAGTTCAGCCATATCTGACCAGATGGGCGAATCATGCTTGAATGAATGAACATATCCGGTCAGATATGAGGTGAGTGCCCGATTATGAGCAAAGTTAGCTGCGAGGCAGCGGGAAAGAGCTGAAAGCGCCTTTGCGAATGGCGCGGGTTGAACTGTTATTATAGAAGAGCGTATTGGCAGAAAAACAGCTGATTTGAAAAGGAGTGAAAAATATGGGTGAAGAGAAAAAAGGTTTTTTTTCACGGCTGGTAAAAGGCCTGACGAAAACGAGAGATAATATTGTGGCGGGATTCGACTCCATTTTTTCCGGATTTTCCAATATAGACGACGATTTTTATGAGGAAATCGAAGAGATCCTGATTATGGGGGATATCGGCATCCATGCGACCAGTTCCATTATCGAAGAACTGAAGCAAAAAGTAAAAGAGCAGCATATCAAAGAGCCAGGAGAATGTAAGGAACTGTTGATCAACAGTATCAAAGAGCAGATGGACGTTGGGGAAACGGCGTACCGTTTTGAAAACGAAACTTCGATCGTTTTAATCGTCGGCGTCAACGGTGTCGGCAAAACGACTTCCGTCGGCAAGCTTGCCGGGAAATTAAAAGCGCAGGGCAAAAAAGTCATACTGGCGGCGGCAGACACGTTCCGCGCCGCGGCCGGAGAGCAGCTCGCGGAATGGGCAAACCGCGCCGGAGTGGAAGTGATCGGCGGCCAGGAGGGCGCAGATCCGGCTTCCGTCATTTACGACGCGGTAGCGGCAGCGAAAGCCAGAAACGCGGACGTCCTGCTTTGTGATACGGCGGGCAGGCTGCACAACAAAAAAAACCTCATGGAGGAGTTAAAAAAGATCAATCGGATTTTGGAAAAAGAATATCCGGATGCGTATCGGGAAACATTAGTAGTATTGGACGGTACGACCGGGCAGAATGCGCTCGTGCAGGCGCGCCAGTTTGCCGAAGCCGCGGAACTGACGGGTATTATACTGACAAAGCTTGACGGCACGGCGAAAGGCGGGATTGCGGTAGCGATCCAGTCGGAACTGGGAGTGCCGGTCAAGTATATCGGCGTCGGGGAAACGATCGACGACCTGCAAAAATTTGATGCGGACGATTTTGTCAACGCATTGTTCCATATCCAGGAGGAAGATTCTGTATGCTGACATTAGATAAGTTTGAAGAAGCGAGCGAAGTGGTAAAAAAGGTGATTTCGGAAACGAAACTGATCTGCAGCGAACACTTCAGCGATAAAACGGGAAACAAAGTTTATTTTAAACCGGAGAACATGCAGTTTACCGGAGCCTATAAAGTGCGCGGCGCGTATTATAAGATCAGCACCCTTTCGGAGGAAGAAAGGGAGAAAGGGCTGATCACCGCTTCGGCGGGAAACCACGCACAGGGCGTCGCCTATGCGGCGAAATGTTACGGCGTTAAAGCGACGATCGTCATGCCGACGACGACGCCTTTGATCAAAGTAAACAGGACAAAAGGGTACGGCGCAGACGTTGTGCTGTACGGCGACGTCTATGATGAGGCGTGCCGGAAAGCGGACGAACTGGCGGCGGAGCACGGATATACGTTTATCCATCCGTTTGACGACCTGGCGGTAGCGACCGGACAGGGAACGATCGCCATGGAGATTTTCAAGGAACTGCCGTTAGTAGAATACATTCTCGTGCCGATCGGCGGAGGCGGCCTGGCGACCGGGATTTCCACTCTGGCGAAACTGTTAAACGCCAATATTAAGGTGATCGGCGTAGAACCTGCCGGCGCGGCATGCATGAAAGAATCGTTCGCCCACGGGAAAGTGACGACTCTTCCGAACGTCAATACGATTGCGGACGGTACGGCGGTCAAGACGCCGGGCGAGAGTATTTTCCCGTATTTACAGAAAAATCTCGACGATATTATTACCGTGGAAGACGACGAGCTGATTACGGCTTTTCTGGATATGGTGGAAAATCACAAAATGATTGTGGAAAATTCCGGACTTTTGACGGTTGCGGCGCTGAAACACCTGAATGTGCAGGGGAAAAAGATCGTATCGGTATTAAGCGGCGGAAATATGGACGTGATTACGATGTCTTCCGTCGTACAGCAGGGACTGATTTTCCGCGACCGGATTTTTACCGTATCCGTTTTGCTGCCGGACAAGCCGGGAGAATTGAGCCGCGTCGCAGATACGATTGCAAAACAGCAGGGCAACGTCATTAAACTGGAGCATAATCAGTTTGTGACAACGAATCGGAATGCGGCGGTAGAACTGCGGATTACATTAGAAGCATTCGGGACGGAGCACAAGAAAAAGATCATTGACGCTTTAAATGATAACGGTTATAAACCGCGCCTGGTACAGGCAAATCTGTAAGAAAGCAGACTATGCCGCCCGTATGGATGACAAGGGACATTTTATATACAGGGACATAGCGATAGGGAAATATGGCGATGAACACAATAAATTTTAAGAAAAGCGAGATACTGGCAGAAAAAGAAAGCAGGGCCGGCCGTTGGTATTTGATTTTAGCCGGCAGTATCTGCCAGAAGTTTGGTTCCACAGAGATTTTGCTGGAAAAGGATGCAGTTGCCGGTATTTCGGAATATGGTCGGCAGATGTGCAGCTACACGGCGGCCAGCGACGGAAAAGCGGCAGTTTTTGAAACGAAAGAGGAAACGACGCTGTATCAACTGATGGACAGGGAAACGAAACTGCGTCCGTTTTTTACGGGAGCGGCGTTAAAACAGTGTCGTCAAATGTTTGAAACATATCGGAAGCAAGAGGAAAGGTGCAGGCATTTTTACAGCGTCGTACAATCCGTTTATTATGAGTATCAAAAACTGTGCGCCGCATTTTCTCTGGAAGAACGGGGCATTTTGGGAATGGAGTCGTTTCAGCCTCTAGCATTACAGCATAAAGTGAAACGGTGGGAACTGCAAAGCAGCAGCGCGCTGAACGACCGGTATCTGAAAGAATATGTCGGTTTTCTGAAACAGGAAACCGATTTGAGCGCGGGTATGGTTTTATCCTGTGCAGAGCAGATGCAGCGGGCCTCGGCAGCCATTTGTGAAATGGATGAATATCTTCTGTTCCACAAAGATTTTCTGTTTGCGGAATCCGAAAATGATATTTTTTCTCTGTTTTTTGATCTGGCCGTACGCGCGGGGGTGCTCCGGCAGAATGTAGGCGAGGTGCATAAACGCGTAAAACTGATTTGCGAATATGCAAAAAAGATCGGGCTTTATGACGTCCGCATGATAGAAAAACGGATGCGTCAGTATGGCAGTTATGACTTTACGGCGGAGCCGAAGCAGCCGGCGGAAAACGGCGCAGGGGAAGCATCTGATGAAACCATGCCCGGAGAAGGCGCTGCAGAAGAAGTATATGCTGAAACGGCGTCCGGGGAAAGCGGAGAAGATTTCAGCCTTTACCGGGAGAAGATTTTATCTTACGCCGGATACGGGGAAGAGGAAGCCGCGCAGATTTCCGCCGTCATAAAGAAATTTCACGGCGTTCCGGATAAAAGTTCTACGGAAGGCGAGGCTTACCGGTTAAGAAAGCAGATTATAAAAGATTTTTATGAGGTCTATAAACGGGTCTTTTTTCAGGCAGTTTCTGACAGGGAAGAATTGCCGGTATATGTGCAGATGTTTTTGGATTTTGGCTTTTTTGATGCAGAATTAACAGGGGAAGAAAATACATATCAGTTATATCATCTTGCAAAAAATATGCAGGTATTTGAATCGGAACATGTCTATACGATATATCGGTGGCTGCTTGCCGTTTATGAAGGACGAAAAGAGCCTTCCAAAAATGAATTTGATATGGACTATGCGCAGTATGTCGCCGATCTGCTGAAAAATAAACAGATTACAAAAGAAGAATCCGAAAAACTGCTGGAAGATCAAAAGAAGAAAGTGGAATACGAACTGGATAATATGTTCCCGTCTGCAAATCGTGCCGTATACGGCAGGATCACTTCTTTCTGCCCTGTTTTATTCGGGGAAAATCTGATTACTTCCGTTGACAATATGGCGGTAACGGCGGAAAAGCTGGGAAACGAACTGGACAAAGTGCGTGGAATTGATTATTCTGCATTTTACAGAGAGCGCGTCTTTTCGGATGTGCAGAAAAATGTAGTGAGTGAGTTTATCAAAACAGAAGTTCTGCCGGATATGATTCTGATGCCGAATGCCGGCGCGAAAGCAATGATGTGGCAGGAACTTTCCGGCGCCAAAAGAGATACGCCCGCCCGGTTCGTATTTCCAATTTTTACGGCGGTCAGCCTGGAGGATACGATGATCGAAACGGTGGGGCGTTTCCGTTGGGAGATTTGCCGCCGGGAACAGGGGCCGCGCTGGAACGACATTAAGGAGAAATCTTTGACTTCCGAATATTGCGATTATCTGCAGTTCTATAAAAAGAACAGCAGTATTTCCGCAGAGGGCAAGGAAAAGATCAAAAAGTCCCTGACGCGGTGCAGGAACAATTTCAGGGAAGTATTTGCAATGGATTATTTTAACTGGGTCAAATACGAGGCGAAAGGAGTGTTCCGCCTGAACCGGACGGCAAGGGAAATTATTGTAAATTATTGCCCGTTTGTGAAAGCGATACGGAGCGATTTGGCGAAAAATCCGATGTACCAGAATCTGTTTGCAAAAGTGGAGCTTAACAATTCGAAAAAACAGCAGCGTGTGAACGGCGTGTTTGAGCGATACCGGAAAGCCGGAGGTGAGATTACGCCGGAATTACAGGAAAATCTTGATTTTTACGAAAAATAGAAATCTGCAGGAGGAAAATACATGGAAAACAGCGATGAAATCAAACTGACGTATTCAGCGGTAGTTTCCAAAGAGGGGAAACCTTTCGTATCCGTCATGTTCGAAAGAGGGGAACATGATATTGCGGAAGGCAGCCTGCCGTCCTGTGAAATTACATACAGCAGCGGTTTTTCGGAAGAAGAACTCAAAAATCTTGCGGATTATTTAAAAGATCACCGGAAAACACTGATCGAACATGCAAAGAAGATCACCGGGATCAAACAATGGTTTTAAAGGGTGGTAACGGATGAAAAAATTAAAAATATCATTTAATGCGCCGGCAGTGCTGAGCTTTGTGCTGATTTGTTTTCTGGCTACACTGATCGGGATTATTACAAACCAGGCGAGTACGCAGTTATTGTTTATGACGTATCATTCGCCGTTAAGGGATCCTTTGACATATGTAAGATTTTTTACGCATGTGTTTGGACACAGCGGGTGGAGCCATTTTTTGGGAAATGCCACTTATTTGTTGTTGTTGGGTCCTATGCTGGAAGAAAAATACGGCTCTAAAGTATTACTTGAGATTATGGCGCTTACGGCGGTAGTTACCGGGCTGATCAATTATATTTTCTTCTGGAATGTCGGTCTTTGCGGCGCAAGCGGGATCGTGTTTGCATTTATTATCCTGGCGTCTTTTACCGGTTTTAAAGAGAAAGAAATACCGCTCACGTTTATTCTGGTTGCGGTGATTTTTATCGGGCAGCAGATTTACGAGGGCGTTACCATACAGGATAATATTTCCAATATGGCGCATATTGTCGGCGGAGTCGTCGGCGCGGTAATCGGGTACGTGCTGAACCGGAAAAGATAGATCCCGGTGAAACCCTAAACGATTATGGAGGTGATGAGGATGCCGGATATTAATGAAATTCAAAAGGCTGTTGCACCGATAGCATATTCCTATGGAGTAAAGAGAATCTATTTGTTTGGTTCCTATGCAAAAGGTACGGCAAATGAAAAAAGTGATATAGATTTGTTGGTAGAAAAAGGAAAACCAATGTCTTTGTTGAAACTTTCCGGGATGCGCCAGATGGTTCAGGAAGCATTGGAACTACCGGTAGATTTGATTACTACGGCAGGTGCAGGAGAAGACTTCAGGAAAGAAATAGCCGGAACGGAGATATTGTTATATGAAGAATAGAGATATTATTATTCTCAGAAAAATATTAGATTATTGTATTCAATTGGAAGAAGCGTGTGAAATGTTTGATAATGATTATAATATATTCACGAATAATTCAGTTTTTCAAAATGCCTGTTGTATGTGTATTTTGCAAATAGGAGAATTATGTAAAGCAATATCAGAGGAACTTAAGTTCCAGGAAAAAAAAGTACCATGGAAAGAATGGTGTGGAATCAGAGATGTTTTTGCACATCAATATTCTAATTTGGATCTTGAATCTGCATGGGGGACAATACAATTTGACCTGCCGGAACTTAAAACGGAAGTAGATAAAATATTAAATAATAATAGCAGGCAATAAAATTTTTTTATAGAGTGATCAGCAGTATGAGAAAAGCGATGCAAACAGTAGTTCGTAAAGAAAAAACACTTGACAGCCTGTTTTTTTTCGGTTACACTATACAAGGTTCAAAAAGAGCCATAGCAGGCCTGTGAATAATGCAGCGATCAGGCATACCGTTTGCAGGCATGTAAAAGCTTTACCGGAGAAAACGAGATGGAAGAAAAAGTAAAGCAGGCTTATCTGTATGATTTTTACGGAGAACTGTTAAACGAGCGCCAGAGGCATATTTTTGAAGACTTTGTGCTGAATGATTTATCTTTGAGCGAAATCGCAGGAGAAGAAGGGATCAGCAGGCAGGGAGTCTACGATATGGTGAAACGGTGCGTCAGAACATTGGAAGATTATGAAGAAAAGCTGCATCTGCTGGAGAAGTTTTTGCAGATTAAAGGGCAGGTACTAAAAATCCGGTCGTTAACAAGAGCGTTTTCCGAGGAAAAGGAGCAGATGCTTTCAGAACAAAAAGACAGGACGGTTTTCGGTAAACCAGACCGAATGTTCTTGATCGGGAAAGACAGAGAATTTTCAGACGAGATCGACCGTCTGGCAAGTGAGATTTTAGAGGAGTTATAGCATGGCATTTGACAGCTTATCCGAGAAACTGCAAAATGTTTTTAAAAAGTTAAGAAGCAAAGGGCGTTTGACGGAAGACGATGTTAAAACAGCCCTGAAAGAAGTCAAGATGGCGCTGTTGGAAGCCGACGTTAATTTCCGTGTTGTGAAGCAATTTGTCAAAGGCGTACAGGAAAGGGCGATTGGCCAGGACGTCATGAACGGTCTGAATCCGGGGCAGATGGTGATTAAGATCGTAAATGAAGAAATGGTGAATCTCATGGGAGCGGAAACGACAGAGCTTGCGCTTCGTCCGGGTCAGCAGACGACGGTCATTATGATGGCGGGCCTGCAGGGAGCCGGTAAAACGACGACGGTGGCAAAGCTTGCCGGAAAGCTGAAGCTGAAAGGGAAGAAACCGCTTTTAGTTGCCTGCGACGTTTATCGTCCGGCTGCGATTGACCAGTTAAAAATTAACGGGGAAAAACAGGGGGTGGAAGTTTTTTCCATGGGCGACAAACATCGGCCTGTGGATATTGCCAAAGCCGCAGTAGAACACGCTGCGAAAAACGGAAATAACATTATTATCATAGATACCGCCGGACGTCTGCACGTAGATGAGGAAATGATGGACGAACTGGCGCAGATTAAAGCAAATGTGGATGTTGCGCAGACGATTCTGGTGGTAGACGCCATGACCGGACAGGACGCTGTCAACGTGTCTTCCACGTTTGATGAAAAAATCGGTATTGACGGCGTTATTTTAACTAAACTGGACGGCGATACAAGAGGCGGGGCCGCCCTGTCTATCAAAGCGGTGACAGGAAAACCGATTTTGTACGTTGGTATGGGGGAAAAGCTAAACGACCTGGAGCAGTTTTATCCGGACCGTATGGCTTCCCGTATTTTGGGGATGGGCGATGTGCTGACACTGATTGAAAAGGCGCAGGATTCCCTGGACGAAGAAAAAGCCAAAGAGATGGAGAAGAAAATCAAAAAAGCAGAGTTTGGCTTTGATGATTATCTCGAGTCCATGAACCAGATGAAGAAAATGGGCGGGCTTACGAGTATATTGTCCATGATGCCGGGGGTGAGCAGTTCACAGATCGGCGACATCCAGAACGCCATGGATGAAAAGAAAATGGCGCGTATTGAAGCTATGATTTATTCGATGACACCGCAGGAACGTGCGAATCCGGGGGTATTAAATCCGAGCCGGAAAAACAGGATTGCCAAAGGCGCAGGTGTGGATATCAGTGAAGTCAACCGACTGGTCAAACAGTTTGAACAGGCGCGCAAAATGATGAAGCAGATGCCGGGACTGATGGGCGGGGGCAAACGCGGACGCCGCGGAGGCGGATTATTCAAGCTTCCGTTTTAGCAAAACGGCCGGATCCTTTAGGAATGAAAGACAGCAAAGCCGGATTCTTTATATCAGGTAGAAAGGGAAACTTCCTTTTTTATAAATTATTATAAAAGGCAGGCAGTGAACCGTCTGCAAGATTATCACGCAGAAAGGCAGGTGAAAAAAATGGCAGTAAAAATCAGATTAAGAAGAATGGGTCAGAAAAAAGCGCCTTTTTATAGAATCGTAGTAGCAGATTCCCGTTCTCCGAGGGACGGAAAATGCATCGAAGAAATTGGAACATATGATCCGACAAAAGATCCGACTGAGTATCATGTTAATGAAGAACTGGCAAAGAAATGGCTGGGAAACGGCGCGCAGCCGACTCAGACGGTAGAAAGAATTTTCAAAAAAGCCGGTATTACAAAATAGTATGAGGGAGGTGCATTGTGATGAAAGAATTAGTTGAAATCATTGCGAAATCACTGGTGGACAGCCCGGACGAAGTTGTTGTCATTGAAAACGAAAATGAAAAATCCATCGTATTGGAACTGCATGTGGCACAGTCCGATATGGGAAAAGTAATCGGAAAACAAGGACGAATTGCAAAAGCTATCCGGTCTGTAGTAAAGGCGGCTGCCTCAAAATATGAAAAAAAGGTTATTGTGGAAATTGCACAGTGACTGCCATAGAAAGGTTATTGCGAAATCAATGATGCAGTAACCGCCGAAAAAGGTTATTGCGGATCATCTTGCAGTAACCGCCATAAAAGAAAGTAAAATCCCTCTCGTGTACACGCAGGAGAGGGATTTTTGGTCTGTTTTGTAAGATAAAAGTATTTTGCAGATAGATGTGTTTTGTAGATGGAAGTATTTTGCAGATAGAAGTATTTTATAGATGGATATGTTTATTGTAAAAGGAGAATGTATGGAAGAGTTGTTACAGGTGGGGATTATTGCGAATACGCATGGCGTACGCGGAGAAGTAAAAGTATTTCCGACAACGGATGATGCTGCGCGTTTTGATAAATTAAAAGAAGTTATATTGGATACCGGGGAGCAAAAGACTACATTGCATATTATGGAACGCAAATACCATAAAAATATGGTGATTCTGCGCTTCCGGGAGTTTGTAAATATTAATGAAGTCGAAAAATTCAAAGGAAACGGTTTGTTTGTAACGAGAGAAAATGCCGTGCCATTGCAAAAAGACGAATATTTTATTGCGGATATGATTGGCCTTAACGTTGTAGAGGAAGACGGCGAGGTACTGGGAGAATTAAGCGACGTACTGACAACCGGAGCAAACGACGTTTATATTATAAAAAAAGAAAATACGCCGGATCTTCTGATTCCGGCAATCAAAGAATGTATATTGGATGTTGATATGGAAACAGGAATAATGACGGTGCATTTGCTGCCGGGACTGCGTGAATAATTAATAAAAGCAGGAGTTTGCGGTTTCCGGGAGCAGGCAGGGGGTGAAATGGATATGACAGTCGGAAAAACGAATACAAATTTGAAAAATATGACGGTTGGAAATCCGGCGAAACTGATTTTGGCGTTTTCGGTTCCGCTCATGATCGGGAATATTTTTCAGCAGCTATATACGGTGGTAGATACCATGGTAGTGGGACAAGTGCTTGGGAACCGCGCGTTGGCGGCGCTTGGAACTACGGATTGGTTCAACTGGATGTTTTTGGGCATTATGTCAGGACTGACGCAGGGGTTTTCGATACTGATCGCCCGGAAGTTTGGGGAAGAGGATTTAGACGGTATGCGTAAAGCCACAGGAAACGCTATTTTGCTTTCCGGTATTCTGGCGGTATTTCTGGTGGTTGCAGGAGAGATGCTGGTAATACCCGTGCTGCAGATTCTGAAAGCGCCGGCAGATATTATGCCTGTTGCCGCCGCGTATTTAAGAATTGTATTTGGCGGTATGTTAGTAGTGATGGCGTATAATATTCTGGCTGCCATATTAAGGGCTCTGGGGGACAGCAGGAGCCCCCTGCAGGCTATGATGCTGGCTGCAGTCATCAATGTGGGACTGGATTTTTTGTTTGTCGCAGTCTTTCACTGGGGAGTGCAGGGCGCGGCCATTGCTACGGTAGCGGCGCAATTTTGTTCGGCGTTATTTTGTTTGCAAAAGATCAGGAAAACGGATATTATGAAGTTTAAGAAGACAGATTTTCTGCCGGAGCGAAAGCTGGTATTTCGCCTGCTTTACCTTGGATCGCCGATGGCGCTGCAAAATGTGCTGATTTCGATCGGCGGTATGATCGTACAGGCTGTGGTAAACGGTTTTGGCGTCATGTTTATCGCTGCTTTTACGGCTACCAATAAGCTGTACGGCGTTCTGGAAATTGCGGCGATTTCATTCGGATACGCTATGACTACTTATACGGGGCAAAATCTGGGTGCGGGTAAGATTGACCGTATCCGGAAAGGAACAAAAGACGCAGCACTGATCGGCATAGTGACTGCCGTCGCAATCACGCTGTGTATGTATTTGTTTGGAAAAAGCCTGCTGGGACTGTTTATTTCCGGTACGGAAGCAGAGCGTCAGGCAACGGTCGGCATGGCGTTTGAGTATTTATGGGTCATGAGCGTGTTTCTTCCGGTTTTATATGTCCTTCATGTAGTCCGTTCGGCGGTGCAGGGAATGGGACGGTCGGTGCTTACGATGCTGTCAGGATTTGCGGAATTTCTGGTGCGCACGAGCGTGGCGCTGCTGCTGCCTGCATTGATCGGTTATCAGGCGTTGTTTTATGGCGAGGTTCTGGCATGGATCGGCGCGGTAGCGGAGTTGCTGATTGCTTATTTCTGGTCGGTCAGGCAGTTGGCGAAACAAAAATTTGCTAAAAAAAATACATAGATTTCATAAAAGAAAAAGGAATTATTCGGGAAAATGGACCGAATAATTCCTTTTTCTTTGCATAAAACTATTACGTATTTGGTTCCTTTTCATGGGGGGAGCTGCTGGCAGCTTGGACGTTTCTTTTGTAAAACGGCTTTAATGTAAACTTCTATAAGTATGGTGATATAAAAAATATTATAAGAAGTTGGCAGCATCAGAGAATCCGATTTTATATGTTTTTGTCAGTCTGTACAAAATATAACAATTGCCTGTTTCATCAAATGGATTTTCTAACCGCTCTGCCATGATTACTTTTTTGTACGCAACCGCCCTCAATGCGCCATCCGGGCGCAGTTCGGACTTTTGAGGACATCCCTGTCCTCAAATTGCTGTTAAAATACAGAGCGCTAAGAAAATCTCATTTTCTTCCGCAAGGACAATTGGTTATTATTTTGTACCGGCCTGACATTCCACATTTGTGAAATGTTTTCCAGATTCTGTCAATCTTCTGTAATATTTGCCGGAACTATTGGAGCTGCCAGTACGTCGGCTTATTTCGCTTACAAAAATGTTTCTAAAACATTTCGCCGCCGATATTTCCAGGCAGACAGCACAAAATAGGATGGACTGCCCTTGTGCAGGAAAATGAGAAGCTCTTACTTCCGCCGTATTTTTGCAGTAATTTGGGGACAGGGATGTCCCCAAAAGTCCGAGTGCGCCCGGACGGCGCATCGAGGACGGTTGCGT
>JAAWJJ010000042.1 GCA_022796875.1 Eubacterium sp. | reverse complement strand
GCATAAAAATACTCCTTTTCGATAAAAATTTTCATATCCTAATTCTTACCAAAAAGGAGCCATTTCTTTCCAAAAACACAATTTATTTTACACTACCTTGTGCTCTACGAAAAGAATTATCCATTGAGCCGTTTTCATAGAAAAGTTAGCTTTTTATAATTTGCAACATTTTTCAAACGTATCTTTTATCACATCGCATATCATGAAAACTCAGTTAACCTTTCATTAATATCCATATTTTTCCTCTTTTCCCTGGTGTTAAATAATCAAAAGTAGTTTTTCTATACATGATCGATGATAATACGCAAAAAACAGTATGTTTTGGTAATATTAGTAAAGTTATTGACGGCTAATGGTGAAAGAAGTAATATTTACCTGTAAAATCAAAAGAGAACCGTGAAAAGTATTTTTATATGAAACCAAACCACCTGAATTTGCAAAAAATAATAGATTGAATTACAAAAATCATATCATAGAGCCAGGGTATTTACAATATGCCGGTTTCAAAATGACATGGAGGAGAAATAGTTGAATATATACGATTTTTGGAAAGACGTCCTGGCGCAGGATGCGGAAGCGATCAGAAAATATTTTGATAAAACTGCATACATAAACTGGCACTGTACGAATGAACATTTTAACGTGGAGGAGTTTTTGATTGCAAATTGTGAATATCCGGGCGATTGGGACGGCAAAGTGGAAAGAGTGGAGCATATTAATGATTTATTGGTTACAGTAACCCATGTGTATCCGAAAGACAGATCATTATCCTTTCATGTAACGTCATTTTTCAGAATTTGCGACGATAAAATTTTAGCAGTGGATGAGTACTGGGCGGATGACGGCGACGCGCCGCAGTGGAGAAAAGACAGGCGTATCGGAACGGCAATACAATATAGCTTACCGAAAGTATAAAATTTCAGAAAACAGTGCGGGCAGCAGGGCAGGAGGAAAAAAGAGTGAATATATTAGTTTGCGTGAAACAGGTTCCGGATACCACCATTATTAAAATTGACCCGGAAACGAATACGTTGATTCGGGAAGGCGTACCCAGCATTTTAAATCCGTTTGACGGATATGCAATGGAAGCGGCTGCGCGAATTAAGGATAAGCATCCAGATACAAAGATCGTAGCAGCCAGTATGGGGCCGAAACAGGCGGAAGCCGTTATCCGGGAGTGCCTCAGTATCGGGGCAGATCAAGGTTATCTGATCTCGGACCGTGCGTTTGGCGGCTCGGATACACTGGCGACCAGCTATATTCTGGCAAATGCGGTTGTGAAAATAGAAGAACTGGAAGGCAAATTTGACATGATTTTCTGCGGGAAGCAGGCGATCGACGGAGATACCGCGCAGGTGGGCTGCGAGCTTGCAGAGCATCTGGGTCTTCCGCAGGTGACGTATGCGCTGGAAACGGAAGCAGAAGCGGAACGTTTGAAAGTAACAAAAGAAGCAGACGGAGGAAATCAGATCATCGGCGTACGTTATCCTTGTCTGGTGACATTTACCAAACCGTCGTTTGAACCGAGGTATCCTTCTATAAAAAGCAAGCTGGCTGCGCGCAAAGCGGAGATTACCACGCTGACGGCAGATGACTTTCCGGAAATAGACCGTACGGCGATCGGTCTGAAAGGATCGCCGACGCGCGTGAAAAAGACGTTTGTCCCGGAAGTGAAAAAGGATGGGATCATAATTAGAGAAGAAACAGAGGAAAAGAGTGCAGTTAAGCTGGTTTCCCTGCTTGGCGACGCAAATATCATCTGATTACGAGGCGGATATTATCTAATTAGCAGGAGGGAAAACTGTGGAAGTAAAAAGCAAAGATGTATGGGTATTTGTGGAAACAAATGAAGACGGCTCTGCAAAAAATGCAGGCATCGAGCTGCTAAGTCCGGGACGCGAACTGGCCGACGGACAGGGCGGCAGGCTGTGCGCGCTGATTATCGGTTCCGATGTGCACCAGGCAGTAAACGACGCGGATATACATGGAGCAGACGTGATTTATGTGATTGACGGGGAGGAATATCGGGATTACACAACGGATGCATATGCCATGGCGGTATGCCATGCGGCGGAACGGTTTGGGCCGACGACAATGATCTTTGGGGCGACGCCGAACGGACGCGACCTTGCTCCCCGCGTTGCCTGCCGTTTAAAAACCGGCCTGACGGCCGATTGTACAAAACTGGCAATCGATAAAGAAACGGGTAACGTGGCATGGACGCGTCCGGCGTTCGGCGGCAACCTAATGGCGACGATCCTTTGCCCAGACCATAGGCCGCAGCTGGGGACGGTGCGTCCCAGCGTCTTTCAAAAGCCGGAAGAAACCGGGCTGAAAGCAGAGGTAGTCAATATAGATTTCTATGTGACATCAGATCAAATCCGCACGGAAATTCTGGAAGTTATAAAAGACGTGGCAGATGAAATTGTAGATCTGGAAAGCGCGGAGATTATCGTATCCGGAGGCCGCGGCGTAGGCGGGCCGGAAGGCTTTGCACCGTTAGAAGAACTTTGCCGGGCGCTGGGCGCTACTTTGGGGGCGTCCCGCGCAGCGGTGGACAGCGGCTGGATCTCCCACAGCCATCAGGTCGGACAGACCGGCAAAACCGTAGGGCCGAAACTTTATATCGCCTGTGGTATTTCCGGAGCAATCCAGCATGCGGCCGGTATTTCCGGAGCGGATGTGATCGTAGCGGTCAATAAAGATCCGGAAGCAAATATTTTTACATTTTCGGATTACGGCATTGTAGGTGATTTGTTTGAAGTAGTTCCGAAGCTGACGGAAGAAATAAATAAACGAAAAAATTCATAACTTAGCATTGGCTGCCGGAAAAGCGGTGGCAGACTATGTCTGCCGCGACGTTTTTCCGGCTTTTTTCTATATTGTGGTATGATAAAAAGAATGGAATAATAATTTTGTTCCGATCAGGGCAAGTTCTTCCGGGGAGAGTTCCGTTTCTTTTGTCAGCCAGTATTCAAACATGCCGATTAATGAAGAAGACATGGAAAACGTCAGTATTTCGGCATTTTCCTTTGGCAGGACGTTGTCGCACGTCAGGCGGTGGAAAAAGTCTTCCTGCATGATCAGTTTCCAGCGGTGGATAAATCGGGAATCTCCCGGAATCGTGATCAAAGGAATAAAATATTCCCTGTTATCATAAATGTATTGGGTTGTTTCTGCAAAATTAGGAAGAATCCGGTCCTTTTCCGTCAGAAAAAATTTGTTGTATTTGGAGTTCAGTTGTTTGAGATTTGTCAGGAGTTCTGTTTCGATCTGTTCCAGAATATCGTATTTGTCGTCAAAATGTCTGTAAAAGGCAGAGCGGGATACACCGCTGACAGCACAGATTTCACGTACTGTAATTTTATCAATTCCCTGTTTTGAATATAATTGGATAAAAGCTTTTTTGATCAGAGTTTTAGCGAGTTCGGATTGTGATTGTAAAAGGGTTGCCGCCATAATTCTTTCCTCATTTCTTTTTTCATTACATGCTTGTTTTATCTTTCGTTCCCTGTTTCAATATCTGTACCGTTATTTTCGTTTTATTTCTCATTTTTCCAGCTTTCTTTGTATTATATAAAATCGTAAAAATCGTGTCAAGGTGGGACAGACGGGGGCAAAATGTGCCGTATCCGCATAGATTGTACGCATTTGTTTCTTTCCGAAACATGTCGTTTCGGGGTGTGCTTCTAAGAGAATAAAAAATCGGTTACATTAGTAGTAACCAAACACACACTCCCATAAAAACGGGCGTTAAAGGAGAGTATGGGAGTACAAAGAACAAGGAGGAAAAAGGATGGATTTTGATAAGTATGTAGCGACAGGGGGACAATCGAGCAGGCCGTTTGGGCAATTCAAAGTACCGTATCCGAAATGGGAAAAATTAAAAAGGCCGGAAGAAGTCGGAATTACGGATTTGCCGGATATTGACCTGAATCCGAAGTACAAAGAAGCAGGCTGGGCGATCTGTATCGAAGGGGAACATTTCCTGCCGGGAGTTACTTCGGAAATGATTGACTGGTTCTGGTCCAATATGGAGAAAGGATATTATCTCTGGGCGCCGGGATCTCACAAACGTTTCCAGTGGATGCAGGAACCGTGGCAGTATGGTTTTACAAATTCAAAACATACAAGCCTGGAGAACATGGACGAAGACCAGATATTAGATTTGAGCGTAGCGGCAGGGGACGGATTTGGAATGTTGCTGTACAACCGTTATGATATGGATGTTTTTCCGTTTGACCATTGCTGCAAACACGCCATTATAGAGGGCACGAAAGATGAGGACGGTCATACCTGGATGCTCCTGACCCATATGTGGGAGGACGTGGAAGGCGGGTGTATTCACCGCATGGTATGCGCAACGGAAACGCTGGAATTAAGCAAAAAAGTAATTCGTCCGGACGAGTTTCCGCATGTAAAAGGGACGAAAAACAATTTTGAACACGGGGAATATGAACTTTGCTGGTGGCCGAAATTTTTGCCAGGCCTGTACAACGTATGGAAAGACCATCCGGATCCGACGCAAAACGTATACTACAACCTGTCTGTGGAAAAAACCGGAGAGTATGAATGGAAATATGTACAGGATAATACGCTTCCGGTTTTGGAGAGGCCAGAGTATAAAAATAGATAAGTACGGATATTTCGTATACAACGGATAGGGGGAGAAAAATGGCATTAGGATTAATAGGAATTATTATTGGTTTTTGTATTATTTTATTCTTCACGTTTAAAAATGTAAATACGATTATACTGGCGCCGATTGCCTGTATTGTCGTGGCAGTATTCAATCAGCTGAATCCAGTGAAAGCGTTTTCCAATATGTATGTACAGGGAATGGTATCTGTTCTGGGAATGCTGCTGCCGGTAATTATGCTGGGGACGATCCTCGGCAAAGTTTATACGCAGACGGGGGCGGCGGAAGCGCTGGCGGACGGTTTTATCAGAGTATTTGTTGACCGTGCGAAAGGGGAAAATAAAGTACGCGTTGCCGTTGCGGTTATCGTAATTTTATCTTTTTTGCTCTGTCTGGGCGGAATCGACGCTTTTATAGTGCTTTATACGACGTTTCCGATCGTAGTGCGTATGTGGAAAAAGCTGGATATGCCGAGAAAATACATACCGGGCATTTTGATGTGTTCTACGGCGGCGGCAGTCTGTCCGGGCGCGCCGGTCACACAGAATATTGTGCCGATGAGCATTTTGGGAACGACGTCTACTTCCGGTTTGGTTCCGGGTATCGTAGCGGCGGCAATTATTGCAGTCGGGACATGGGCGACGATTTCGGCTATGTGCGTGAAAGAAATGCGCGTCGGCGGGCATTTTGAATATGGCGCTATGCCTCCGGTTCCGGAATTCAGCGATACGAAGCGTCCAAATTTCTTTGTGGCGCTGCTTCCGATCATCCTGGTATTTGTAATGTTCGGTATTTTGAAGCTGGATATTTCCGTCGCTCTTTCGGCAGGAATTATTCTGGCCCTGGTACTTATGGGGAACTGCATCAAATATGACGGACTGCCGGAGGGAACGAAAAAAAGAGGGCATATTCTTGCGACGTTAAACGATGGAGCCATGACGTCGGCAGGCGCGCTGTTTAACATTTCCGTTATTTCCGGTTTCGCGGCGGTAGTGGCTGCAACGTCCGCATTTCAGACAATGGCGGAAAGTATCGTGAATCTTCCGATCCATCCGATGCTTATCGTAGTTCTGGCAATTGTGATTCTGGTTGCGCTGACCAGTTCTCCGCCGGCCGGCATGTCCATTATCGTGCCGATTCTGGCAGGTGCCCTGCTTGCAGGCGGAACGGCGGCAAATGCCGGTTTGATCACGGCGGAAATGATTCACCGTGTATCGACGATCGCATCCGTTTCTTTTGAAACGCTGCCGTTTAACGGGATGATTATTATCATTCTTTCGATGACGAAAATCAGCCATAAAGAAGGCTATATGCCGATGTTTATTGTATCCTGTATTTTTCCGTTAATCGCGGCAATTGTGGCGGCGCTGATGTTTATGGTGGCGCCGGGCCTGGCGTAATGCGTGAAAAGCAGGGGGAACTGCAGCAGTAGTGATGTTTATGGCGGCTTCAAGCCTGGCAAATGTAACTATATTTTAGCAGGAGGAGAAAATATGGGTAATTTTTCAAAAACGACGATGGAAGACTTGCGAAATCTTCCAAGAGTACAACTGACAGAGGAACAGAAAAAATCTGACCTTGCGGATATTTTTGACCGGCCTCAGGCAGACGTGGGACAGAAAAAAATTGATATTTTAAACGGAGGGCCGGGGAACGCTCAACTGGCTCTGCCGATTGAGAAAAGGAGCGATCTGTTTCTTCCGGGATATCAGTCAATGGAAGACGGGTATTGTATTATGTCGGATGGTACAGGTTTTGTAGCGAACCGGACGTTTTTCCCGGATGCCACGCCGGAAATGTTCGACTGGTGGTTCAATTTTCATCCGTTGGACGACATACGTCTTGCCATGTGGTTGCAAAACGGGCATATGACCTGCCGCATACCGGAGCTGTATGTCCATACCGACGAAAGCGGTATTTCCCAGGCGACGAGAAACTGGGGAAAGGAGCATTTCCCGGTAGAATCGTTTGACGGCGTGGAAGATTGCGGCGAAGTATGTATCCGCTTTTTCTCACCGCAGGAATTTGGGCTGGATATGCATAAAGTGCTGGTATCCCCGGTAAAAGCGTTTGCGGCGGCATCCTGTTTCTGGTATAAAGAGTCCCTGATTCTGTTCGGAGAAGAAGATGCAAAAAAATTCCTTGCTATGGATCCGGATATCCGGGTGGGATTCAATTCATTTCTTCATACGGCGAGGCCGGTAGAAGGAGGATGCGAAGTTCGCAGTAGATTCTGGAACGGAAAATATTTTGAAAACGGTACGGTACATAATACCAGATTTCCGGACGGATTTGACGTCAGTGAAGTAACATGGAAAATGTACCGCCACACGATTCAGGAATTTGCAAATCTGGCATCATTTTTACCGGAAGTATATAACCGTTATGACGGTAAGATTACAAAATAAAATACAGAATTTGGAAATAACCCCTCTCCGGACAGGAAAATCCGGAGAGGGGTTTTACAGGTTTATTTTGCCCAGTTATCTTTTTCTTCTTCATAGATTGACGGTAATATAGCCGCCAGATTGGAAAATTCTTTTACGTTATGATTCAGCAAATGAATTGGGCCGGCAGCCGGAATTTTCACATCGTCCGGAATACATTTTACCGCTTTCCCGTCGATGATCTGCCATCCGAACCAAAATCTGGAACGCAGAACGGAACCGCCCTCCGCAGGCCTTAAGAAGTGCGTCATCACAACCGGTACGTCAGGCGTCTTGTCGTCGCCCAGAATCAGGACGTTTGCGCATACCAGCGCGTTGCACACGTCTGTATCTACTTTACTTTCATCATAGCCAAGCACGGACGGTTTTTCGAAAGAAATACGTAAAAGGTTTGTTTCCCCAAGGCCGATATCTTCCCAGATATTATGTATGCTGCCCCAATGCCGTTCTCTCATGGAAAGGCTCATGTCCAACGCTCTGGCCGGATCGTCGAGATAGCAGTCGTAATGATCTTCATTATCCCAGCAGGCATAGCGCAGACGGTCGATCGGATGCCATGCAAACCACCAGTCAAACATTTCTCCGGTTACTCCCGGGAAAAAGGTTTTGTTTGCGATCAATGCAGTGCCGTCTTCCAATAGCCACCAGCCAAATTCACCCGGAAGATCCCCCGGCAGAAACAGGTCGTTTCGGTCCTGGATACGGAGAGCCAGTTTGTTATCGCATGGTTCGGGCGTGATCATGTCGTATTTTTCCTGTGGTCCCGGCGTCATCTCACCCGCATAATATTTATAGTAGCTTTTTACACGGTCTTTCATGGTTGCAGGTACTTTTTTTGGCATATTCGTGTCCTCCATAATAAATATAATATATTTGATATATTTGATATATTTATTATAAATAGTTTGAAAAACGGAGGCAATAGCGCTCACCAGGAAAGCTTTTTCATTATTTATTCTTTGATGGAATAATTACAGTCTGTAATTCCTTTATTAAGCTGTTTTAAGCATCCGTATTTTTTCTGCCGATGGGCCGGAGCTCATGGAGAAAAGCCTGAAGCTGCGGTTTGGGATTGGACGGGTTCCATACGCAGATAATGCCGTTCATCTGGTCTTCCAGCGGAATTTTTACCAGGCTGGCATCTTCCGAATAGTCAAAGTATTCGTCTGCCATAAGCAGAGCGTCTTCCCGTTTGCGAAACAGTAGTTTTATTTCGTAAGCGTTTTTATATCCGGGAACAAAGATCGGTTTAACATGGTATTTAGAAAAGCGTTCCGTTAAATCTTCTTTATAGTTTTGGCGTCCTTTTTGTTCCAGCGGAGTAAATTTTTCATACAATATATCCGTTGTTTTCAGGGTTTCCTGGCTGGCCAGGGGATGATTTACATTCATTATGATGCGGGCGTTGGAGCAGGCGGCCCATTTCCAGCATAATCCCATATCCATAATTGCAAACCGCTCAAAATCCGGCACCATAATCAGGTCAAATTCCCCGAGGGCCAGTTCTTTTTCCAGATCTGTCATATAAGCTGCCGCTAAATCTATTTGAATATCAGGATTTTGTTTCTCAAACCGTTCCTGGATATCCCAGAAATACAATTCGGGACGGGCCGTATTTAAAATGCCGATCCGCAGGATTTTATTTCCTTCGTTTTGTACGGAAACGGCTTTAATATAGCTGTTGTGTAATGCGGTTATTGTTTTTCCCCATTCGTCATAAAGCATTTTACCTGCCGCCGTCAGGTGGATTTCCCGGGTCGTTCTCTGGAAAAGCACAATGTTAAGATCGTTTTCCAGCCTGGCAATGCTTTTGCTGACGGCGGACTGCGTCATATTCAGATAATTACTGGCGCGGGCAAAACCGCCGTATTCTGCTACCCGCAGAAAGACGATAATCTGCTGAACTGTAACTGACGCTAATGAAAAATCCATATAAAATCCTCCTTATTTACAGAGTGGCATTCTTACAGAATGGTGTGTATAAAAACAATTATAAAGAACCTTACCGCTCTTTTCAACAGTATTTATTCCTGACAGGCATAAATACAGTCCTTTCTTTCGTTTGTATCCGTTATTTTACTGGGATATAATAAAATATATATAAAATTTTTATTAACAAAAAGTAATGAAAAGTAACTCAGGTAACAAAACACTGCCGTACAGGCGGTTGTGAAACAGCATTTTTAAGGGAGGTCTAAAATGAATTCAAACAACACAAAGAGTAACTTTGGTAAATGGGGTTGGTCAATGATCATTTACTGCGCAATCAGCTATTATCTTGCGGCAGCGTTATCAACCGACGCTTTGAACTGGTTTCCGACTGCATTTCAGGCATACCATGGATGGGGCGATGCGTTTGTAAATATGTGTAACGCTATGGCTGGTATCGGAGGATGGATCGGCGTGGCGGCTGCTGTCGTATTCAGTATTATGACGGCAAAGAAAGGAAGCCGTTTTATGGCGTTGTTCGGAAACATTCTTACCGGTATTTTATGCCTGATTATGGCTTTTACCAATTCGCAGCCGGTCTTTTTCCTGATGGTAATCTGCCTGACGTTTATAGGAGGCAATATTCAGTTGAACGTAGTGCCGAATAATATTATGAACGTATGGTTTCCTAAGAAAAAGGGGCTTGCCCTTGGCTGGGCTTCTATGGGACTGCCGATCTGTACAGCAACGATCATTGTGATTTTCACTAAGATTGGAAATCCAAGGACAGCATACATATTGTTAGGAATCGTTTGTTTTGTATTTGCCATTGTTTCTGTTTTCTGGGCAAAAAATACTCCGGAAGAAGTCGGATGTACGCCTGATAACGAGCCGGTTAATGTGGAAGAAGCAAAAGCTCTGATGGAAAAACAGCAGGCCGTTGCGAAAAGTATGACGATGGGCGTCATTGCAAAAGACAGAAACACCTGGCTGATCGGTATCGGTCACGGTATGTTATGGATGACGACGATTGGCCTGGTATCCAACTTTGTGACAAAGCTGGTGATGACCGGTATCGATGTTCAGGTATCTGTAATGATGCTTACCGTAGCTGCGGTAATCGGTATTATAGGTTCTTATATATGGGGATGGCTGGATCAGAAATTTACGACAAAAATTGCGTCTGTTATTTACGGAATCTGGTATCTGGCAGCTCTTCTGATTATGATTTTCCAGAACGGAAGCACCGGTATGATGGTTTTGGCAGCTATATTTGTAGGATTCGGTATCGGCGGTATCGGTAACCTGATCCCGTCTATTATCGGTACCTGTTTCGGACGTTTTGGATTTATTCAGGCAAACAGGCTGATTGCGCCGATCAATACGGCTGTCCGTTCCACGGCGCTTATTATCATTGGTGCGATTGGCGTTGCAAATTTGAATAAAGCTTATATGGTATTCTTTATATGTTCCGTGATATCCATTATCATGATTTGCTTTATTAAACCGGATGAAAATAAAGTCGTGATTAAGTAATCCGATGTATAAAGCCGAATGGGAACAGAGTTGTATTTAAGTAATCCGATGTATAAAACCGGATGAAAATAGAATTGTAATGGAAAAGGGTCGCTTTATCCTGAGGATAAAACGATCCTTTTCTTGCGGGAAAATTTATATTTTATTAAGAATAAATGAATATTGAAGAAAAGAAAGAATATAATATTGACACCTAATATTATACGCCATATAATAACGTATATCATATGGCGTAGATAATATAATGTGGGCCGTATGGCGTCTGTAATATAGTATGATCGATAGGGCGTCTGTAATTACAGGCGTTGAAAAACAAAAAAGGTGGGAACGGGTTATGACAAAAAAAGAACAGGCTGCCCAATATCACGGGCATGGGAATAATTGCGCACAGGCGGTTGCATGCGCTTTTGCGGAAGATGCAGGTCTGCCGGAGGAAGAAGTCCGGGCAGCAGTGGCGCAGTACGGAGGAGGCCGGAAAAAAGTATGCGGTGCAGTCATGGGAATGTATGCGGCATATAATATGAAAAAAGGATATGTAAATTATGAAGATCCGGCAAAATGGACCGAAGAACAGAAAGAAGATCTGATGCGGCTGGAAAAACAGTTTCTGGAGAAAAACCGGTCGGTGATCTGTAAAGAGCTGAAAGGCGCCCTGACCGGAAAACCGCTGAGGACTTGCAGGGGCTGCGTGGAAGATGCGGCAGAGATTCTGGAAGATTATTTACAAGGAGGGAAAGAATATGTGGGATAGGATTTCAATTAAGCAAAAAGCAAACAGAGCACTTTCGGACAGTTACTGGAAAAATGTACTGGCGGCGCTGATTATGGCGATTGTGACAGGGACGGTTTCATTCCATACGTCAGGGCGCGACCTGGATGATTACGGCTGGGGTAGAAGTCTGGTTAATACGATTTCTCCGGTGCAGTGGTTTGCAGTTGTAACAACGATTGCGACAGTATCGGTGGTAGTTGTAATTGTTATTATTATATTTGATGTGTTTGTATTTAATCCGCTGGAAGTCGGAGGAAGAAAGTATTTTATCGGGGCGCTGCGCGGACATCATGAAATCGGAAGTTTCGGATTTGTTTTTGACAATTGTTATATTAATGTGGTAAAAACGATGTTTTTCCGCGATTTGTTTACGTTTTTGTGGTCACTTTTGTTTGTGATACCGGGAATCGTCAAATCTTACGAGTATCGGATGATACCATATATTATGGCGGAAAATCCGAGTTTAAGTACGGAAGAAGTATTTGGCTTAAGCAGACAGATGATGAATGGAAATAAATGGAATGTATTTGTATTTGACCTGTCGTTTATCGGCTGGGCGCTGTTGTCTATTATTACATTCGGGATTGTGCAGCTGTTCTATACCGGCCCGTATTATGAGCTGGCCTGTGCGGAGCTGTACGAACAAATCAGTTATGATTTTAAAGACGGAGAAGAAACGGAAACGAAAAAAGAAGTGAACTGGTAAGTGAACGAAAGATCAGGAAGAATCCCGCTATGCGGGATTTTTTTCTCTTGATACAGTATTCCGGTGTGAAAATCCTACAGGAACGAAACAGCCGCCGTCGGCATAAAATAACATAAAAAATAAAAAGGACGAAAAAATGGATCATGCTCCTGATACATGGAACACGTTGTACCAATACGGACAGAAAATTCCTTTTTATATGACATTCCCGGCGTATGAAAGCTATATGGGAGAGAAAGACTATGAAGAAGATCTGGAAAGAATGAAACGGTTTCTGCCGAAGCAGGCCCTGCTGCTGCAGCCGTTCATAGAGGAAGAATGTGACAAAATGGAATATGAGGGTTCTATGATGTTTGATGAATATCCGGATAAAGTACGTTTTTTCCATATATGCGGACAGATTTTGAAAAAACTGCCGGAACCGGTCAGGGACAAACCGGATATCTGTGAACTTACGGAAGTGATGATGGCGCATGAAATATACCGCCGGCGCTGCAGGCATTACCGCTGCCGCCGCTGGTGGTAAGGTTACTTTTGCAAAAAACAGTTGTAGTTTTTCCTGAAACAAATTACAATAAATACGATACGGAATTATAAGCATAGAAGAGAGAGCAGGATTATGAAACAATTATTGATAAAGATCGGAGTGTTGGCGGGAGTGTTTATCGCTGCGCTGGTGTTTACGAGCTATCTGACCAATCATGAAAACGAAGATTTGACAAGTGAAATGGAAGAGGCCACTCTTCCGGTTGTTTATATGATGAAAAACAACGCGAAAATGAATGATCTGCACGGATATACGACGGAAATGGATGGCAGGTATGTCAGAGATAACATCCTGCCTTTAAACAAAGATTTAAAGATCAACCTGCAGGTGCAGACATATGGTTTTCAAATAGACGCCATGTCTTATGAAGTACGAAGTCTGGATATGGAGCGCCTGATTGAAAATAAAGAAGTTGCCGATTATAAAAACAGCGGAGAAAGGGCGGAGGCGGAACTGACTCTGGAAAATCTGCTGGAAGAAAATAAAGAATATTTGCTGACGCTTTCGATTGTAGGCGAAGGAAAAACGGTTCGTTATTATACGAGGGTCATGTTAGAAGGCGATTCCCATATGGATGAATGTCTGGAATTTGTGAAAAACTTTCATGAAACGACTTTGAATCCGGAAACATTAGGGACGTTGTCTACTTTTTTGGAACCGACGGCAACAGCCGATAATTCTACTTTAAATAAAGTGACAATCCATTCAAACCTTACTCAGATCGGCTGGGGTTCCTTTAAAGGGGATGTACTGTCCGCACCGGTAACGTCCGTAAAAGAGATTACGGATTATTATAATGTGATTATTCTGGATTATATTATGACTTCAAAGGGAAATAACGGCGAACTGGAATATTACAATGTGGAAGAGTATTATCGGGTACGGTATACTACGGAAAGAATTTACCTTCTGGATTTTGAAAGAACGATGAATCAGATTTTCCGCGGAGAAAATGATAATTTTTATAAAAATTATATTCAGCTTGGGATTCGTGACGGCGACGTGCAGTATATGGCGAATGGAAACGGCACGTGCGTGCTGTTTGTCCAGGACGGCGAACTCTGGGCGTACAATCAGTCGATGAACCAGGAGGCGCAGGTCTTTTCTTTCCGCGGTTTTGAAGGCATAGACGCACGGGAAAATTATGACCAGCATGATATTGAACTGATACAGGTAGACGAAAACGGAAGCGCCGATTTTATCGTATACGGCTATATGAACCGGGGCAGGCATGAAGGACAGGTCGGCGTCAGCGTATATCATTATGACAGTGCGGTCAATACGATTGAAGAAGAGGTATTTATTTCTTCGGATCAGTCGTATCAGGTTATGAAAGAGGATTTGGGACAACTTCTGTATACGAGCAAAAGCGGGTACTTTTACTTTATGGTGGACGGAACCGTTTATCAGGTGAATTTGCAGAATATGAATGTGGATACGGTCGCAAAAGGACTGAAAGAAGGAAATTATGCAGTGTCTGAAAGCGGCAGGCATGTCGCATGGATCGGAACAGACGGGACGGACGCAGGACGGAGTATGCAGATGCTTGATCTGGAAACTGCGAAACAGTCGCAGCAGGACGCAGAATCTGGAAAGAAGTTAAAGCCTTTATGCTATATGCGTGAAGATCTTGTATACGGGATTGCAAACGAAAGCGAGATCGCAGCTGACAAGGCGGGAAATACTGTATTTCCAATGCATCAGGCGAATATTCTGAATGAAGCGGGACAGGTGGAAAAAGAATACCGGAAAGCCGGATATTACATTATGGATGCATATGTTGAGGCGGATACGATCTATTTGAATCTGGCAAGTCCGAACGGAGGAGTATATGTAGTTAATGAGCAGGATACGATCGTAAACAATAAAACAAATTCCGAGAAAATGATAACTCTGCATACTACGGTAACCGAAGAGCGTCAGACGCAGATACAGATCAAACTGCCGGAAGAGGTTCCGGAAAAATCACCGAAACTGCTGACGCCGAAAAATGTTTTGTTTGACGGTGAGCGTGAAGTGGATTTAAACCGGGAAAAGAAATCAGACGTTTATTATGCTTATGCCAAAGGGCGGGTGGTTGCGGCTTCCGAAAGCCTGCCGGAAGTAGTCCGTGCTGCAAATGAGGAGAAAGGCATCGTGGTAGACAGCAATCAGGAATATGTCTGGAAAAGAGCTCGGGCAAATGCGGTACAGGCATTTAAAACAACGCTTACAAATACTGAGGGAAACAGCAGTGAAACGGCAAGATGTATGGCGCTGCTGTTGGAAACCGAAGGAGTCCATATCAGTGTGGATGCGCTTTTAAATGATAATAAGACGCCGGCGGAGATATTGCAGAGCGCGCTGCCAAACGAGGAAATTATTGATCTGGCCGGATGCTGCCTGGATGAAGTCCTGTATTATGTCAGTGAGAAAAAACCGGTGATTGCAATGGACAGCGCCGAAGGCCCTGTGGTAATTACCGGATATGATACCGTTAACATTACGGTATATCAGCCGGGCAGCAATTCCGTAAAAACCGAAAAGATCAGCGACTGGACCGAGAGTTTTGCGGCAGCAGGGAATATGTTTATTACCTGCCGTTAGAGGAAGTTTTATTTTGCACCAAATTGAACAGGGGAAAGGTTATAGAATTCCATAGGTACGGAAGCTAAAGTTTTCATACCAGTACACCGAAATAATAGACATCAGATCAGGAAATAAGCCGGTGCAGTCCCAGGCGGGACTGCCGGAACATGAGGTGTAGGATATGAAAATTGATGCTTCCGTATTATTTGAGCCAAATGAACAGAAAACAACGCATACAGGGTATGAAAAAAAGGGAGTTCTGACGGAAAACGACGCAATCAGGCGCGCATCGTCAGAATCTTTTTCGTTGCATGACAGCGTGCCGTTTCCGGGGCAGGAGCAGACGTATACGAAACAGCAGGGGAAACAGGAGGTTATGGATGCGGCGCAGTCAGAGGAAAAGCCGGTCGGAGCAGATTTTGAGTATCTCGTGAATACGATGACTTCTTCCGATTATGAAGAAGCGATGGAAGACGGATTTTCCGCACAAAAAGACGATGTGAAAAAAATTGTGACGGAAATGGATAAAATCAAAATCGAACTGGCAAAAGCCGGAGCGGATATCAGTTATTTTGGCGACGGTGTGGATGTGGATGCCATTGCACAGGAATACGGCGGACAGGCGATGGCAAATATTGTGGAACAGGCGTTAAAAGAAGCCAATCTTCCGTCAAGTAAAGAAAATGTCAAAGCGTTGGAAACGGTCGTTGCACAGAGTGGAGAATTAAAAAACCTGTCCGATGGAGCGATTCGTTATCTGATCGAAAACAATCTGCAGCCAACAGTGGAAAATATTTATCAGGCGCAATTTTCCGGCGGTAATTTTGCAGTGCCGGAAGATGCGGCTTTGCCGGAAGGGTTGGATCGGGCCGTTGCAAACATGCTGCAAAGATCGGGTCTTGAAAATAATGCTGCGAACCAGAAAAATGCGGCATGGCTGCTGTATGGCGGCATGGATCTGACTGCGGAAAATATTACTTATTTGCAGGAACTGCAGGAACTGGAACTTCCGGCTGATCCGGCAGATGTCCTGACAGCAGGACTTGAGGCCATGCAGGAGGGCAAGCGGCCGCAGGAAGCCATGCTGCTGGGCGGTTATACTTATAAAGACCGGGCGGAACAGGCGGCGGCAACCGTGCAGCGGGCGGATGAGAAAACGGTTGCCGTTTTAGTAGAAGCGGATAAAGAAATTACCATAGAAAATCTGGAATGGGCGTTAGGACAGCAGGAGAAACAGGCGGCAGACGGGAACACAGATGTGGGAGCCACCGAATCCGTTTCACCGGAAAAAGCCGGGGAATTGTTAAAAAAGACCAGGCAGTTAGAAGAGATCCGGCTGATGATGACCGTGCAGGCGAATTACAGCCTGCTGAAAAAAGGGATTCAGATTGAAACGCAGCCGTTAGAGCAATTGGTAGAGCAGTTAAAAGAAGAAGAGATGGCATATTACCGTCAAATGACGGCGGTTCAGGATGTGGCAGGAGATCAGGCGCAGACAGCCGCGGCAGGCCAGATACAGGAAATGTCAGCAACAGACCGGATACAGGGGGCGGCAGGCCAGGCGCAGGGAGCCTCAGGAACGGATGCCGCGCAGTTGATGTATGAAACCTCAAAGGCAGCCGCAAGTTTGAAAGAAGCTCCGGCGGATATTCTTGCGGAAGAGGATATTACGCAAAAACCGTTAAGTGAAGTTCAGGAAAGCGCGGCTGCCAGAAAACGGGCATATGAAGAAGCGAATCGCGGATACGAACCGTTGATGACGGCGCCGCGGCGTGATCTGGGCGACCGGATCGAGAATGCATTCCGGAATATTGAAGAGATTTTAAAAGATATGGACCTGCCGGCTACGGAAGAGAATCTGCGTGCCGTGCGGATCCTCGGTTATAACAGCATGGAGATTACGCAGGAGAACATTCAGACGATCAAGTCGGCAGACGTGAAAGTTCAGCGGATGTTTGGGAATCTGACGCCGTCCGTAGTGCTGGAGATGATTCGCGAGGGAAAAAATCCGCTGCAAATGTCGGTAGACGAATTGAATGAAGCGGCAGTGCAGATCAAAGAGAGGCAGGAGGAAAATACTTCCGAAAAGTACAGCAAATTTTTGTGGAAATTAGAACAGGCCAACGGTATTACCAAAGAGGAACGGAGCGCTTATATCGGAATATACCGTCTGCTCCATCAGATAGAAACTACGGACGGCGCAGCCGTCGGCGCGTTGGTGCAGCAAAATGCACAGTTGAGCATGAAAAATCTGTTGAGTTCCGTCCGTACTCTGAAACACGGGGGCATGGATGTCGGAGTGGACGACAGCGTGGGGCAGACAGAGAGCGTGACTGCGGATGCAAAGTCAATTTCTGCACAGATAGAGGCGGGATTCCAGACGGAGTGCTCTAAAGCGGCTTATGAACAGCTTGCTCCGGAACATATGGCTGATATGATGAAAGAAAATGCATATGAACAAATGACACCGGAAGAATTTCTGGCAGGACTCCGATCAGCAGGGCAGCCGGAAAGCAGGGAAGCACAGGAAACGGCTCGTCCTGCAGCGGAACGGGATTATGCTCAGATGCAGTTGGAGGAAATGCAAAGTATCAGGGGGGAAGAAACGGAAGTACTTCAACAGCTGGAACGGTATGATATGCCGAAGACGTTATATAACATGCTGGGGGTCAGCCAGATGCACCACCGGCGCAATCAGAGTTTCCGTCAGTTGTTTTCCGAAGAGGGCATGTCGGGGCAGCCAGATTTAAAAGAAGCCTGTATGGAACTGCTCGGGCGGTTTGCGGAAGCAATGCAGACGCCGGAGGAACTGGCAAAGGCGCAGGAAGAACTTGCACAGACAGCAGAAAACGTTATGAAGTCAATGCTTGAAGACGACGAAACTTCCAGTATCGATATCCGTAATATGAAGATCGCCTGCGCATCAATTACACTCAGTGTAAAAATGGTAAAAGAGGAACATTACCATATTCCGGTCATGATTGGAAATGAAATGACAAACGTCAGCCTGAAGATCATACGCGGCACAAAAGAAAAAGGAAAAGTAAATATCGCATTTGAAACGGAAGCGCACGGAAAAATTGCGGTTCAGGTAAAAGTGGATGAAAAAGGCGCAAGTGCGGTCGCAGCCGTTTCCCGTGCAGATAGTATATCGTGGCTGAAAGAGAGGCAGGAACGGTTAACAGACGCCATGAACGGAATACTGCATCAGGAAACGGGCAGCGTGCAGATTGTGGAAAGCGCGGCGCTGGATATCGGTCATTTTCTGGGAACCGCACAGGAAAGCACTGGTCACAGGGAAGATAATGCGGGTGAAGAGCAGTCCCAGGTCCAGACACGCGTATTGTACGGAATTGCAAAGGAATTTATAGAAATCTTTAAATCATGAGGTAAAGAAAAGGATTTTTGAAACCGATAAAAAGAACAGTAAGAAAAAAGAACAGGAAAAACAAATTCAGAAATCCAAAAGGGTAAGGAACCGGGATTATGAAACACAGGGATGATAAATAAAAAGCAAGGATGCTGCATAAACGGAAAGGGTATATCAAATGAAAATCAATCACAATATGTCAGCAGTTATTGTAAACAATCAGTTGAAGAGGACAGACGATGCGCTGTCAACCGCAATCGAAAAGCTTTCGTCCGGCCTGCGTATCAACCACGCGTCGGATGATGCAGCCGGTACGGCGATCTCCAATAAAATGCAGGCGCAGATCGACGGCCTGGATCAGGCGTCCAGAAATGCGGCGGACGGAGTTTCCGTACTGCAGACGGCAGACGGAGCTTTAAACGAAGTAGTCAGCATGATCCAGAGAATGCGCGAACTGTCCGTTCAGGCAGCGAACGGTACCAATACGCTGGAAGACAGAGATGCGATCCAGAAAGAAATGGATGCTCTGACAGAAGAGATCGACCGCGTATCGAAAGATACCGAATTTAATACGAAATCGCTGTTAGACGGGACAATTGGTCGCCGTGTATATGCGGATTCACAGACGATTTCCAATATTCAGGTTTCCGATGCCGTACAGGCAAAAGAGTATGAAGTCCAGGTGGTAAAAGAAGCGACGCATGCGATTGTAGAAGGCGGAGCCGGTTTAAAAATAAGTGAAACCACAATGACAATGCCGGAGGGAACGATCACGATCAACGGCGTGAAAGCAAAGATCGAAGAAGGCGAAAGCATGGACAGTGTCTTTGAGAAGATCCGTGTCGCAGCAGAAGAGGCGAAAGTTAACGTATTTGCCTTTGTAAACGGCGGAGCCGGCGATATCGAGCATGGCGGATATCAGCCGAAAGCTTATGAAGAGGGGGACGGCCTTATCTTCATGTCAGAGGTTCCCGGAGCGAAAGAAACGATAGAAATTGTTTGCAGCAACGATGTGTTGAGGGCATGTGTCGGACTAACGGCTTTGAGCACCGGTCCGGTGGCTGGCGAAGATGCGGAAGTGACGCTGGGAGACGGCTTCGGAGTGCAGGCAACGGTAGAGGTCAGCGGGAATGACGTTACGATCACGGACCGCGACGGTTTCTCTGTTTATTTCGAGATAGATCCGGGTATGACGACGGATGCCGCCGGAACGGTGACAGCGTCAGATGTCAAATTTGACGTGACGAATATCGGCACGATGACTTTGCAGATCGGCGCAAATGAAAACCAGACCATGGAAATATCCATACCGGATTTGTCTGCCAAAGTACTCGGGGTAGACAGGATTAACGTAACAAAAGTTAACGGCGGTGATGATGCGATTGTGATACTGGACAGTGCGCTTGCCAAAGTAAGCGACGTACGTTCTAAGATCGGTGCTTTTGAAAACCGTCTGGACAGTGCGGTCAGCAGTCTGGATCAGTTTTCGGAAAATATGACGGGGGCGTTGTCCAGAATTGCAGACGTTGATATGGCGGAAGAAATGACGGAATATACGAAACAGAATGTGTTGTCGCAGGCTGCGACTGCCGTATTATCACAGGCGAACGATATTCCGCAGCAGGTATTACAATTGTTACAGTAACAGGAGGGCGTTATGACTGCGGAACAAAAGCAGGAATTTACAAGGCGGATCAGCATGAGCAACCGGACCGGGCTGATTGTTATATTGCTGGAAATGCTGCAGTGCTATTTGCAGGATGCGGCGGATGCCGGGGAACCAGAAGAATTTAAAGATGCGATCAGAAAAGCGCAGCAGGTTTTAAGACGGCTGGAAGACGACCTGAATTTTAAATATGAATTGTCGGTGCAGTTAATGCAGCTGTATCTGTTTTCCCAGCGGGAGCTGGCGCTTGCGATGGCACGGCGTTCCAAAGAAATAATACAATCCGTGCAGCGTATCATCCAACCTCTCCTGGAGGCGTTTACGGAGGTGGCGAAGAAAGACAATTCTCCGGTGCTGATGACAAATACCCAGCAGGTCTATGTGGGGATGACATATCACAAAGGCGTGCTTTCTGAAAATATCGGGGCAGACCAGCCGGGCAGAGGGTATTATGCATAGGCGGCAGTTATGCGCGTTACATTTGTTTTAGCTGTTGGAGCAGAAAATGATAACGGTTTTGAATCGCATTGACCTGATAGATGCAGGAATCTATCATATCAGGTTCTATGGCGTTATCAAAGTGCGAATATGCATTTTGCAGATCTCCTTTGGTTCGTTCTATGTCCTGAAGTAAGCTGGCGTAGGAATCATCTTTGGTGGCAGATGCATGTGTTTTCATAAAAGAAAGCCTCCTTACTATATATATTATGTGCTTTCTGATATAGATAGTATAGAGGAAAAAAACGGAAAATATACAAAATGGATGAAATTTGTCCATATGGTGTAAAGAGTGTTTTGCAGAATCGGAAAAGATTTGCAGAACACTCTTTTTTTATTAAAAAATGGCGTTTAATTTTTGGCAATATTTTTCAACAAATAACCTTTGGATTTGCTGTGGAATAAAATGCGCAGGAAATTTGCAAATAAAATTGAATTATTTTCAAAAAACTGTTATGAAAATTAAAGAAATGTCCGATTTAATTTTATAAGGCTATGTATATCTATATTTAGAATAGATTTGACGGATGAGGTTATCCGGGATACAATAGTTAGTAGATAATAAACGGGATGATTAACGGATAAACAGTAGAAATATAAAGCAGGGACAGCTGTTTTTGAAAGAGATACAGGAGGCAATTATTATGAAAAAAATGTGGAAACGGATTTTGACATTTGTACTGGCGGTCGGAATGTTGATAACCACAAACGGGTTTTACGGGCTGACTGTGGCGTATGCAAGTACGGCGGACGGAGTATATTTAAGGTATACGGACAGCGGCGGTACAGTACAAAAAGTGGAAGACGGCGGCAGTATCGTGATTGATAAAGGAGATGCGCTTGATCTGCAGTTTTGGTCCGATTCAAGTGGTGAGGTTACTTATGTCGGTCCAAGCGGCGGATATGATCAAACGATAATTAATCTCGCTAAGCAGGGGAATATTGCAAAATTGACAGGCCAGTCTTTGGGGAGCGCTTCTGTCAGACTGGTTTATGGCGATACTCTTGAATTTTTTTCTGTTACTATATTGGTGCAGAAAGATATAGCTACTTCATCGGACATTACCATTAAACCGGATGATGGAGCTTCCTATGCTTATACAGGGGAAGAGATAAAACCAATTTCCCTGACAGATACGGACAATGCAGAGATAGCGGCAGGAAAAGATTACAACATTGACAGTGTACGGATGGGCGGACAGTCCTGGCGCGAAGATTTTAAGAATGCCGGGGGAGGCAAGATCGTAGTATCTGTAGCAGGAACCGGTAGGAAAGGTGAAAACAACGGCTCTTTCTATTATGGGGACAAAGAAACATCCTATACGATAGCGCCGTGTGATTTTGGCAGCGGAAACGCTTTGTCCTATTATAACGGCGAAGAACATACGAATATCTCTTATAAAGTATTTCTGGCGGCAAATGTCAATCCGGTTTATACCGGTTCTCCGCTGGAACCGGCGGTAGAAGTCTGGGCGGTCGACAAGGCGTCTGGAGAGAAATTATATAAAATACCGGAAACTGCAACGGTGAACGGCACGTCGAAGAGAAATTATAATGTATCCTATTCGAATAATACGTTACCGGGCGAAGATGCCGAAGTTACCGTTACCGGCAGCGGCAGCGGATTATCCGGCAACTGTACCGGTACTCTCACGGATAATTTTAAAATCAGGGCGAACTTGAATACGGCAGAGATTACTCTTCTGGATCCAGATAATGTAGTTTATACAAACGCTGACGGTGGCGTTTCACCGGAATTGAAAGTCGTTTATAAAGACGGCACGGGAGAGAAAGAATTAACGAAAGATACTGATTACACGGCGGCTTTTACGAATAATACAAAAGCAGGGACCGGTACGGCGACGATAACCGCAATCGAAAACGGTATTTATTTCGGGACCAAATCAACCGGATTCCAGATAAAGAGAAAAAATCTTGGTGACGCGGATATCAGCGTTACGGCGGGCAGCCAGAAAGCGTTGGCAAATGGTGCGGCGCTGACGCCAGCGACGATTGATACCGGCAGCATCCAGGTGGAATTTAACGGGAAAACCCTGACGGCAGGCACGGATTTCAGGGTAAAAGAAACTCATTTGAAACCGGAATTTGAAACTCAGGGATGGGTCAAAGACTCTATGGCTGTCCTTACCCTGGAGGGAGTCGGAAACTACGAGGGGGAAGTCGAGGCAGAATACCGTCTGGGAGCCGACCTGGCAAACGTGATCAACAAAAGCAGTATTATTTTTGAAGATAACCCGGACGGAAACTACAAACAGGATAATCCTGGTGTCAATACGTCTACATATAACGGAAGGGAGCAGCGGCCGGCTCTTTCCCGGATTACTTTGACGGACGGCACGGTATTGAGCGCAGCAAATAATGATTATACGTTATCTTACAGCAACAATAAAAACGCCGGTACGGCGACGGTCAGGATTACAGGTACAGGCGAGTACGCGGGTACTTGCGACGTTACTTTCAGAATACGGCCAAAGGATATCAGCAGCCAGACGGATGCGACTATGGAAGTCTATGTACAGTCGAATGACGGCAGTCCGGATCCTGTCCTTTATCAGGCAGGCGATCAAAACACCTGGACGTCCATAGAGTTTACGGGTCTGCAGATTGCGGAAAATTCTATAGTAAGAAACGTTTATTTTTATCCGGACGGAGCAGGAACAGGCAACGACCGGTTGGCGTTGGGCACCGATGATTTCAGCCTGGCGACAAAAAATCCGATGGATTACCATCTTAGCGCCGGAACAAAGACGATAGAGATTACCGGAAAAGGAAATTATACGGGAACACGGGAAATAAACTATAAAGTCAGAAAGATAGATCTTCTGGCCAATATGGACCGTGTGGAAGTCGAGTGGACGGGAACCGCAGAGTATAACGGACTCAGGCAGTCGATCCTGCCAAAAGTATATTATACAGATGCCGCAGGAAAAAGGACGGAGCTTCGGACAACGGGCACGGCTCCGGCAATTGTGATTGCTCCTCCGGGAAGCGATACGGATGAAGATCCGACGACGAATCCGAATATTGACGCATTTCCGAAAAATGCGGACGATCCCGGCGATGCCAGCGATCCTGAGGCAGTGAAACACATAGGCGAGGTAAGCACAACGCTTTATCCGGGAGTGCCGTACGTGAAAATTACCTGCCCGGCCAGCAGTAATTATGAAGGCGAGTTTTATTACTATTTTGAAATTAAGCCTTTCGATCTGAAAGCTCACAGCAACAGGGTGAAATTTGAACATGAGGCAATACCGGATCAGCCGTATACCGGCGTTCCGATCGTTGTAAACGCCGAAGTGAAAGTGGACTTCACAACGGACGTGACCAGGCCGAGGGAGAAGCCGTTAGAGCCGGGCAAAGATTATGTGATGGACGGCGAAGAGCTGACTGGTCCTGGACTGTGTATGGCGAAGATTACGGGTAAGAATAACTATACCGGAACACTGGATACGTTGTATCAGTTCCGTATTAAATATAATCTGGTACCGGACAGGGATCAGGGAAAATTTGAGATGGCAGTAGACGGACAGCAGATTACGATTGAAAACGGAGCGCTTACGGTGGACGGCCAGACAGCGGACGAAACGGATGCCAAAATAAACCTGACGGCGCATACGGCTTCCTGTAATATTAGTGAGAAGCTTTATACCGGAAGCCAGATTGAACCGAATATCAATATTATCCGATATACACCGCCGGGAGGCGGCACAAAGGAACTGGTCAGAGGCAATGATTTTACAGTGACTCTTGGAGCGAACAAGGACGTAGGCTCAGGCAGCATGGTGATTCAGGGCATCAGCAACAACTATATGGGTACGATCACGCTGAATTTTAAGATTGAGGAAAACAATTTTGACGACGCCGAGATCGTATTTGTCAATAACGACGGGATTCCTCTGCCGGATCAGGATCATGTTACGGTTGAGTATACAGGGGAGGCGTTAGAGCCGCCTTTCCAGATATTTAAACCGGGGAATAAACTGGTATCGGGCGATTATTACGATACCAAATGGGAAAACAATCTCAATGTCGGTACGGCAACCGTGAAAGTAACGCCGAAAAAGGGTTACGCCGGCGGCGCAACGGAGATTACCAAAACTTTTGAGATTACACCGGTAGACATAAGCAATCCTGCCAAAGTGCAGATTCCTGCGAATACGCTGATGGCTTATACCGGGGATAAGGCGACGGTAGGCGGCAACGACGCCACTTTAAAGCCGGAACTGGTATTTATTTCGTCAACGGGAACCCGGCGGGTGCTGAAATACGGAACCGATTATACGATAGAACTTCCGCCTGACGATGACGGCGAAATAGGCGAACATAATATGACGATTAAGGCGGTGCCGGGAAGCAATTTTACAGGTACAGCAACCGCTATTTATACGATTCAGTATGACCTGAGCGCGGCTACGATCGTATGGTATAAAGAAGGGCAGCCGGAGGCAACCACACGGCCGGATTATCTGTACGTACCGGGAGCGAACGGGGTAAGGCCTGTGGCGCTCGGAACGGACGCCGATATTGCTGCGACAAATGGAACCGGTTTCCAGGTGAAAATGGGCACTCAGATACTGATTCCGGGCACGCATTATCTGGTGGATGAAGCCGGGTACAAAAACAATACGATTCTTTCGAAAGATAATACCGTAGCGTCCGTGCATATCGTTCCGGCAACGGGACCTCAGGCAAAAGATGTTGTCGGTGAGAAAGACATAACGTTCCGGATCGTGGAAAATGACCTGAGCATCATGCAAGATCCGGATTCCGGATACAATATTGATAAAAATTCCCTGACGGTAGTGTACAACGGAAAACGGCAGGCTCCGGAACCGGTGATTACGTATAACGGCGAACGCCTGGTGAAAGACGAACACTACACGCTGCGATATGAGGGCGACAGGGTCAACGCACATTCCACAACGGCAATGATTGTTGTGGAGAGTATTGAGGGAGCCGGTTTTAAAGGAACGGCGCGGATACCGTTTACGATTGAGCCGAAACCGTTAGTCAACGACGAGGGTGAGCTGAATAATATTGAAGTGGTCGGCATGGAGTTTTTCCGGGCGATATTGGTTTTGGAAGACACCAGTCCGACGACGGTGATTGAGATAGAGGATCCGAACAATCCGGGACGGAAGATTTATTGTATTAATAATAATATAAACGTTACGGTGAATCCATTTGTATCCGATCAGATTTATGCGCAGCAGTCTATCTTTGAATTGAACGACCAGGAAAAATCTGGAAGCAATATGGTGCTTGGTACAGATTACCGGATCGAATATGTTTGTTTAAACGGACTGCAGGCAGGGCGTAATACGTATCGGTTCGTAGGGCTCGGAAATTATACCGGTGAATACGATCTGATCTACAATGTAAAATACAAGTTTGCGGAAAGCGAAAACGGCGGCAAGATCACCGTAGTGGAAAATCCGCCGCAGATTTTCGGGACGACACAGACGTATGACGGACAGGAAATTACGACGTCGGTGGACGTGAGGTATGACGGCGGCACTCCGTTAAGGGAAGGCGCCGATTATGAAATCACATATTCCCCGGATAATCCTCCGGTCGACCCGGGAGAAATCACCGCTACGATTTCCGCGACGGAAAATTCCGCATATTACGGCAGCATTACGAGAACGTTTAATATCCAGGGCAGCCTGGAAGAGCCGAACCGTGTGGAAGTACGCAATATTACTGACCAGTTCTATACCGGCGAGCCGCTCGAACCGGATGTGGAAGTGTACTGGAAGAAGACGAAAGGCGGCGGGGAAACACGTCTGGTCAAAGATAAAGACTACACGGTCAGCTATGAGCGGAACGTAGAAGTCAGCGACCCGACAAGGCCTTCCACGCTTCCGATTGCAATCATTGAGGGCAAGGGCAATTACACTGGCAGGATTACAAAAACGTTTAATATTGTAAAAATAAAACCGATCAACGACGGTAATATTGAATTAGGAGGACTGGAATCAACCTATTACTTTACCGGCAGGCCGCAGACGATTAACGGACTGAGCGTAATGTTCACCGACGAATCCGGCAACCAGTATGCGCTGCGCCAGGGAACGGATTACAAACTGGAATATTTCAACAATACGGAAGTCGGCACGGCGAGAATCGTGATTACCGGAGTGGACCGTTATGAGGGTTCCGTTACAAAAACGTTCCGCATTATCGGTAACTTCGGCAGCAAACTATCCGGATGCGGGGTTGCGGTCGACCCGATACCGGATCAGAAATATACCGGCAATCCGGTGATACCGAAGAATATCAACGTATTCTGGAATACGGCGTCCAAACAGTCCATTCCGTTGACGGAGGGGAAAGATTATGAGATCGTCAGCATTGAAGATAATATAGAAGACGGTTCTACGGCAAAGATTACGATCCGAGCATTAGGGGACAATTATACCGGTTCGTTTGAAGCCACGTTTAAGGTTTCGAGCAATGCTCCGGACAATCCGGACGATCCGAACCAGTCGATTGTCATCAGCACAGGTAATGTGTCAATTTCCGGTTTGGATGACGGTTTACCGTATACCGGCAGTCCGATTACTCCGCTGCCGGGGCACCAGCTTGTATATTGGAATGGAGCAAGGTGGATTCCTCTGGATGCAAGCCAGTACAGCATCGGTGCTTACCGGAACAATATTGAACCGGGGCAGGCGTCTGTGGATATTAACGCTAATGTGAATACAACGGATAATGTTTCCGGTACGGCATCGATCACTTTCAATATTATCGGAGATATCAGCGGAGGATTTGCATCCGTCGGCAGTATCCCGGATCAGGAATATACAGCCAAACCGGTGGAACCTGACGTACAGGTCACCTGGCTCGGAGTTTCCGGTGGCAGGGTTGCGAAGACTCTGACCAAAGGCGTTGATTATGATATCGAATACAGCGATAATACAGAGATCGGCACGGCGACGGCAACAATTACCGGAAAAGGAAATTACAGCGGCACAAGAACCGTGAATTTCCAAATCGTGATGGGCAAGATTGATCCGACCAAGAAGATTATATGGGAAGAGAATATTACGCTTGATCCGACCGAATACGTATATGACGGCACGGCGAAGACGCCGGGAGTTACGGTAATCGTGGACGGCGTGACATTGACTGAGGGTACCGATTATACGCTGGAATACCGGAACAATGTAAAAGCAGGTACGGCATACGCAGTCGTTACTGGGGCGGGTGAGTACACCAACGAGTTGGAGAAACCGTTTACAATCACTCCAGCAGTGATTCATGATAACGACGTGGTGCTTTCGCAGACTGCTTATACTTATGACGGCAAGGCAAAAACACCGTCCGCAATTGTAAAAGTAAACGGCAGGGAACTGGTCGGTGGTACCGATTATGTAGTTGGTTATAAGAACAATGTAAAAGCAGGTACGGCAACAGCAACGATCACCGGCAGAGGCAATTACAGCGGTACGGTGAATAAAGCGTTTACAATTCTTTCCAACGGAGGCGGTTCGTCAGGCGGCGATGCGACGAGTATTGCAAACGCCCGGGTAAGCGGGATTGCAAGCCGATATACTTATACCGGTTCCCAGATTAAACCGTCAATCGTAGTAAGGGATGCGAACGGAAGAGTCCTCACCCTGAATAAAGACTATACGATACAGTATTTTAACAATATTAACGCCGGAACCGGTTGGGTAGTCATTAACGGAATAGGAAATTACAGCGGATTGCTGACGCCGCCGTTCACAATTGTGAAGAAAAACGTCAACAATTGCGCGATTTCCATTCCAAAGAGCGCGGTATATACCGGTTCGGAAATCCGGCCGATGGTGACTGCGAAAAACGGAAGTAAGAAAATGATTCCGGGATCCGATTATTCGGTCACTTACTCGAATAATAAAAAACTCGGAAAAGCGACGGTGACCGTCCGCGGAGAAGGCAATTTCACCGGCACGAAGAAGATTTATTTTAATATTATTGTCCAACAGACAAAAAATCTAAAACTTTCCTCTTCAAAAAGGAACTCTGTTACGTTAAAATGGACAAAAGTAGCAAAAGCAAGCGGATATGAAGTATATACTTCGAATTTGAAGAAGAAAGTGGCGACGGTAACAAAGAATAAAAATTCCGTAACCATCAAAAAGCTGAAAAACGGCTCCGTTTACAAATACCGCGTCAGGGCATATATTAAACAGGGCGGCAAAAAATATTACGGCGCGTTTTCCAATACGGTGACGGCAACGACGGCGCCGAAAGCCGTGAAAACAACATTGTCGTCCAATGCGGTGAATACGGTTGTTGTCAAATGGAATAAGGTGAGCGGAAGCGGTTATCAGGTATACCGTTCTGTAAAAAGGAACAGCGGTTACAGAAAAATTGCAACAGTAACTTCTTCATCTAAGCGGAGTTATACGGACAGAAGAGCGGCATCCGGAGGAGTCTACTATTATAAAGTCCGCGCTTATAAAAAATCAGGCGGAAAATATATTTATGGTGCATTTTCCACACCAAATCAGGTTACGTCAAGGTAAGATGAAGAAAGCGTATGGATAAAAAGAAATACCGTATAGGACAATACGAGTTTGACACTTATGAAGAATATTTAGACGGACTGGAAGATGTAAATCAGATCCAGAACATCATCCAGGAAATAGATATTCAGAATCCGGACGAATCAGTCGGTTTATACCGGCTGATTCGGAACGGAAAGATCCGTTTTAAAGGGAAGATAGGAGATGGGTTTTTCTTTTACATTTCCGATATTGTTGCAAAAAACACAAAGAAGCTGTCGGCAGACAAAACGGAACTGGAATCCGGAACCGGTCCGAACAGTAAAGCCAGGCTGGTGACAGGAGCCGTACTGATTATCGCGGCGGCAGTATGTTTTTTCATTTTTATTTCCGGAGAAGTACGCAGCATACGGAATGCCAGGCAGTTAGAACAATTACAGGCACAAAAAGCAGAAGCGGAGAAAAATTTCGCAGACAGTTATAATGCTCCGTTTGCTCTTCCTGAAACGGAGGAGAACGGCAGCCAGGAAGAAACAGAATCGGACGGCACACAGGAAACGGAACAGGAGGAAACCGCGCAGAATCTGACGATACTCCCGGAGTATGAAAGTATTCACGCGCAAAATACGGATTTTATCGGCTGGCTGGAGATAGAGGGAACCGCCGTCAATTATCCTGTGATGCAGGTGGCCGGGGATAATTCTTATTATCTGACGCACAGCTTTGAGAAAAATAACGATCATAATGGGACTTTGTTTCTGGATGGAAACAACCAGGTAGTGAACCGCGATACCAACCTGATCATATACGGGCACAACATGAAAAGCGGTGAAATGTTCGGGACTTTAAAAAATTATCTGGAAGAAGAATATTTTTATTCCCATTCAACGATAAAGTTTGATACAATATATGAAAAGGCAGTCTATCAGGTAGTGGGTGTTGGACTGTCGGAAGTGGAATACCAGGATGAATCGACGTTCCGGTATTACAACTTCCTGGATGCTGAAACGGAAGAAGAGTTTCAGGATTATCTGGCAAACATCAATGCATTGTCGGTATACGGCCCGATGGATATTTCTTTTGGGGATGAACTGTTGACGTTATCGACCTGCAACAGTTATACTGAAGACGGCAGGATGTTTGTATTGGCAAAGAAAGTAAGTTAAAGTCACAGTCAGTCGGTAAAAGGCGGCTGAAAACAGAAGAATCAGTAAGAGGTGACAGTCATGCTAAAAAAAGCAGGAAAAAAGAAGTTGTCAGTAATTATGACATTTTTGTTCGTATTTATGTTTGCCATGCCGCAGATGAATGTGCTGGCAGCCGACGAGAACGGATTCGAGATTAGTGCGGACGGCGTTCTGGTAGCTTATGCCGGTCCGGGCGGGGATATTACGATTCCGGCCGGAGTGACACAGATCGCGGACAATGTATTTAACGGAAATGCTTCGATTACCAGCGTGGTGATTCCGGACGGGGTAACGCACATTGGCGGAGGCGCGTTTGCCAATTGTGTAAATATGGGTTCCCTTTCCGTGAGCGGGACTGTATCGGCGATCGGAGGAGCGGCTTTTTCCGGCTGCAGTTCGCTGAGTTCCGTATCATACGGAAGCAGGACATTACCGGATTCTGCTTTTTCCGGCTGTAATGCACTGACCAGTTTTTCCATACCGGAGGGAACGACGGCAGTCGGCGCAAACGCATTTGCGAATTGTGTCAACCTGTCGAGCGTAAGCGTTCCGGCAAGTATGGCGACGATTAACCTGTCCGCGTTTTCCGGGTGTTCCAATCTGACGTCGGTTTCAGCCGCAGGCGGAAATTATTCCAGCAGCGACGGCTGTTTATATAACGCATCCATGACGAGATTGCTGTTTTGCCCGCAGGGAAAAAGCAGCTTAAGTATTCCGTCTTCAGTGGTATCGATCGCATCGGGAGCGCTGGACGGCTGTACGCATATTTCTTCGATCGAAATTCCTGGATCCGTAACCGCTATTGAAGCAGGTGCATTTTCAAACAGTTCTGTCGGGACAATCCTGATTCCGGAAACGGTCAGTTCGATCGGCAGCCAGTCCGGCTGGTCCGTTTCGCTGATTCGTGGAAGCAGCGGTTCTCCGGCGCAGGTATTCGCGGATTCGGCAGGGATTCCGTTTGAAGCAACGGACGGCGGAGAGGAGGAGCCGACAGAGGATCCGGGCGATGACCCAGAAGAGGATCCGGGCGATGACCCGGTTACTCCGACACCGGCAGCCCCGGAACCGGCAGCTCCAGCGCCGGCGGCTCCGATAACGACAGGAAACGCAACGGTAAGCACCGGTACCGTATCGGCGGGAGGCGTCAGGAAGTCTTCAACCACAGGAAAAGTGGAACCGGAAGCGCCGAAAGGTATTGACGATTCGATTCCGACAAAGACGATCAAGGTTGCAAATGACCAGGAACCGTTTACGACAGCGGAAATGGAAGAGATTATCCGTACCAACCAGACATACAATATCAGTTTCGAAACGGAAGACGGTATCTGTATCAAATTTGCGCGCGGTTCCATGAAACTGGTAGACGGCATCGAAGGGTATGATTTCAGGGTAAGGCTTATTTTAAAATATGACAGACGTACGATAGATGCGGCGGAAATGAATGAGAATAATTTCGCATTTGAACTTGGATTTTATTATGATGGAGAATTTCCGGCGACAGCCTACGTTTACATACCGATCGGGACACGGTACAGCGGAACGACTTTGTATTATTATACATGCGAGGAAGGGACGTTAGTAAATGTTTCCAGTGGAACGGTGGGCGCAGACGGATATCTGATCGTGAGCCAGAACCACTGCTCGGATTATGTGGGACTGAATGAAGGAATCCACGTCAAAGACGGCACGCCGAAAACAGGAGTATTCGATTACCGGCTGTTTCTCGTTCTGGCGCTGGCGGCGGCAGGCGCGTATTTCATCGTTGTGAAGAAACGGAAAGTTGTGAGATAATAAAACATTTGCAGAAACAGAACTTGGATGAAAGAATCAAAAAAATCAGTTGTAGAAACAGAGTATTAGTTATAGAAAAAGCTGCAGGCCCATGCGGACCGGCAGCTTTTTTCATGCTGTATTATAGTGTGTTTTGTTTTAAATGAAGTGTCAATTAGCAAACACCTTGTGCGAGCATTGCATCGACAACTTTTTCAAAACCGGCAATATTTGCGCCGGCAACATAGTCGCCCTCTTTGCCGTAGCGTTTTGCAGCGTCGTCCAGATTGTGGAAAATATTTACCATGATTCCCTGCAGTTTGGAATCTACTTCTTCAAACGTCCAGCTTAAGCGTTCGGAGTTCTGGCTCATTTCCAATGCGGAGGTAGCTACGCCGCCTGCGTTTGCAGCTTTGCCAGGACAGAATAAAATGCCGTTTTCCTGAAGGTATTTGGTAGCTTCCAGAGTAGTAGGCATATTTGCGCCTTCTGCAACCGCGAAGCATCCGTTTGCAACGAGAGCTTTTGCGTCGTCAAGCTGCAATTCATTCTGTGTTGCGCATGGCAGCGCGATATCGCATTTTACGGTCCATACGCCGCGGCCCTCATGGTATTCAGCGTTCGGTCTTGCTTTTACGTATTCTGTTAAACGTGCGCGTTTTACTTCTTTAACGTCTTTTAACGTAGCGACGTCGATTCCGTCCGGATCATATACCCATCCGGAAGAATCGGAACAGGTAACAGGTTTTGCGCCCAATTGATGCGCTTTCTGGGTTGCATAGATTGCTACGTTGCCTGCGCCGGAGATAGCGATCGTTTTCCCTTTGATATCTTTGCCGTTGCATTTTAACATTTCGTCTACGATATATAATACGCCGTATCCGGTTGCTTCCGTACGTGCCAGGGAACCGCCGTAGGACAGGCCTTTTCCGGTCAGGACGCCTTCGTATTTTCCGGTAATGCGTTTGTACTGTCCGTACATAAATCCAATTTCGCGTGCGCCCGTTCCGATATCGCCGGCAGGTACGTCGACGTCGGCGCCGATATGTTTGCATAACTCCGTCATAAAACTCTGGCAGAAAGCCATAACTTCGCGGTCTGATTTTCCTTTCGGATCAAAATCGGAACCGCCTTTTCCGCCGCCGATCGGCAGGCCGGTCAGAGAATTTTTAAAGATCTGCTCAAATCCGAGGAATTTAATAATACCAAGGTATACGGACGGATGCAGACGAAGACCGCCTTTGTATGGTCCGATTGCATTGTTGAATTGTACGCGGTATCCGGTATTTACCTGAACCTGTCCGTTATCATCTACCCACGGAACGCGGAATTTTAACTGGCGGTCCGGTTCGCAGATACGTTCCAAAATTGCCTGTTTGCGATATACTTCTTCATTTGCATCAATAACAGGGCGAAGAGATTCCAGTACTTCTTCTACTGCCTGCAAAAATTCCGGTTCTGCCGCATTCTGTTTTTTTACTCTTGCGAGCACGTCGTCAACATAACTCATTGTTTTATCGCTCCTTTTTTTGATTCGTTATTTTTTCCAAATATTATTTTAGTATGAAATATTGTAAATAGCAACTGTTTTCTTTATTACTTTAGCACATTGCGGTGATAAAAGTTATTTTTTACGGGTGGGAAAAGATTGACCGTTCGGATGTTTCTTTTGCAAAATGATTTTTGTAAAGTTGAAACAGAGGATATAAAAGATATTATCGGAACATTTACTGCATGGTTCCGGACGGCAGACGGCACAAAACATGTTGTCCTGCCTGTTCCGTCACATGGAGGCTCTAATCCCGCCGGAACATTTTACGATTTCTGACGCAACCGTCCTCGATACGCCGTCCGGGCGTATTCGGACTTTTGGGGACATCCCTGTCCCCAAATTGCTGTCTGAAAACGGCGGAAGTAAGAGCCTCTCATTTTCCTGCACAAGGACAGTCCATCCTGTTTTGTGCCGTCTGCCTGAAAACATCGGCGGTAAAATGTTCCGGCAACATTTTTGT
>JAAWJJ010000101.1 GCA_022796875.1 Eubacterium sp. | reverse complement strand
TCCGTTGTTTTTTTGCCATTTTAGTTGCCTCCTTATTTCTCTTTGATTATACATCAAATCCTTGTGTATAAGGTGTCAACTAAAATGATACAACATCAATTGACGGATTTCCACCCGCTTTCACATATGTATCCCTGTCTACTGCACAGTCTGACCGGATGTTATTGTCCGGGATGCGGCGGGACGAGGGCGGTCGCTTATTTGCTGACCGGCAAATGGCTGCGTTCCTTTTGGTACTATCCGTTGGTGCCGGCCGTATTTGTATGGTATGCGGTTTTTATGGTAACTTATACGATAGAAAAACTGACGCATGGAAAGATTTCCGTCGGTGTACGCTATCATGACGCCTGGCTGTGGGCAGCCATTGTGGTAATAGCGGCAAATTGCGCGGTGAAAAACCTGGCGCTTATTTTTGCCGGGTATGCGATGATTCCGTAAAAAGTATATCAGGTACGCGGCATTTACGTAAAACAGGTTCTATTCCAGCCTTTCCAGATAAGTGGTATACAGGTTTTCATAGTAGTTCATCATATTATCGAATCCGCCGTACTGCTTCATCGTAATGACAAAACTTAACGCGGTAATCGTGATCGTAGCAACGACGGCGACAATGCCAGTAATCAGGCCGTTTCTGGCAGCCGGCGAAATCTTTGTTTCTCCGCCTTTTGACAAAAGGGCAAAAATAATACTCAATCCGCCGCAGACTAAAGAGATATAAATACAGCAGCAGGTGGCGATTCCGGCAACGCCTAATATGATGGAAGCCGATATAAACGGATTTTGGTACGGCGTATTGGGTCTTTGACCAAATGAATTTTTCTGTTCTTCCATTTCGCGAATTCTCCTCTCTCAAACTTTTTCAAAGACGTTACAATAGTATCATGCAGAAGAAAAAAACACAACAGATAACATGTTTTGTCTTGCGGATTTTCCGAAAAAAAGCTACACTGTTACTAATTGCCATTGCAAAAAATTTTCTAAATATAATGAAATAGGATAAGGAGAAAATTATGGATATAATAAAAACCCTGGCAGACGAGTTAAACATCCGCCCGCAGCAGGCAAAAGCCGCAGTAGAATTGATTGATGAAGGAAATACGATTCCGTTTATTTCCCGTTATCGGAAAGAAGCGACCGGTTCTTTGAATGACGAAGTATTGAGAGGACTGTCGGAACGGCTGAATTATCTTCGGAATCTGGAAGAGAAAAAAGAGCAGGTGCTTTCTTCCATTGAAAGCCAGGGGAAACTGACGGCGGAATTAAAAGAGCAGATCGAGCAGGCGGCGACGCTTGTCGTGGTAGACGACCTGTACCGTCCGTATCGCCCGAAACGGAGAACGCGCGCGATTATTGCAAAGGAGAAAGGCCTGGAGCCGTTAGCCAACCTGATTTTGCTGCAAATGACGGATACGCCGATATTAAAAGAAGCGGAAGCGTTTGTGGATGAAGAGAAAGAAGTAGCGTCCGCGCAGGAAGCAGCGGCAGGGGCAATGGATATTATTGCGGAGCATATCGCGGACGAGCCGGATTACCGTATGTATATCCGGGACTATACGTTAAAGCATGGAAAGATCGTATCCACGGCGAAAAAACCGGAAGAAAGTTCAGTTTATGAAATGTATTATGAGTTTGAAGAACCGTTAAAGAAAGTGGCGGGGCATCGGATTCTGGCCTTAAACCGTGGAGAAGCGGAAAAAATACTGACGGTGAAGATAGAAGCGCCGGAGGAAGATATTTTAAGATATCTGGCAAAAAAGACGATTACAAAGGACAATTCGAATACGAAGCCGGTTTTGGAAGAAAGCATTGCCGACAGTTATAAACGTCTGATCGCCCCGGCAATTGAACGGGAAATTCGCAATCTGCTGACGGAAAACGCAGAGGACGGAGCTATTCGCGTATTCGGCAAAAACCTGGAACAGCTTCTGATGCAGCCGCCGATCGCGGGGCAGGTAGTATTAGGATGGGATCCGGCGTTTCGGACCGGGTGCAAACTGGCGGTTGTGGATGCAACGGGAAAAGTATTGGATACGACGGTGATCTATCCGACCGCGCCGCAAAATAAAGTGGCGGAAGCTAAGGCAGTCTTAAAAAAACTGATCGATAAATATCATGTTACGCTGATTTCGCTGGGAAACGGGACGGCTTCGCGTGAGTCGGAAACCGTCATTGTGGAACTGATCAAAGAACTGCCGGTCAAAATACAATATATTATTGTCAATGAGGCGGGCGCTTCCGTATACTCGGCCAGCAAACTGGCGACGGAAGAATTTCCGAATTTTGACGTCGGACAGCGGAGCGCGGCGTCTATGGCGCGGCGTCTGCAGGATCCTTTGGCGGAACTTGTAAAGATCGACCCAAAATCCATCGGCGTAGGCCAGTATCAGCACGACATGAACCAGAAAAAGCTGAGCGAAGCATTGAGCGGGGTTGTGGAAGACTGCGTGAACAAAGTCGGGGTAGACTTAAATACGGCCTCGGCGTCCCTGTTGGAATATATTTCCGGTATCAGCAAAATGCTTGCGCAGAATATCGTCGCATACAGGGAGGAAAACGGGCGTTTCCTTACGAGGGCGCAGTTATTGAAAGTGGCGAAACTGGGACCGAAAGCGTTTGAACAGTGCGCCGGTTTTATGCGGATCAGCGAAGGAAAAAATCCGTTGGATGCGACCGGAGTACATCCGGAAAGTTATGAGGCGGCTGAAAAAATGATTGGCATCCTTGGGTATTCTCTGGAAGATTTAAAGAGCGGGAGCTTGAAAGGCATTTCCAAAAAAATAGAAGATTATAAAAAAATGGCGGACGAGCTTGGAATCGGTGAAATTACATTGCGCGATATTGCCGGGGAACTGGAAAAGCCAGCCCGCGACCCGCGTGAAGACATGCCGAAACCGATTTTGCGTAGCGACGTGCTGGGAATGGAAGATTTAAAAGAAGGCATGGTATTAAAAGGAACCGTGCGCAACGTCATTGATTTCGGCGCGTTTGTCGATATCGGCGTGCATCAGGACGGGCTGGTGCATATTTCACAGATTTGCGCCCGTTATATCAAACATCCGTTAGAAGCCGTCAGCGTAGGCGATATCGTGGAGGTAAAAGTATTAAGCGTGGACGTAAAGAAAAAACGGATTTCGCTGACAATGAAGCTGTAGGCAGGACAGGTATATGAGGAGTGAAACCTGCAGGTTAAAACTGTAGAGAAACAGATATATAAGGGGGAATGAAACGTGCAGTTTGATGATGAAAAAGATTATCTTATGAGAATAATCAAAGAAATCATACGGGTTTTGATGTCGCTTTTGCTTGGGAAAAATTATGCACAGGTGGAACTTCCGCCGGAAAATCATTATACGGTTTCCGGGCAAAAGCTGGACTCCCTGATGGAAATGGCGGATAACGGACAGATCAATGAAGCTGAAAATCTGCTTTTAAGCAATCTGGATTATACAGATAAAGAAGAAGTTGCCGCGGCAGCATATTTTTATCAGCATCTGAGTGAGAAAGGAAGTTCATTTCTGGCCGGGCATGCGTATTCCATGGAAGAAGTCGTGGATGGATTAAAGCAGCTGGCAAAAAGAGCCGGGTATGAGGAAGTGCTTGATATCATTGAATAGGAGCGTGCAATACTGTCCGTTACTTTCCCCTCGTGAAAAGTAATGGGCGTTTTGCGGCGACAGATAGGGCAAACGCTTAAAATCAGTTGATTTTTACAGTTTGGGGAAGACGCTGACCGTTTCATCATTTTTCATCAAAACGACTTTATACACAATTTCTGAAATATGACGGTATAAAAAGTGTTATCGGTACATCTTTGACAGGGATTTCCGGCTATATTGCCAGAACCGGGAAACCGGTTCCAGAATTTTTAGTATCCCTAACTACGGGATGGGCGGATGTGATTTGATTCCCCCGGTTCAAACTCGGTTTTCCGTCAGGCGTATGAGCACCAGCG
>JAAWJJ010000041.1 GCA_022796875.1 Eubacterium sp. | reverse complement strand
ATTCAATTCTATGGTTTTATTTCCTCTTGCAGGAATACCAGAAATAGTTTCACCCAAAACGCCGCATTTCAATTGCTTACTTAAATCCGTGTTTAACCCGCTAATTGCCCCCGTTACTGTCCCGTCGCTTATCGCCGAAATATCCGTAGTCCCCAACATCTTATACAAATACCTGACATTTTTAAACATAGTTGATATTTTGGCAAAAAGCGAACTATGCTTTTCTTTACTTTTTAAAACAGAAATATCCGTCCATTCATTTACTGCGGTAGAATCACCACTTGTAAATGTCACAATATTATTTTGCGTATCACCTGTTTTTTCAAGTTTGTTATTCCATAAGTCCTTTTCTGAAGAGGTTACATGAATTGTGCTATTGCCCACATGCGTATCAAATTCTGATTGATTTGCTTTCTTTCCGATCGCCGCGTCAAGAGCCTCTATAACCGTCTGATTCTCTGTTAAAGCTTCCGCGACTTCTTTCAGGGTGCCGAGTGTTTCAGGTGCACCGTCGATTAAATCTGCAATCTTTTGATCTGTATATCCTGTTGACTGCTGGTACACATCATTGGAATATGCTTCAGCGCTTCTCAGTGCCGTGTTGATTGCATCTTGCTGTTTATGTGGATTCTCATTATCTTCAATATGCTGTTGGATAAATAAATGCTCTTCCTCCATGTCATTCTGCAATTTCTCAAAATCTTTTTTCGTTGCTACAACTACGTTTGGATCTACAACTAACTGTATGCTGTCTATATTATTTAAAGCAATTTCCATTCTGAGCTGCAATTCATGCACAACACCGTCAGATACTTTAACTTTCTGAGTGTCTGGCGTATTACATATAGCAATCATATTGCCTTTATCATCAAAAACTGCCATTTCCCGTATCACAAAACCGCCGACATCAGCTGAAATGATACTTTCAATAACCAGGACATTTACGTTTTCCTCACTGATTTTGCATGAATTTACTGCACCTCTCCATGTTTCGTTTTTCAATTCTGTCATACATGCTTCCGGCGCAAAATACGCTCCACCGCCATCACCTACGGCAAAAGAAACAATATTTACTTTTCTTTCTTCATTGACCGCTTTCATAACTTCTTCCAAACCTTTTTCTGTTACTATGGAATAATAATCTGACATATTCGGGATCATCCTTTCTGAAATCTAATTTTAGTTATACTTTTGATACATTCTTTCTCTCTGTTTCTATTCCAACTTTGCTTTGACTCTGATTCCATTATTTTCGAAAATGTGTGAAGATACTATTACCGGTGTCATTGCTGACGCATGATCTTCCAACTTCGGTTTTATTTTAATGCTGCATCCGTACCGTAAATACGCTATTTCTGTAATTTTCGCTTTTCCAACGCCTAGTTGGTATAAAATACCATCACAACGGGATCTTGCATTTTTACACAATTTTACCTTTTCTACAATCTCCTGCATCATCCATGAATCAAGGCCGGACTTACCTATATCAACTGCTACCCTGAAAAAGAACGGATTCCCGCCATACTCAAACCATTCAATAACTTTAGATTTGTTGTCTGGAAGCGCATTATTCAACATTTCTTCCATGGCCTGCCGCGTTCCCAGTTTTACGTACCAATAAAGAGAATTCCGGATTAAATTCCTTTTTATCTCCGGATCTGCCGCTGGATCGTAAAGAAGTACACGGTTTTCGATTGCCAGAAGATCTAATTTATCATCCGCCACCTTTTCCAGGTCAGCATAGATATAAATGCACTCCATATGTTCCAGGAACCTTTTTTTCTGCATGTCATATGCATATGCCAGGGCAACCCGTTCCGGCGTTTTCATTTCACCTGGAAAGGCGTTCTGTGTTTGATAATCTGATAATTTAATCATCTTCCACGCCTCCATAAACAAATTCAACGGATGTTTCCATTGCAACCGACGTTTCCGGTATTACTGTAAAAACAGGAGATTCTATGACAACTCTTTTGCCACCGGCGGCGCGAACAAATTCTGTCAGTGCGTCTGGATTCAAATCGCGTCCAATCTTTGTTTTCTGCCAGTTTAGGTAAGTATCTTTCGCCGATTCTATGGAATCCCTGATTGCATTTATATTTCTTATATCTGACCTCGATATGTAGTAGGTCGCTTTCAGTCCGTATTCTACAACATCCGGCGGCGATACAAAGACATGATCTGTAAGCGGTACAATAGGATGCTCTTTCAAATATTCCAAGCAGTCAGAGCAAAATGCTTCGCTCGGCAGGATTCCGCCAAGAAGCAATATCCGGATATCCACAACCGCTTCCGGCGGTTCATATATCTTTACATCTTCAATTGCAGCGGAATTAAACTGTTTCACCCAGTATTCATAGGCATCCGGCGGCCCTGCTACAGAATAGGACGACGGAGCCAGAAATATCCGTTCCCGGAAACTCTCTTCGGATTCCTCACCGGATCCGCCCTCTGTTTTTGTTATGTTCGTGACGCTTTCCACGTATGGAACCGGATCAACAATAATTTCCAGACGGCCCGGCCCGTACTCGTTGCCAGTGGTTCCGGCCGTTTCGCACGTGCAGTCTATATCAACATAGGAATCACCAGCGGAAATTTCCGCGTAATCATCCGTTGCAAAATATACCCCGTCGCCGGCCGTTATCCGCGTTCCTTTCGGGATATAGATTATTTCTTTCCTGACCTCTGATAACGTAAAACGGGCCGTGCATACGGCCGCGCGCGGTTCCTGGACGAATGTCCTTTTCAGCGCCCCAAGGTGCTTTAAGAAATCCCCGGTTGAATATTTTAAAAGGTTCATTTTTGCAGCATAATCCAACCGGTGATACATCTGGAAATATTGTCCGGCGTTGATCCTCAGATGGATATGTTCTTTGTCGCCTGGCCGCAAAACAATTTTCCGCCCGGTATTTTCCTCATAGCATTTTTCATAATCCGCGATCATCTGATTCAGGATCCCTTCGTACGTGATTCCCCCTACGAAAGAAATTTCCGGCAAATTATAAAGTTTTTGAATTTCATTCTCCATTATACGTTAACACCACCTTCGGAATCATATTTCCGGCGTCGCCGGATACTTCGAACGATATTTCTTCCACGGCCGCACGCGGCTCAAATTCTTCGATCAGTTCCATGGCGCTGATCGTATATTTCTGTTGCGCGATATAGGCCGGCTGTGGAATGATATCCGGATCCATGCCAATTTCACGGTTCATAGGGATCGCCCCTTTTATCAGCGTCAAAAGAAACATGCACCTTTCAATAATTTCGTTCCGAAGTTCTCTCTCATAGTCCCCGTTTAAAACGATTTGCACCCCGTCAATCACCAACACGGAAACACCCCCTTATCGGTATTCTGTAGCCGTTACGGAAATTTCGACCGCAACAAGCTCGCCCCGGTTCCATACTTCCAGGTAATCTGCGTCTATGCTGTCGATTGTCCATTTCCCGCCGCCCACCTTATGGCCGCCAATAACAAACGGGCAAACTTTCCCCTGTTCGCAGTAAAGCGCCACCTTGTGGAGCATCTTCCAGGGTTTTACGCCATAGCCTGCGACGATTTTCATTTTAAAAGAAACGCTTTGGTTCTGCGGCCCCTCAAATTCCCGCTGCGGTTTCTTTTTGTATCGCTTATGTTCGGAATAAGAAGCCGAAATCGTTCGTTTCATGTTGTTAAACGTGCAAATACGGCTATCGTTCGTTTCAAATATCACTTCCCCGAAATAACCGATTATATTCTTTGTTTTCTTTTTTGGTTTCGCAAGTGGTTCCTTTACCACCCTTTCAACCCTTTTTGATTTTAAGGTTCCCATTGTTCCCCGCCTTTCTATCCCGGATAATTCCCGTCAACGGTCAAATTGCCGCCGATATGGACGTTCCCGGTTGTGTTTATCGTCTTTGCCATTATTCCCCCGTCAACGGTCAAATTGCCGCTGATTTCAAGAGTTTCGGCGTGCAGGGAAGATACAACAATATCCATGTGCCGGCTTTCATAGTCATAACGGATATAGGAACCGTCGCCGAAATCTTTCCGCCAGATTCCTTTTTTCCCTTCCGCGGGCCGGTGATTCTCCGTATACGGCGGAACCAATATCATCCCCCTTGTGCCGCCGTTCTGAAGATGTATCACATAAACAAGCGTATCGATATCAGGCATATTATACTCATTTGACCACACCGGCATATAAGGGGAAACGGAATTGTCCCGGTCTTTATAGACGACCTGCGCGGTTCCGTCCTGATAGTTCACGGCCGATATATAACCGGCCCTTATTACGTTGGCCATTCTCTCCCCCCCCTTTACGGAATATTCAGCACGGTCCCGGGATAGATCCAGTGTCCGTTACCGGACGACGACCGCCCGTTTGCATTTGCTGCCGATTCAATGGTTTCGGAATTTGCATGATAGATCTGCATGTACTTCGTTCCGGTACCCAATTTATTTGTACTGATTTTCCACAACGTATCACCGGAAACAACGGTATATTCCTTTCCCGTTGCTGCAGTTCCGGATGCAGACGCCTTTCTGACCATATATTCGGAATCCAGTTTCGCAACGTTAACGCCTTTTATCACTATACACAAGTGCATTTCCAGCGAACAATGATATCCGCCTCCCGGATCTTTATCATGCGTGACGGAATCGATATAATATTTCCCGTCCAGCTTCCCGAAGCCTTTCAGGTTGCAGCACTTGCTGGCGACAAATTTTGTATCGCCTTTCAGTTTTATTCTTGCAGTCTGGCAGGCCCTGTTATGTTCTAAAAGTTTCGCTTTTGCTTTTATTTCCGCGTCCTGAAGGCTCTCTGCCGATTCGTTCAGTTTCAGGATCCGTTTTCCGGGACCGATCAGATATTGATATGTCAATGTATTATCCTTGTTAGAATCTGTATAGCTGATCTGTACCCCGTCATACGCCCGCGTCATTTTCTTTTTTATGCTCCAGCTGTCAACCTGGCTTTTCTTTATTGTCAGGCTGGCTTTTTTGCTTTCATATTCTGTCTGGTCAAATACAACGATTTTCCGGTTATAAAGTTTCATGGCAAGATTATACGACGAACACAAATCAAACGCGAACGACTGGTTTGTTTTGTTGGATTGTTCCAGTTCGTCAATCGGATAATCCTGGCCGGAAAAATACAGTCCCACCCCGGCGGCCTGTGCAATCTCCTGTAAGATTCCTTTTACCGTCGTCATTTTCCATGTTTTGGATTTTTGCGTTACGTTAAAATCGTTCTGGATCGGCGTTGCAATCCCGCCAACCGAAGCGACCGACGGCGGGCCGGAAAATTCCAGATCGTCAATCAGGAAAAAACCGCAGTTATATTTCCGGTTGTCCCCGTCGGAACTCCAGTTTGTAAGCCGGATCGTCGTCCGGACATTATCGCCCTGGACGGGGATCCAGCTTCCGGACCATTTTCCGCTTCGGTCATTCAGCTTTAACTGTACCGTGTCGGCTTTTCCGGAAGCATTGTCCACATACTGGAAAGATTCTATGTAATCCGTTATTGTCTTTGTAATGTCTTTTTCGTTGTATTTCACTACAACATAGGATTGCCTTGCTTTCATGGTTTACAATCTCCATTCCGGGATATCTTCGTCGTATTCCTCCGGAAGTTCCGGTATATAAACTTTCGTCCCGGCCGAAAATACGTGAATATCTAATAGCGTGGGATTTCCGGAAAACAACAAACCAATATATTTTACATCCCCGTAAAACTGCCAGGCGATATAATCCCACATATCGCCAGACACCGTTGTATATATTCTGTTCTCGTCCATGCGGCTGCCCCCTTTACGCCATAGATGTACGCATATTCTGCCAGTTGTAATCCTCCATCATATGTGCAAAATCAGCCTGTGACTGTTGAACCGCCTGCTGCACATCCCCTTTATCCGCGTTGCCCTGTATCGTAATTTGCGGCGAATATACAATTTTTATGGAATCGTCAGAAGAACGGTTGTCATTTGACCGGTTCACAGTAGTATGATTTGTGATGTCGCTGTATACCTCTTTTGCCCTGGAATCCACGCCGGAAGCCGCCGACTGCTGTATTCTTTCCAACCCGGCCGCATCCTGCATTGCCCTGTCCAACGGTCCGGAACTGTCAGCGCTATGCTGCTGTACTGCCGCGGCAACGGCACTGTCCAAACGATTCCAGAACGGATCCAGCGGGATAATGCCTTCCGGCCCGGCTTCCCCGCCGACCATCCCGAAAAGCGTCGGAGCCGTCATGATCGCACCGTTGGCAAAGTAAGAAACGGAAAAATCCGGAACTTTGACCTGCTCGTCGCCGGTACCCTGCGTGCTATAGGATACCGATACATGCGGCAACCGTGGCCGCGGAACCGTAATCGTCATATTCTCAAAAGCCGCTTTAATCTGCTGCGCCGTATTTCTTGCCGCATCTACCGCGTAGGAATGAACCCCGTTCCACGCACTGGCAAATGAACTGCGGTAGGAAATCCAGGCTGCCGTTACTGTAGACTGTGCCGCTCTCCATAAGGCGATAAACTGCGTTGTCGTCGCCGTTGTACTTGCAATAACAAGCGTCCGGATGCCTGAAAACGTCGTTTGCGCATTTGCCCGAAACGCAGACATTGGAGCGGAAACAACCGCAAAGGCCTTAGCAAATTTTGCCAGTGCTGCCGTTACCATGGAAGAGGATGCTCCCATGGTAGATGCACTGGCGTGAAATGCCGTAATCGCTGACACTGCCAAATTGAGCGCTGTGCCAATCCCGGAAACGCCGGTTTTTACCAACAATAAACCCACGCCGGTCGCCATAAGCGCCGCGGATAATGCTGCCCCAGCCGCTGCCCCGGCGGCTGCCGAAGCCGCAAACGGTGCGATTGCCGCTGCCACCTGTGCAAATGCAAGCGCAAGTTTTCCCATGCTCTTAACCATTCCGGACGACGATTCCCGTAAGGAACTGATACCAGCCGCGCCAGTTGACGCGCCCGACGCTATAATTGCGATTGCCGCCGCTATCGCTGTCATTTCCAAGGCCAGCGGCGCAAATGCAAGCGCCGCCGCCGCTCCCGCCAGTGCCAGCGCGCCGAAACCAAGTGCTGCGGCCACCGCTCCCGCGGTAAAAGCGATCACAGCCGCCGAAAATGCCAATATCGCTGTCGTTCCAGCGATTAAAGGCGGGGAAACGGACAAAAGCGCTGTTGTAAGCGCCATCATTGCTACTGCTGCCAGATTTCCGGATGTTACGGCCGCTGTAAGTGCCGCAGACATAATCATTATTGTAGCCCCGGATGCCGCAGCTCCTGCTGCAATTATCATTAAAACGGCTCCTGTTGCCGTAAGTGCAACCGCCAGGACGCCCGAAGCCGCCGCGGCTGCCACCATAGGCGGAGATAATACCAGGAACGCTGTCGCTGCTGGTGCGGCTCCCACTGCCGTTTGTAAAAGCGCCTGTGTAATCATTCCGGCAGATGTTCCCATTGTGGCCGCCGCCGCCCGAAATGCGGTTAGTGTAACTGTGATAAGCTGTAAACCGGCACCAACAGCCAGCGCACCGGCTCCAACCAAAAGCAAGGCGGCCCCGGATGCGGCCAATGCTGCCGCAAACACCAGGGTTGCAGCTGCGCCCGCCGTAACCGCAGCCGCAAACGGAACGATCGCCGCCGCCACCGGTGCAAATGCAAGCGCAAGCTTCCCCATGCTTGCAACCATTCCGGACGACGATTCCCGTAAGGAACTGATGCCAGCTGCTCCAGTTGACGCGCCCGACGCTATAATTGCGATTGCCGCCGCTATTGCTGTCATTTCCAAAGCCAGCGGCGCAAATGCAAGCGCCGCCGCCGCTCCGGCCATTGCAAGCGCACCGAAACCAAGCGCCGCCGCTCCGGCTCCGACTCCGGCCATTGCTGCGCCGCCTGCAAATACCGTCATTGCAGTCCCTAATTGCATGATTGCCAGCGCGCCGGTTGCCCCATATGCGGATAATGCCGGAAGCGCCGTGGAAATAACCGTCAATGCCACCGAACCCAGAAGAGCAGCCGCGCTCACGATAGCAAGGGCCGCACCAAACGCCGCAAGGGCTGCAGCTCCGGCCAGCAATAAAGGCGACAACACGCCAGCTACCACACCAAACGCCAGAATACCGGCCGCAAGAACCGCCATTGCTATTTGTGCTGGCGCACCGGCCGCGGCCAGCTGGATCGCCGCCTGCGCCATAATATACAGGCCGGTTGCTGCTAGCGCGATTCCGGCGCCGAACGCGATCAGGCCGACCGAAGCCACTGTAAGCTGCGGACCCATTGCGCCGGCCAATGCCATTAACCCGGCAAGTCCGCCTACCATAATCCCAAGCGCAACAATGGCCGGCGTTCCGGCCGCGGCTATCTGAGTGGCCGCAAATGCCATTAACGACATCCCGCCCGCCGCCATAAGGATCGCACCGCCAAATGCCAGAAGTCCGGCCGCGGAACTGCTAAGCTGCGGACCCATTGCGCCAGCGATCGCCAGAAGGGCAATAATTCCCCCTTCCATAAGTGCAAGGGATGCAAACGCCATTGGTCCGGCGCCCGCTAACTGGATGGCCGCAAATGCCATTAACGACATGCCTCCGGCAATCATAAGGATTGCGCCGCCAAATGCCAGAAATCCTTTTTCGCTGGCCTTTAGCTGCGGTCCCATTTTTGCGGCGATCACCATTAACCCGGCAATCCCGGCTCCCATTACTGCAAGCGCAGCCACCGCCCCCGGCCCTGCATCCGTAATACGGATGGCCGCGTCAGCCAGAAGCCAGACCCCCGCTGCTGCAAGGGCAAACCCTGCGCCCGCGCCAAGTATATTTTTAGCCGCCGCCGACATTTCATTGCTTACTTTTGTAAATTGCGGGCCTGTTTTCCCGACATTTTTAATACTTCCGATAAACCCGGATATTTTCTTTGAAATACCGCTGATTCCGCGGAACGCTGCAAATCCGGCTGCCACCGCCGGGATCAGCGCAATAAATTTTTCAAACGGCGCGATACTGTCATCCCCCAGGAAATCAACATATTCCCCCAGCGTTTCTTTCGCCGCGTTCATCAGGTATGCAATCGCTTCCTTTGCCGCCGCCCCAAGTTCCGGCAAATGCTGGATAATGCCGCGGCCAATCTGTAACAACAGATTTGCGCCCGTTACCAGAAGCCGCGGCGCAAGCCGTACAACCGCCGACGCCAGGGCAACAATCAGGCGGCCCATTGCCGAACCCATTTTATTAGAATTCTGGTCTATTCCATCTACAAAACCGTCGATCAGCGTCGCGGCCATATCAATAAATTCCGGTGCACGGTCCGCTATCTGGGTTAACGCGTCTGACGCCACATCCCCGATCGATTTTGCCAAGCCGGCAAAGCCGCCCTCCTGAAACGCCGCGTTCATTTGCGCAACGTACCCGGAAGCCTCCTGCGCCGCTTCCCTCAAAGGCGCGTTCATGCCCTGGTAAATTTCAATACCAAGCCCTTCCAGCGCGCTTTTTAAAAGCGTGATATCGCCTTCCAGATTATCCAGGCGGACGGCGGCCATCCGTTCCGCGGCTCCGGCAGAATCCCCGATTGCCGCCGTTAATTTATTAAAATCCGATTCACTGGCATTGACAATTGCCAGCATACCGGACATTGCATCTTTCCCGAATATAGTGGCCGCAGCTTCAATTTGCTGTACTTTCGACAACCCTTCCGTTGATTTTGACAAATCGGCAATGATATCGTCATATCCCCTTGCATTGCCCTCCGCATCTACAAGGTCGACATTAACAGAGCCGATAGAACTCCTCAGATCCTGCATGACCTCCATCAGGCTTTTTGTATTCCCCTCACTATCCGCCATGGAAATTCCCAGTTCTTTCATTGCTTCTGCCTGCTTACCAACCGGCCCGGCCATTCTTGCAAGCGCTGTTTTTAGGGATGTTCCGGCCTGGCTCCCTTTAATTCCCGCGTTTGCCATCAGTCCCAGCGCGATAGACGTATCTTCCGCCGTATAACCAAGCGTTCCGGCAATCGGCGCGACATATTTAAACGATTCGCCCAGCATGGAAACATTTGTATTTGCGTTTGAGGACGCCGCCGCAAGCACATCTGCAAAATGTCCGCTGTCTGAAGCGGTCATTCCGAACGCCGTTAACGCGTCCGTTACAATATCGGACGTGGACGCCAGTTCTTCGCCGCTGGCCGCCGCCAGATTCATAATGCCTTCAATACCATCAACCATATCCGCAGATTTCCAGCCAGCCATAGCCATATATTCCATAGCCTGGCCTGCTTCCGTTGCGGAAAACTGTGTTGTGGCTCCCATTTCTTTCGCCTTTGCTTCCATTGCGGCAAAATCCTGCCCCGTAGCTCCTGATATGGCCGCAACAGTTGACATCTGGCTTTCAAAAGCTTTTCCGACTTCGACGGAAGCGGCGGCAATGCCAGCAACCGCGGATCCGGCCGCCGCCATCCCCGCCATTGTAAACTTCGCCGCCTTGCCTGCAATTTTCCCCAGCGTGGCCATCTGTTTGTTAACAGAACCCATAGCATTACCGAAAGAACTGGCAATTTTACCTGCGATTTCTACGGTTATTTCGTGCTGACTCCTTGCCAATCTCGACCACCTCCTGCGCGATTTCTAAAAAATCATTGACCGGTAAACCCGTGTAAAATTCCAAACTCGTATTTGTGGAAATAGAAAGACGGACAGCGCTTTTCTGGAGCGCCTGCCCGTCGTCGTATCTTAATCTTCGTCGTAGAAAAAACGCGTAACCGCTGATTTGATCTTCCGGACTTCCTTTCCCGGTAAATCCTCAAAAAATTCAGCCGGAAGCCCTGTTGCTGCCGAAGCCGCGATCTTGGCATATGTAGACGTTGTTTCCGGCACACTTGCCACAACGCCGGCTTTCCCGTACGCCTTTTCAATTGCCGTCAGCCGCCTGCCGTTAATATCCTCCAGGCCGGAAAGATCAACCCCTTTGAATATCTCCCCCTCGAAATTGTACGGTTTTGAAAAGGTGATCTTTAAATAGTTTTCTTCGTCCTCGATAACGTCCGCCGGAACCAGACTGTTGGCTTCTTCGTCACTGACCTGTGCTACCGGTATTTCTTCCGTTCCGGGAATGAAATCTTCCCTGTTTGTTTCTACATAATTATCCATCTGTTATATCCTCTCTTTCTTATATCTGTGATCTGACTTTCTGAAGACGGTCGACGCCGTTTAATTTCCAGATCATATTGAATTTATCCAATTCCAACACGTCTTTACCGCCTATGGAAATTTTCACATAGGTCAATTCCCGTACGATCTTTGGCTCGCCTTTCCCGCCCCGTTTCAATGTTCCTAATTCAAATGATTTCACTTTACCTTTCGTTACTACAGTAATATTCTGAAAATCATTTGTCTGTGTTGCTGTGTCCAATACCTGCATAGCCCCCCGGTATGTTACAATGCCGGTATTTGCCAGGAAATGGAAATATTCTTCCCCTATGTTCTGGAAAGAAGTTTCAGATTCCAGGGAACCGAAACACCCTTCCACCGCTTCTTCAATATCTCCGGCAATACCGGCTCCTTCCAACGTTTCCGTCAGGTATTCAAAATTCGGAAGCGTCGTTTCGGAAGAAACGCCCACATACTTATGCCCCGCTGCATACGTGTTAAAATTGTTTAACAGTGTCGGAATTTTATAACCTGCCATTATTCAGCACCCCCTTCTAATGCGGCCTGTGTGATTGTCGGATCAAACTCAAATACGTTTTCAATATCTTCTGCCGGCGCATATCCGCCGATTTTCGTATGGAATTTGATATGCCCGTTTAAGATTTCCTCAATCGGGTTTTCGTCATGGTCGAAAGTGATTTTTCCACCAGCGATATCGCCGGAACCCTGCAGGCCGTTTAGCTGCATATTAAAGCCGGAAACAATTTCATCAATCAGGCGGTAATCCGTCAGATTGTCCACGTTCTGGAAAAACGATAGTTTAAAATTGTTTTCTATGTAATCAAAAATAGTTACTATATTGATCCACCGGTCAATCGGATCACTGGACGACGGATAAACCGCCGTATTATTCCCCCAGCATTTCCAGCCATTGACATTGACTGCCGTAACAACGCCGCAGGCGTTCAGGTAATCGTTTGCTTCGTCCATTTCCGGCAATACCTCCGTCCCGTCGTCTGTATAAAGGCCGGTAATTTTAATGTCCTTATTCGACGGGGAAAGGGACGGGACACCGCCGTTATTTCCGGCCAGATATTGCATCTGTGCCGCAAGCTGCGCGGAATAATAATATGTATAATCCCCCACGCCAACCAGCGGCCAGGCTGCGATCATGTTTCGGTCTGAATACGCGTTTTTGGTTTTGTATTCCCTTATATTTTCCATAGAATCCGCTTTCCCGTCAGACGTATCCAGGTCAACAACCACTTTCGCCGTAAAAAGGCTCGAAATAAGCTGTGCCTTTGCCACAAGCGCCAGCGCAACCGCCGAGATATGCGACCAGCCAGGCGCAAGAAGCAGGGACGGCACGACGCCGTATTTCGGATAAACCCGGCCAATCAGTTCCATTCCGGTTTTCTTTTTAGTCGCCACATCATAGGCGCCGATTACATCCTGCCAGGTCACAAGCGACGGATCCAGCTGCGCATAGGATACTTTTAATTCCGCCGCGCTGTCCGCCGCCCCGCCGCTTACAATAGCAACGGAAACGCTCCCGTCCGTATTAAACGCGGCAATATAATCTTTTTCCGGCTCATATTTGGTCTGTTCGTCCTCTGTAGATGTGACGGAAAGTTTATCCAGAAGAATCCCTTTTTCCAGAATCGTAACCTTTCCGGCTTCTACGGTATAGGTTTTTGACAATTCCGCCTTTACGTGTTTCTCCGGGTCCAGGACATTAATCATAACGACCGGCGCAACCCCGAAAACGTCGAATGTGGCATACATAGACTGGCATAATGTATAATTTTTGAAATCCTCACTATACCCCAGTCCCGCGATCGCTGTCGCCTTATTGTAAAATACAAAAGGCCTGTTTACGGTATCATAGGGATCCGCAGCCAGATTTACCGGCGCCGTGCCGATCACGCACTGCAAACACCCGTCGGATGTAGTAGGGACTGATAACTGCGTGGCCTGCCTGCTCGTCCTGATACCATGTTTGTAATTAGACATAATTTTTACACTCCTTCCATGATTTTCCTGATTTCCGCTTCGGTCAGTTCCGAAATCCGGTCATATGCGACTGCAACGGCCGAACCCTCTTCATTGGAACGCCTGACTGCGTCCGCCAGATCCGAAACGGGAACGATTAAATTTTTGATAATCGGTTTTGCATCCGCCAGTTTTTCCACTCTGGCCGGAAGCCCGCCGCTGAACGCGGCGCCATGTTTCACAACGCCCCTGACCGTGGGGCCGATATACATTGTGTTAGTCAAATTCTGTTTCCTCCAATTCCGGCGCTTCCACCGTCCAGACTGTAGAGATTCCACCCAGAAATTTGGGCCAGGTATCTTCCTGCTGGAACATCTTCGTCACCGGGAAGCCAATCCGATATCTGTCGGCGAAAAGCCTTTCTTTTAAAAAGCGCATGGTCAGCCGGTTCATGACCTCCGCCACGTCAAAATGCCCCTGATTGTTTGTATTCCGGTCAATGAGCCCAATCAGGAAATAAACTGTAACGGTGCAATCGTCGTCTTCACCGCTTATTTCCTCTTTATCCAGGCATACCAGGACATACGGGAAATGGCTGTCGTCGCTCTTTGGCGCCCTTTTTGGCGGTCCGCCTTTTTCAGGCACCGTGACGGGCCGCGCCGTTTTTGCCGGGAGGTTTTGCGGATATACGTTAAAATGCAGATATACGCCCTCATTATTGACGGACGTATAATCTTTTAATTCATCCCTTACCACCTCAACCAGCTTTCTTTGTAAATGAACGTCTGTCTGCATATTTAACCTCTTTGTAAAATATTGTTTACTTCGGCTTCAATACGCTTTTCCAGCGTTTCCGCCGCTTCTTTTTTGATCTTTTCAAGCACTTCCTCATTTTTTACCATAGACGGAATCGCCGGGCCGTAAAGCTCTTTTATCGGAAGCCGACGGCTGGAAACTCTTTCCATTATTCCTTTATGGCCGGATTTCATTGTAGCAAAAAAAGCTTTCGGATCGCCTGATAACGGTTTTAATTCGCCTGCTTTCATCACTTGCGCTTTATATACCGCCGGACTTGGCTTTCCCCTCTTTGTCCTTGTGACAATGCGTTTTGGTGATACTTTAAACTTTGTCAACGCACGGGGACTGCCTACTGATGTTAATTTTGCTGATAATTTCGACGTTGAAGCCTTTGTCACGCGGATAGTTTCTGCCACATCTTTTTGTAAAATAATGTATCTTGACGCAACTTCCTGCTTCGTTTCCGTCTTTGCCTTTTGTGCTGCTCTGTTTATGGCGTTACGCAAAACTGCAGGCGCTTTGCCTTCCAGTTTCCCCAGCCTTTTTTTAATATCGTTTAGCTGCGCTTCGTCCACCTGAATATCAAAATTTTCTATCATCCTTCATTCCCCCTCAGAATCACGGTATAACCGCCGGTATCGGATAGAACATTGTCGATCGGCCAGGTAACGCCGTCAAAATCAATCACCTGCCCGATCACCGGCTCGTAATCCAGATGCTTTCTCTGGATGAAAATAACAATACTGTCCGTAAAAATCCCGTCCGAATCAACCGTTTTCCCCATATTCAGACGGAGAAGCGTTTCGTTGTCGACCACAACGGGGATTTCCTTTCCGTCCAGCGTATGTATTTCCGCAAATTCATCCAGGTTAAAAAAAGCGCTGTCAAAATCCTTTTCCAACTGCTCTTGAAACGATCTCATATACGGCTACTCCTCTTCGGTTCCGCCTGTTTCACTGCCGCCTGTTCCGCTGCCACCGTCGTTTTCCATCTGCTCTTCCTGGAAATTGATAACGGCTTCCTGAAGCTCTTTCAGGCTCTTTTCGTCGCTGTTCTCCCCCAGATCAAATCCGATAGAACCCGCATAGGCGCGGATTTCTTTCTTTGACCTGATTTTGCGGATTTCCGCTTCACTTTTCAGCTTTCCGGGCTGCATTTCGTCAAATCCGGAAAAATCCCCGCCGAATCCGGCGCCGTCGTCCGTTTCATCCTCGACCGGTTCCGAAATCACTGCATCCGCGTCTACCGGGACGACAAACTTTTTTATTTTCAGAAACGCTAAGTCGGACGCGGGTATATCTTCCGGAAGTATGGAACTCGGTTCGTAGGTCTTTCCATTCGTTACAACCTCTACTTTTGTTCGGTATCTCATTACGCTTTCGCTCCTTTCGTATAAATAATTGTCCAGGAATCCACATCATGCGGGCGCGGAAGTGGCCGGGACGTAAGTCGGATTTTTTTTACCTCGTCTGTTTCGTCGGCCCAGACTTTTGGAACCAGCTTTCCTTCGTAAGACTGGAATTTTTTATCTTCCATCTGCGTAACAAGTCCGTATTCAATGGAACCCTCTCCGTCAGAATGTGCCAGAAGGACGGTCCCGGGCGGGATCATGGCTTCGTCCTCCCCGTCGTCGTTTAAAAACCATTCGTCATATGTATAAATGTCAAGATCCAGTTCCGCAATCCGCCCGTAAAACGTCAGAGCCGGATCCACGACGCGCGGCTCGATCACAATATTTTTCATGTTCAGGATATCCATAGCTTTAACGACTGCCGGATTAGAAATAAAATCCTCTACGACATCCGACGCAAAAATTGCAATATCCGGCGCTCTTCCTGTGTCTTTGATGGTCTTTTTCCGTCTGGCGCGAAGAATATTCAGGGGATCCACCGTTGCAAGCGACCACTGTTCATCCGCCCCTAGGAAAACAATGTTTGTAAACCCGAAATCAACCTGGACGTCGATCCCTTCTTCTTCGTCTACAACGTCCAGTTTCCCTTCATAAAGAACCTGGCGGCACATCCACTCTTTTCTTCTTGCAATGGACTCTTCCAGATCGGTGATATCTTTGGCCAGAAGTTCATCCTCCCTTTCCGCCGGCGTCCGCTGCGAATAGATGTTTTCCCCGATCGCCCTCTGTGAAATATCGTCTACGGTCAGCGCCCTTTCCGGCGCCAGCTTCGGCGTTGTAAACTGATTCGTTTTGAACCCCTGACGCGTGATAACTTTTCCGCCGATCCGCGGGCTGACAAACGGCGCCATGATGCGTTTCCCTTTCCTTACGTCAAATTCAACCTTTTCCGTAACGTGCGTGTTTTCCGTCGGAAAAAAAGTCCTCTGTAAAAAAGTTCTGACCGGCGGCGTCTGGTCTATGGCTTCCATCATTTCCCTTGTTGTGTAATCAGGCATTTTTTCATTCCCCCTTTTCATAATTTTGGACAGAACGGAGGAAAATTGAAATTTTCTTCATTTCGTCCTCAAACGCTCCAACCGTGGCGCTGCTTGCCACTTTCACGGCTTCCCGGTTAAATTCCCCGGTCTGATATACTGTTGCCGGGATGTTATCAGTTTCGGCCTGGTCGGTTCCTGTGTCTGTATCATCTGTCAGGATCCCGAAAACAGACAATTCTATGGCTTCTGTTTTGGCGCTTTCGCCCTCCCCGGTTGTTACCGTTACTTCGGTACCGGCCAGATACCCGGAGCCGTCGGCTGCTTTTACGATTAAGGAACCGCGTTTTAATACGCCGTATCCGGGCTTTAAGCCGATCCCGGCTTTCAGGATCGGGAAGTCCGGCGATACCATCAGGGAATCCGGCGTAAATTCTCCGATCTGCTCATACATTTTCATACTTATTTCCCCCTTCTTTTATCCTTTCCCAGCTTTGCGGCAAAATTGCTTACATTTTGTGCGCGCTTTGCGTTTTCCTGGCTCTCCGGATCATATCCGGCATTTGGATCCGTGCCGACGTCACCGGCGCCGGAATTTGCCAAATCCTCTACCATCTGATTCAAAAACTGCTGTCCGGCCTTATTGTTGGCCGTTAACTGTGCATACGCAAGATCAGCGGCCGAAATCGGTTCACTGTACTTTGCTTTTTCCAGCATATCTTCCGAAATACCGGCTGCAATTTCATCAATCGCTTTCAGCCTTTCCCGTTCCGCGTCAACAGCTTCCGCCGCAACTTTCGCGCAAAATTCCGGATAGGCTGCTTTCAGTGCTTCAACGTCCGTAATCGCTGGCGTTGTGTTGTTTGTTTCTTCCCCCATGCTACTGTTTCCTTTCTTTGGTTTTAATTTTGTATTAAAAAAAGTCCCGGTTTCTTTCTGCGGCGTTTCAGAAAGATCCTGAACTTTTTTTCTCACTTTTTCCGGAACAAATGTATCCATATAGTTTTTGAAACTATAGGAAACACCGTCCACCATAAATTGATTGGAAAATGCATTATCCTGAACGCTGACGTCGATTAATTCATCACAAAAACCGGCGTCAATGGCTTCCTGCCCCACATACCAGGTTTCGTCATCCATGATCCGGCTGATTTCCTCTTCGGTTTTATCCAGCCTTTCCATGTAGGCCGTTACAATGCTCTTTTTTACCTGATTTGTAACGTCCGCCATCTTCATTAAATCTTCCGCCTGGTACGATCCCCATAGCGTGACGGATGGATTGTGCGCCATCAGAATAGCGTTTTTCGCTATCTTCCGGCTGTCGCACGCCATTAAAACAATCGTCGCCGCGCTGGCGCATATCCCGATAACGGTTCCCGTAATTGTGGCTTTATTCATCAGAAGCGCCGTATAGATTGCATTTGCGGCAAAAACATCACCGCCCACGGAATGGATCATGACGTTGATCGCCTTTTTGTCCCCCAGGCCGTTTAATTCGTCAATGAAATTCCGGTATGTCACACAATCGTCGCTCCACCAGCTTTCCTCCGATTCGATCGTTCCGAAAAGCTGCAAATCCGCGGATTCGCCGTTGTCAATAAAATTCCAAAACTTATGACCATTGGAACTGTTCTTTGGTTCCAATGGTATTTGTTTTCCGGAAATACTATTTTTAAGTCCCGGATTCCCCGCTGTCAGCTGGTTCCCCGCCGTCGGCTGGTTCCTCACCGTCGGCATTTTCCCTGCCGTCGTCTTCTTCCTTTTTTCCATTCGTTTTATCCTCACCCTCCTTTTTGCTTTCCCGGCCAGTTTCGCCGCCGGATAACAGACCCGCGTCTTTCATCATCTTATTTTCCCGCGCAAGCTGCGCAATATTGCTGTCGAAATCGCCGCCGGTCATTTCAATGGTTTCTTTCTGCCTGGTCGACAGGCCGATCTTAATCCGTTTTTCGGCTGCGTCTACCTCTTTCCCCGGATCCAACATGCCCGGCGCCGGGCCGTTCCACTGCGCGCCGCAATAAGCCATCCGGATCACCGGATCCAGAAAAAAGCCAGGCGCTTTCAGGCGCCCTTTTGCGATCGCCTCCGTCAGGAAAATTTCATAGACCGGCTGGCACAAATCGGACGCCAGCCAATCCCGCTTCATCCGGAACGCGTTCCACGCCTCCAATAGCGCGGCGCGGGACGCGGAATAGCTGGCGGTAAAACTCTTTTGTAACAGTTCGACCGGAATTTCCAGCGCGGCGCCCGTGTATTTCGCAAGGGCTGTCACAAACGCGTCAAAATTCGTTGAAGGCCGCTTTGCGTCCGCAATTTCAATTTTTTCCCCGGGATCCAGCGTGTTTACCATCCCCGACCCTAATTCATAATTGGTATCGTCATCCGAAACGCGTTCGTCCTCATCTACGACGCCGGTAAATCCAAACTCCGACTTATCCTTTTCCGACGTAACGAATACCGTAAAAAACCCGTTTATGACTGCTGCCATCATTTCCGCTTCGCTGTACCTCGTAAGCTGCTTTAAGGATTCAATGACCGGCGCCAGGTACGGGACGCCCCTGTATTGTTCCGGCCGCTCCGTTTCGTAGATCATTAACACATTCGGGATCCCTGTCTTTTCCCCGAACGCCTGGACCCTTTTCCACTCTTTCCGCGCGTAAAGGTTGCTGTTGGGGTAGGTATTGCATATATGGTAAGCAACTACCTGGTTATTTCTGTTCACTTCAACGCCGTTAAAAATCCGGTTGCCATTGTCCGGATTCGTTGCATACAAATAAACATTATTTCCGGTACTGTTTGGTGTGGAAACCCTGTCCGATTCAATTAAATGCACCCGCAGGCCATACGGGAAATTTTTTGTTTCCTTTTCATACTCGATCAGGGCGCAGGCGTCGCCGTTCATCAGCCAGGAAATGCAGGCCGTCTGCTGGATTTCATAGAAATTATTCACCCGCGTGGAATCGCAGAACTTTGACTTTGCCCACAATTCAAACTCCCTTTCTGCGTTTTTCTGCCACTCAACGGCCGCTTCCGGCGTCATTCCCAGAAAATTCGCGTCGATTGTGCTTTTCAGTTTCAAGCCGATCCCGACGACGTTTGTCCGGTTTGTCTTAATGGCCGATACGGCCAGCGGCGCGGACATATACAGGCTCCTCGACCTCTGCCGCAATATCGGGATATTTTTATCTATGTCCTCCTGCGGCGTCCTGCTGTTTGCCTGCCACCCGAGAAAAGAATTTTTTCTTCTGGAAGCGCCTGATTCATCATAACCGCTGTTTCTGATCGACCGTACCGCGCCCAGCCTGTAACGGGCCGATTCCCGTTTTAACGCGGCCTGCGGGCTGACCGCTTCCACAATCCTGTCAAATAAATTCATCATTCACCCCCTCTATATGTCCCGCGGAATAAAACGCCCGGCCTTGTTTTTCCCGCTGTTTGCTTCCAGCGATTCAATCTGTTTTTCCAGATCCTTTATTGCCGCCCGGATCGTCGACAAATCCGCCCGCTTCAATGATTTTGTGCCGATTGTGTATTCCTGGTTTAAAAGAACCGCTTCTTCGGCTTCATAGTACATGTTCAAGCGTTTTCTATAACGTTCCAGGCGCTCTTTCTGTAATTTTGTCAGCATGTTCCCGCCTTTCTATAACTGTACCCCGCGGCTCACGGTTCCAGTCCTTTTCCTTTTCTTTTTACCCGTCCCTTTCGGCGCCCGTTTCATGTAATTGATCCCGGCTTTTACCTTACTTTCCAGTACGTCAAAATTCGGCCGCAAAATCTCCACTGCCGCAGTGTTGTATACCCTCAAATCCAGCGGTTCATTCCTGGTCCCGGCTTTCTTTTTCCACTTAACGACCGCGCGGCCGTCTTTCATTTCTGTTACGCGCTGTTCGCTGTTTAACCCTTTTATGTATGTTTCATCATATCCCAGCTCCTTATTGACCGGGAAATGGCAGTAGCCGGGGCCCTCGTCCACGGTATTCAACCGCGTCATGATAATTTCTTTCCCGCTGTCTACGCCCAAAATGTATACCTTTACGCCGTATTCATTATTGGTTGATAATTTATGGATCAGCGGGATTCCCTGCGAATCCCTCCCGAAGCCTTTAATGCCGTAGATCCGTTTTCCCCTTTTTTCCATCCGGGAAAGGAACTGGTAACATTTCGTTGTGTAATGGCCGCCGGTATCAATGCACGTCAACGCGATTAAAAGGGACGAACCGGAAGCAAAATATAATTCCTGGTCCAGGTACGCAGCCAGCTTCTCCCAGGTTTCGTCTTTTTCCAGATCCCCGGGCAGCTTTTCAAAGCGGATTCCCCAGCTTTCGCAGCCACGGCCCCAGCCGACAATCTCAACCTCGAAACGGTCATCCTGTACGTCAACCGCGGCTGTCAGCAAAAGAACGCCGTCCGGAATTTCGGCCGTATATCTTTCCCGCCTGGAAAGGATGGAATCTTCGTCCGCGCTTTTCCCGCGTTCTTCCCACGGTTCCCCCAGAACGGTATTGATAAAGGTTTTCAGCTTGTTGATATCGCCGTAATTCTTATATTCAGAGTGTGCTTCTTTCCATTCCTCAATAATTTTTTCCCAGCGCACCCATGGCGACGCCAATTCGTTGATATGGAACGACCGCTTCCGGAACCGTTCCGGATGCCCGGCAATATATTTCGCTTCGCTCTGTTTCCAGTCAAATTCCGGGATATGCTCCTTGCAGAACTTACATTCCATAGTTACGTCGGAAAAACGGACCCGCGTCCATTCGTAAGGCTGGAATTTCCCGCAGCATGGGCATTTTACGTTCCATTCTTCCATTGTCCCGGTCAAATATTCCTTGTAAACCTGGCTTGTCGCTTTATTTACCGGCGTCGAAACTTTGATTTTCTTTTTATTCCAGAAAGCCGTGGTCCTCTTTTCCGCCAGTTTGATCGGGTTTCCCTCTGTCCCGGCGCTGGCCGGATAACGGTCAACTTCGTCCATCAGGACGACCCGCACCGGGCGGGAAGCCAGACTTGACGCGGAATTTGCCCCAGCTATTGTGACATGCCCGCCGGGGAATGTCTTGTGCAGGATCGTATTCCCGGAAGACCTGGATTTCACATCCCGGACTTTCCCGGCCAGAACCGGGGTATCCCGGATCATGGTTGCCAACCTGTCTTTGGAAAAGTCCTGCGCCATGGGCGTAACCGTCGGCTGCACGACAAGGATCGGCGCCGGATCGTAGTCAATATAAAATCCGATTATATTTAAAATGATCTCTGTCTTCCCTACCTGTGCGGAACTCATGATAACGATATCTTCCACCATGGGATCATTGACGGCGTCCATGATGTCCCGCTGGTACGGCGCCCGGTCTGTGTTCCACTGCCCCGGTTCCGCCGCGCTTTCAGACGACAGTTTCCGGTAACGGTCCGCCCATTCGCTGACCGTCAGCACCGGCGGCGGAGAAACGGCCCGTGCCATGTGCCGGAACAGCTTCATGGTTTTATACTCTATCATCTGATCCTTTTTTTGTGTCTTTACAATGGCTGAGGCAGGCGCTACAACCGGCGATTCCTTAATCTTAACTTTCTTCGCCATCATAATCCCCTTCCACATATTCATCTGAATAGAAATCCTTTGGGTTATAGTCTTTCAGTTCGTTTAATGCTTCCATAGCCTCACCCGTCAGGCGTTCTTTGATAAACGCCGCGTCACGGTTTTCCAGGAGCGGCGCCGCTTTCGCTGGAATCGCCAGAATCCTTGTTTTAAAAGCGACTAACATATCCATCATGACGCGCTCCACGTCTTCGGCCTTGTGCAATTCCCCTTTCATGGTTTGGAGTTTCAGTTCGGATATATGGCGCTTGACGCGCTCATGCAGCGCTTTTTCCTCTTCTATGTTGATTTCCCCGTCCGGATCGTCCGCCGTCAGGCCGTCCGCCTGAAGCCGCAATGCCAGCACGTAATTTTTCAGGGATTCCACCAGCTTATAACGCCCCTTTGACGCCCGGACGATAAGCCCCTCCTCCGCCTTTAGCCGGATACTCCGTTCCGTCAGTCCGAATATGTTAGCCAGGACGCCGACCGATACGGTCAGGTTGTCAATATCCGTAACTTTTGCGGATTCCGTGTCATTCTTTGCCATGTTACATCCCCCCTTTCCTGCGTTGATAGCGGAACCGGTGACAAGGCGTCACCCTTTGCCATGCGGCATACCCCTTTCCCGGCCCAAAACCGGAAACGGCAATTGCCAATTTTTTTAACATTTAGCTACCGGGTTTTTGGAATCAACCGGCCCGCAACCCGTTTTTTATTTTTGGAAGAACCTATGTTTGTTCCAAAATTTTTTTCTCTGCCGTTTGCCTGTTTATTTGTTATATCTTTAGATTTTGTCAAGTCATTCCCGCGGATATTCTTTCAATTAATGCAGGCAAAAAGCGATACCCTTATTTGCCATTCGCTCAATGTGTCAAGCTGCGGGCACACGGAAAGTATTGCTTCCCTTTATGCCCCTGTTCATGCCCATGTTATAACAGGCATAATAAAAGACTATCTGCGGCTCCTCTTGTGATAAGATAAGCCTTTGATAGCCTTGTCCTTATTGTCCTGATTGATGCCGATATACCGCAGTGTGATTGATATATCAGCATGGTTGAATATCTCCATCAGCGTGATAGCGTCGTGCGTCTGCTGGTACATGTGATAGCCAAACGTTTTCCGCAGCGTGTGCGTCCCTATTGCGCTGATGCCGAACGCCTTCCCCGCGTCGGTCAGTATGTTATATGCCTGCTGGCGGCTGATTGCCTTATTGGGATAATTCGGGGATTTAAACAAATACTCATAATCCCGCTTTCCCCTGGTAAAATCCTCGACTATAGGTTTTAGTTCTGAATTTATGGGGAAACGCTTTTCTTTTCCCGTCTTATTCTCCCGGATATACACATAATCTTTTTCCCTGACATCCCTGATCCGTAATTTCAAAATATCCGATATTCTCAGGCCCGTATAAATTCCGAACATGAACAGACAATAGTCCCTTTCATTTTTGGCCCTTAAATAATCTGCCACATCCAAAACCAGATCCATGTCGCGGATCGGCTCCACCGTATTCACGTACACACCCCCTTTACGGATTGAAAAAAGCGCCGCTTTCAGCGACGCCCGAAACTGGCATGTTTGGTAAACTTTTACTAACCCAGTATAACACATTTTGTCAATAAAAAACACGACATAAAACACGACATTTGTGAACACGCGAAATGCCCATAAAATAAGGCGAAACCATGATTTTGTTCATAAAAAAGTTACAAATTTTTCACAATTTAAAATCCGGCAATTTCAGAGCAATCCCCGCTCCCTCATGCCATATTCGATCCGTTGAAAATGCCTGCATGAAAATCCCATTTCGTCCGCGGCAGCTTCCTGCGTCATTTTGCAGATAATCCGAAGATAATATACTTTCGATTCGACCCCATCCAGGCTTTTATAGATTTTCTCGATCCGTTTTTTGCTCTTTTTTAGTTCAGTCCGTTCTTTTTTCAGTTTTTTAATCCGCTCATAATCCAGCTGGATCATTGGAAGGACTTCATCAAACGACAAATGAACGCTTTTTGTTGGTTCCCTGGAATAGTCTATCCCGGAAATACCGGACGGGCCATTCAACCCGCCCATTTTCATAGCTTTTTCGATTGATTGTTGGTGATTTTTTATCTGTTCACCGATCAGCATAATTTTCAGGTCAATTTCGTCAAAAAGATTCCTTTCTGTCTTTTTTACAGGTTTTGCCATATTTCCAGCTTCCCTTTGCAATCATACCGTGAATATGATATGATTATTAAAGGTTGGAAGATCGGGCCGCTGAAATGTGGTTCGTTCTTTTATTTTAGCATTGTTTTTCAAATCAATCGTGTTTCAAAATCAATCGTCATAGTATTTTAGGAAATTCGCACCGCTTTCCCGTATTTCCTCGAACGCACTTTCCAACATGTGACCCCAGCGTACATCATTTTCATTTTCTGGCGATTCATCCATCAACAATTTCACGACTTTTTCCGCAAATTCTCTGTTTTTTCCACGTCTTACACGGCAAAATTCGTGCTCGACATCAGGCGCCACATTATCCGGCGAATTTCTGAAAAACCATGCCAGATCTGATAATTTAATTTCCATTTTTAATTTATCATTCGTGATTTTAAATTTCATAAGCTGATCGTTGTATTCTTTCATGAATTCTTTTTTGCCTCGCTTTCAAATCGGAGTGCATCATGCCAATGTGTTGGTATGTAATACACATACATACTGCCATCAGGAAATAACCACAACTGTCCTCTGCGTTTTAACTTCTGCACGTTTCTACAACCTTTGCTATCATCAATCTTTGTTTCAACAACAATTTCATGTTATTTATCTTCTATGGCCTTTTTCACTCTTTTTGCAGAATCCCACGGATTGACATACATTTCGCAACCGCCATATATGTCATATTCCTCAACCTCAACACCATTCTTTTTAAGCCATTCTGCAAGTTTATAGTCTGCATGGTTTAGTAATGCTGCCAATCCTGCCCTCTTTTCAATAAGTTTTTCAATGTATTTTGGTATCTTCATTCCTCTATCCTTTCCCACGCTGTATCAGTGCTTTTTGGAGCTTGTTTATTGTCACTCGGAGTTCATATCAATCACTTATCATCGCGCTTTCTATATCCCATTCATCATCGAATGGAATTAGATTTTTTGAATCCCTTATGTGACAGAAAAATTCGTCGTACACTGAATCTTCTGGATTGAAAAATTCGCACTCAGAACATCCATCCCCATATTTACACATGTCATATAACACTGATTTGACTTTTATTTGTTTTTCTAAAGCTGTCACGACCTGTTATCCTCCAATTCTTTCAATGCGGCTTCCGCTTCATTTTGTGTAAAAAATACAATATCCCCGACTTTGTCAAAAGATATATGGGTATATCTGTTATCATCAGTTATAAAAATTCTCATGTCCTTTCCAAATTCTCCTATGTCAAAAGATGTGATTTCACCGTCAATAACGGTTTTGATATCCTTTCGCAAAAGATATGCCTTTTGTCCTGCCTTACAGGGCAGTTTCAGCAGTTTCCCTTGTTCCTCTAAATCTTTATACTCTCTCCATTGCAAAATGATCATCTTTATGTCAGACACAAAATCAAGACGGTATACCGGCATAAAAAGTTTTCCAAGCATACCAGGTATTGTATCAACAAAATTGATAATGTCTTTTATATTTCTCATATTTCCCTCTCTTTCTTATTTTCCCAAACAATTTCATGTATCGTCAAGATAAAATACTTTTTTCCCTTTTTCGCACCCCATTCTTCCTTACCTGTACCGACCGACAGCGTACACTTTGCAATGAATGACGGAGAATTTTTGCTGTAACCATTGCGGAACATAGCTTTAAATTCTTTGCAATTTGGAAATTTTGATACATAATCCAAAAACACATTATCCATTGTTACTTCGCTTTTTGGAAATAAAACATTGGCAAATCTTGTTTCATAATATGTCTTTATCTCCCTGTAGTCCTCTTTCTTTTCTCTGGAAAGAATCATATCAAACCATTTTTTCTTAATCGTTAATACCAGCATACGCGCCACTTTCCTCTGTTTTCTCTTTGTCCCCTTTTCAATTCAGCTTTTCCGGAAATTCCTGTATAAGCGGAACCGGACAAATCCCCGCAAGGCTTGACTTCATGAATAACGGTATATCATATTTCGCACACTGAAAACGGATTTTTTCAATCCATTCCGGTGCCGGAACAACTTTCCTGATCCGGCGTCCCATTTCCGCTCCAACAATGATCCATTCCGGCTTCTGTGCTTCCGGATCCATTTCCCCCAGATCGGCAAGAATCGGCTCAACGGACAAAAACCAGTGATAATCTTTTGCAAACCATGCGTAATTGTCTTTCGGTCCTGTTACACTGGATCCATACCAGAAATTATCACCCGAAGGCAATAACCCTTTTTTTGCAAGCTGTATATATCTTTCCGGATTTTTCGTCAGGAATAAATAATTGTGCTGCGGCACCGCCAGACATTCATTAAACACTTCCTCAATCCAACTATCTGGCACCCACTCCCCGAATAAATCAGCCATAGAACAGACAAATATGTTTCTGCCCTTGCTTTCCCGGTATTCCCTTAATCTGTATCTGTGAAATGTCGGCTTGAAACCGTATGGGTAAGCAGCCTTTTTCCCGTCAATAATTACCGGATCATTTAAAACTACCCCAGCGCCATATTTCAGCACTCCACCGCTTGAAAATCGTCTTGCTATATTCCTGGCGTAACAATATGCACAGCCATGGTTGCAGCCCGTCACTGGATTCCAGGTACTTTCCGCCCAGTCAATTTTTGTTTCTTTCATTTTCTGTCTTCCTTTCTTTGTCTGATTCGGCGCCCAACTCCGCAATATATCTGTTTCCCTGAAAAGACATGGTTTCGACTTGCTTTTTCATGATTGCGCCGTACTTCTGGTAATATTTTTTTGTAGTAAGGAAATAACGCCTGTGTGTGTCTATATGGCGTAATCTGATTAGTTTTTTTAACAGATCATCCGTAACGCCAGAATCAATAACCGATATTTCGATTCTGGCAGCCATCCTGTTATATTCCCGGCATATTACAACGTATTCCAGGCGTTCATGTTTCTTTTTGCCTTTTATCGTTCCCATTTTTTACACCCTGTTTTTGTTTGTATATGACTACCATACACGGGAATGGAGTATTGAATTTTGCGCCGCTGAATTTTAATCTCCCACGTATAAAACGAACCTCTGCTTTGTGGTATATGTATTCATGAAACCATTTCGTATCCGTTCTGGCTGGAAGAAGCATCACTATGGTATTCCCGTGTTTCTCGTTTTCTTTGTACGCTTTTTCAACCCATTTTCCAATTTCCCGACCATACGGAGGATTGCAAAATACTGAATGGCCGCCCCAGCTTTGCAAAAGTCCGTTTTCTGCGATCGTAAAATAATTATTGCATTTATTTATGCCCGTCAACATCAATCAGTCCGATTTTCATTATTCATTTCCCGAACGGTCAAACACGGTTACGGACGTCTGGCCGTTTTCTTTTACAACTTCGGTTCCGACTGTTATTACCAGTTCAATCGGCTCGTTTTTTTCAGTATCAAACAACACCAGATTCCGTCCATGCTCAGCCACAACCGTGATCCCTGTTTTTTTTAACGCTTCCCGCATAAGCCGCATAAATTCATACGTTCTTTTTTCCTGATCCGTCATTTGGATTCCCCTTTCTGAAAAATAAAAACACTAATCGCATAAATTCAGCTACCCCTCCACCATAAAATCAAACATGGATAATTGCGCCATTTCATCACGAAGGCGCTCGTCTGCTTTTGCATAATAGGTTTTATCCAGTTCGAAACCTAAAAATTTATGCTGTGTCTTGTGTGCCGCTATCAGGCAGCTTGCAGATCCCGCGTGTGTGTCAATGATCTTATCCCCAGGCGCCGCGAATTTGTTTATAATCCATTGATACAGGCGAACCGGCTTTTGATTCGGATGGATGCGGATTTCTTTATTCTTCATATCGCCCTGCAACATCCCGGACCAACGAAACCGGAAAATCCGGACGGCGCTTTTGAAACTCGTCCATGCTAATTCGCAATCTGCAAAATCAGTATTGCCATTTTCTTTATCCCACACAATCCAACAGCTGGAATCATACGGAATTTTACTGATGAAGTGATTCGCGCCGAAAATAACCTGATTTTTGGAAATTCTGAATAGTTCCCGGAAATATTCTTCAGACGGCGCCGCGCTATCGTTTCCCGCATAGCTTTTATAATCTTTCGCTTTTGTCAGTTTTCCTCTTGTATGGTTTTTTGTTCCGTTTTCGCCTATCCCGTAAGGCGGATCAATAATCGCCAGTTCAAAATATTTGTCCGGAATCCATTTTATTGCTTTTTCACTATCCGAATTATAAAACCGATTCAATTCAAATGGCATTTCCTGTGACCTCATGAACCGCCTCCTTTTCTTTTCCGGCGCATAGGGAACCCGTGCATTTTCAGCCAGTTATTTGTAAGCGTTACGCTATCCTCTGTTTCTCTCTTTGGATTTAAAAACAAAAATCTTTTTTCCTTTGCTGTGCTTTGCCAGTTTTTTTCTTTTTCTTTCCGCGGCTTCTGCAGTGTCGCGGATAACCGCTCTTTCATCCCCTTCCACCAGGATGAAATACTTTTCTTTACAGCTTTCAAAATTCATCCACTCACCTTCCGTTTTGTCAGTTCCCCAGCCTAGCAGCGCCGCCCGCGTTCCGGAATGTTTTTCCGTCAACATACCCCGTCCGCTGTAATAGCGCCGCGTCGCGGCTCCGTGCAATATTTACGGGGCTTTGCCGCGTTTCAATCCCAGGAAGCGATCTCACGAAATCATCAACCGCCTTCGGCGTGACAAGCGCCAGCGCGAAAGACTGACTTTGTTTCTTCTGTTCGTCGAAATTCTTTTCCAGGCCATAGCAAAAACCGATAACATAATTTGATTTTTCAGTTTTTCCGAACTCTTTTTGTGCTTCCGCGTATATGGCCCGCAGCGTCATAAATTTTTTTCGGATCACCTTAATGGCATAATTGAAAATGTTGATGCAGATTTCTGCGTCCTCTTCGTAACCATAAAACCGGATCCGGAAAGAACCGCCAGAATTATTCCGGGCAATAGAAATACTTCTGCAGCGAAAATTTTCAGCAATTGTAGCGCTAACCATGTGGATCCATTCTTCCCGGTACGGACTGGATGTAAAGCCGACAACCGGCCGTTCCGTTTCCCTGCCCTCTACCTGTTCGCGGTCAATTTCATATTTTGCCATAAGTTCCTGCGCTTTCAGCATTGCGGCCCTGGCTTCGTTTTCGTTGCTGGATCCGGAAAGGGAGATCAGCTTTTCGATTTTGTCAATGATTTTATTATTATCATCCATCTATTTTCCCCTTTATGAATACCTGTTTACACGCTTTGTCGTCGATATAAAGATCCGCGGTCACTTTCCGGCTGTCCGCCCCAAACTGTTCCAGAATTTCCGGAATATTTTCATTCACGGAATCGAATTCCAGGCCGTTATAACGGCAAAATTCAACCGCCGTTTCCAGGGCCTTTCCGGTGCGGTTCGTCCATAAAATCACTTTCCCGCCCATTTCCCGGAACATTGCCAGCCAGTCAATCATTTTTGTATTCGGTTCCCCGGTATCCGGCCAATGTCCATTTGGCGTTAGAACGCCGTCAAAATCTACTGCAATAATCATATCCCAAGTAAACGATCCATCAGATCGTCATTCTCCTTTCTTGATATTGCCGCCCGCACGGATTCTGCCGGGAACTCAATCGGCAGCGCCATCTTGTCTATCCGGCTGATAATCCGGTCGTCAAGCTGCAATTCCTCCATCCGGTAATTACTTGTAAAAATCGTAATCTGCTTTTTCACCATGCGGCCATTCAGGATATTATAAAACCTTTCGTTTACCCAGTCTTTTGGCTGCTCAACCCCTATATCGTCCACGACCAGCACCGGAACCGAAACAAGCTCGCGGATCAGCCTTTCTTCCGTCCTGGCCTGGTTGATTTCATCCCGGCCCCGCGCACGTTCTCCCCAGGTATGTTTTATCTGTTCCAGAATTTGTATTGTGGTTGAAAATTTCACCGGAACCCCTTTCCGGGAAATCAGGTCATTCGCGATTGACACGGCAAGCCGCGTTTTCCCGCTGCCTTTTACGGCGGAATGGAAATACAGCCCTTTCGCGTTCGTTTCCCGGATTTCGTCGAATATCTCAACATACCGCTTTGCGATCGTCTTCGCCATTTCCGCCAGTTCCCGGCCCTGGGCCGTGGAATAGCAATCCGTCCGGAAATTATCGACTGTCTGCCCCTCAAATTCTTTCGGGATCGCTACAAACGTCTGCTTTCTTTTAATCCGCTCCCGCTGGATTTTCCCACACTCGCACTCACGCATATATGTATATCCGTCTTTTTCAAATTCATAATAGCCGGTGTCACGGCACTTCCGGCATTTGTGGGCCGTCGCCGATTCCTCCGTTCCTCCGGAATCTTTCAAGCGCTGATCGCGTTGTGCCTTCAAGCGGTTTATTTCCTGCGCCGCTATTTCCGCCAGTGTTTCCGGCGTCCGCTCTGCCATTTTTTTCATGGTTTACTCCCCCTTTGCTGTTCATATAATTCCCCTCGACGATTTTTAAGGCGTTCGCCTTGTTTATAATCCAGTCAAACGAACAACCGCGCCATTTCTGGTCACGTCCGGAAAGGAAATCGCTGTCCTGCGCCATCACAAAAAGCCTGTGGAGCCTGTCGTAAATCGTTACATCCGGCCATATTTTCAGTTTTTCAAATTCGTTTAACAGCGTCCGGACTTTCTTTTTCCGCGCTTCAGACATGGCACAGATTGTCGGGAAATCTATGCATGTAGCATGAAAATCCGCCATAATGTGCTGATAATCAATCCTTTTACGCCCGGAATCCGGCCCGTCGTCCCCGTCGGCGGACGTTCCGCCGACAATATCTATATTCTCGTTAGAGGATATAGATATATTATTATTATCTTTCTCTTCTTTCTCTCTCTGTTGCGTGACTTCACGTGACCTGTCACGTGACAGGTCTGTGACTTCTGTATTTTGGTCCGGATCACCATCCGGAAGAGCCGGGACGGCGGAACCTGATTCTTCAAACAGCAACGCCCTTTTGCGCTCCCGTTCCCGCTGTTTTCGGACCCGGTTTTGTTCCCTGATCCTGTCCATGCCCTCTATGTTCTGGTGCCGGTCAAAATTTGTGATATAGATCCCCTTATCCGTGTTTTCGATCATCCGGAGTTTTTCAAATGTTGCCAACGCCAGCTTTACGGTCGAAAGAGGTTTCCCGAAGATCACAGACAACATTTCATCCGTATACGGGAATTCATCTTCGACCAATACAAGGCCGTTGGAATTGCATTTTCCGGCCAGTGCAATAATCCGGATCCAGATAACAAGAATCGCGTCGCCTTCCGGCATGGACTGTATGATTTTTATTTTTTCGTCGTCGAACATGTCAATCCGAAGTTTAATCCAGCGTATTTCCGCCATTTTACAATATCCTTTCATCCATAAACTTCTTACTCTACCCTGTTTTTAAATTCGCGGTTCCCAAACAGATACTTTTCCCTCGTGATCTGCTCGTTCTGTAACCGACGCAGCGATTTCAGGAAATGCTGGTTCTGCTTGTCTGTATAAAAGTTATTTATGTACTCATACAGCTGCGCCCGATCCTTTGCTTTCCTCCGCGCCTGCCTGCTCTTCTGGAAGCGCGTGGCGACCTTGTTCCGTTCGCCCTTATTTGGCGCAAATTCCAGGTCATGGAGAAACGTCTGCGCTTTCCGGTCTTCCGCCCCGGCGCTGGCGTAGGCCTCCTCATATTCATTCTTTGCCGCTTCCAGATAATTCAAAAACTCTGTTATTACTTCACTCGGTTTTTTGTCCATACTTCTACCTGAAATCATAAATATTTGCTCATGATATCCCGTTTTGACTGCGGTTTTTTCTCCCCCGTTTTCTTCTTCGGCAGCTCTATATCGTCAAGAAAATTGACGCCTTTTCTCAGTCCGGCTTCCCGTGTGGCTGCCAGATTCTTTGTTATCAGGTCTTTGTTTTCGGCGACCTTTTCATAAACGGTTTCCAGGCGGGAAAGCGGATACGTCAGGCCGGAAATGCAACAAATCGTTTCTGCGTCGTTAAACGTCTGGAATGTATCGACCGGCGTCCCAAACGCCTTTTCCAGATCCACCATGCTGACGTTTCCGGCCAATGATGCCGCAATGTATTTCACGGCCCTGTCTGGCTCCATAGGCGCAGAAACGCCGTCCTTTACCGCCTGGATAACGTCGGCGCTGTCCATGCCTTTGCTGCGGGCCACCATGGCCATTCCGTGGGAATTCAGCGTTTCCATGATTTCCGCTTTGTCTATGTTCCCTTTTACGCTTTTATGCTTTTCAGGGATTTCCAGGAACGCGGCCAGGGAATCCACAAATATTTCGTTTAATTCCATCTTGTCACCGGTTCCGTTATCAACGATAAAGCAGACTCCCGAAGCCGGGATCTCTGTCAGTTCCGAAAAACATTCGTAAGCGTTTATATGCGATTTCACGCTTTCATCAGGCGCCGGGATAATGGTAATGGCCCCGACGTTTTTCCCCTCGTCGATCAGAAGATCGATCAGCATAGGTCCTGCCCCGGAACCTGTGCCGCCGCCGCTTGCAAAAATGACGAAGAGCATATCCGCTTTTACCTTTGATTCGATTTCACCGGCTATATTATCAAAATCGTCGATTACAAGCTGCTTCGCCTTGTGCCGGTCTTTGTTGCAGCCTTCGCCGCCGGGAATGTGGTACTTGAATTTCGCATTTTCCAGCGTGTCAAGGTCTTCCTGTGAAGTGTTAATATAAATCACGGAATACCCCTTTTCTTCCAGCAGGCAGCCGATATTCCCAGCGGCCTGGCCGACGGCTGCAAACGATACTTTTTTGTTCATGATTTACCCCTTTCTTCTTCCAGGGCCCTGCAGCCCTCATTAGTAATAATAAATGTGTGGGCGCGACCGTCTTTTATCCCCCGCGTTATGTACCCCGCTTTCTCAAAATCCCTTAATTTTTTAAAAACAGTATTTTCTTTTACCCCGAAATCCTCAGCAGATGCAATTTCCCGCACCGTCATGGAATACGTACGGCTGCTTGCCATGCCCCGTTTCAGGATGGAAAGAATGATAAAACCTAACCTGTCCAAAATTATACCTGCCTTTCCTGTATGTCAGAACTATGGCAAACTCTGATTAACTCTGACGAACTCTGATTAATTCTGATTAACTCTGACGAACTCTGATTAATTCTGATTAACTCTGACGAACTCTGATTTACTCTGATTTTTGTTTGATCGGTTCGCCACGTTCTGCAATAATTTGTTCATATGGCACTGTACCAAGTTCCCGTTTTAAATCCTGATTCCCACATTCCGGACAAGCCTCCGTGCAAATACACGACCAGAACGCATACCCGCACTTCTTACAATAATTCCTCCAAAACGGATCTGAAATTTTCGTTATCCCGTCCCCGTTCGGATATAAAATCTGTCTTGACATTTCACCCACCAGCACTTACAATGATTAAAGGCTGGCGGGTTCCGTCAGTTTTGGGATCAGGCACAACGGAAAGGCTCTAATCTTGGCTGTTGTGCCGTTCTTTTTTATGTACTGTCTGCCATTGGCTCTTCCGTCATAATGCCGATTGTCAGGCCGGCCAGGGACTTAGATAAGGCTTCGTCAAGTTCCCTTTGTGACCGGATCCCCAGTCCTTTTAAAATCTCTTTCAGATTTTCAGCTTTCGAATTGCGGCAATTGATTTCTTTTTCCTCTGCCATCTTCAGGCCCCCTTATTTCCTTTCTGATTCCTCTTTGATTGCTTTGTTTTTTAACCTTTCCGGGAATCGTTTTCCATTCGTTCCACATACAGAATTATGACAGGACGGCGATATTCTCCACGTCCTTTAATTCCTCTTTCAGGTATTCCGCAATGCTGTGGACTGCCCTGAATTTCCAGGCGCCGCCGTCCGCTTCAAAAAGGGCGCAGGCCACTCCATCCGCCCCGTTTCTCATGCGGAAAATGAAATCTATTTCCGGCTGCTCTATTTCGTGGAACGTCCGGAACGGCTGTAATTTTACCGGATTCGGGACGATCACATCCTCAACGTTTGCAAGGCCGGTTTTGATCGTGGCTTTCTGGGAAACGCCGTCATCCCCGTAGTTTGCAACAGTTTTATCCTCTACATTCCCGGCTACCTGAAGCACGACGGCTTTATCCATGTTATCAATAAACATTGACTGCATTTGGATAATAAACTGTTCCTGCCCGATAAATTTATTCAGTGCAATCTGCGGGATCCTTGCCCTTACGTTTGCGATCGTCCATCTGCCCATATCGCCATTAAAGACAGATACCAGGTTTACTTCCGTTTCGGATTCCACATGGATAATCATTTTCGGGACCACGCCAGGCGCCGCGAAATCATCCGCCAGGCTTCCTTTGATATAATCCACAAGGGAAGTAAGCGTTGAAATTTCCAACGCTTCACAACGCCGACATTCACCGACCAGCGACGGGATCCCGTTACTGGTGAAATAATACTTTTGCCCGTTGATCTCCTCAATGCGCGGCTGCTGAATCCCTATAATGTACTGTAATGCTTCTTTAATCATCCTTTTTCCCTCTCTTTCTATTCGTTGACCCTTAATGCCCGCGGCATTGCTGCTATTTTAGTTTTACCGTCTGTTTCGGCCGCCGGTTCCGCCATGTCGGAAAACGACATCTGGCCGGGAACCTGTTTCCCGTATTCCTTAACGATCACCTGTCCGGACTGTAAATCTTTGCCCATAGCAAAATTGGTTTTTGCGGATATTACCCCGGCAAGTTTTGACTTCACGGAAATTTCTATCTTTGCGTCGTCCCGCAATTCGTTTTGATGGAACGAAAGACTGACCGTGATTCCCCGCTTTTCGTTAAACGGCGTGTTCGGATCCTGCATGTTTTCTATCACACGCGTGATTTCCCGGTCGAACTTTTCCTGTAATGTCCCGCCCGCTAACTGTGTTAAATCGACATGTAACATTTTGTAATTCCCCCTTTCTTTAGATTCTGTTTACGAAATATGACTGCTTAAATAATCATTAAAATTCATCTGGCCTGGAACAGAATTTTCTTCCATCCACCAGGCAAAAACATCTTCGCCGGATTTCCAACGCGGTATTCCGTCGGTTCCGGACTGTTTTCAAATCTCTAAAAATTTGCAACTCGTTGTAACAATCTTCCATACGGCAAATCCGCTCCAGTGATGAAACAATGTGCCAAAATGACTGAATTCCCTGATAAATCTCCTGTAGGTCTTCGCCAGACAGGTTTTCCGTATTACTAATGCGCTTTTCTACCA
>JAAWJJ010000040.1 GCA_022796875.1 Eubacterium sp. | reverse complement strand
CTTTTGGAGGGTGAAGCAAGAGAAAGATTTAGAAAATGGGATAATGTAAAATATATTGCAGAAAGACCAAAAAATAAAATGAGACCTAAGAAATCTTATGACAATAAAAATTGGGGAATGGAAATAAAAACAAATAACCGTTTAGACCCTAAAGATGGAATGGGTATTCGCTTTGGTGTTGTAGTTACATTGAAAGAAATAAATGGTGTCAATAGAATTGATGAATTTATTAAGAACTGTACTCTGAATGGTTGGTTAGTTAATAAAATTGATGTTCAGGCAAGAATTGATATTAATAAAAAAGTCAATGAGGATATTGAATTCGAGTAAATATAGTTGATATTTTTTAACAGAAGAAATATTATCGGAATTGAGGATGAATTACGGTAGAGCTTTAATCAATGAAAAGAAAGGAAATCATAGTATGGCATTTCTATGCGGAATGATTGGTTTGATCTGTATCGTTATATTGACCGCAAAATTTTTAACACGAATATCGGCAATTAAAAAGGCGGATGAGTTTTTATGGAAACTGCATAAACCGGCCAGCGGAATTTTGTTTCTTTCAGCTATCGCGCACATAGCCGTTCAGATTCCTTTCCTGACGTCAAAAAGTATGCAGTCGAAAGTTTCCGGGATTTTTGTGCTGGCAGCAGCGGTCGTTCTGGTCGCTGCCTGCCATATGATAAAGGAAACCGGGTTAAAAATGAGGATTCACAGGATCCTGACCGTAGCGCTGGCGGGAATTGCGGCATTGCATCTGGCCTTTAGGTTTTTATAAAAACGCGCGGAGGATAGCGTCGGGAATATGGAGTAGGGAGGTTTTTGAGCGCTGTCGTAAAAAACGCAAAAACCATGTATGAAGTGTTTTATATAGAAAAGGAGAACAATATGAAGAAAAATGTAATTGTCGGACAGTCCGGTGGTCCTACGGCGGTGATCAACTGCAGTTTGTATGGCGTGGTGACCGGCGGATACTCGGACGCCCGGGTGGACAAAGTTTACGGAATGGTTAATGGGATCGAGGGCTTCCTGAAAGGAAAGTTTCTGGATTTCCGGAAGATGAAAGAAGACGGGAGCCTGGAAAAGCTCACTACGACTCCCGGCGCTTTCCTTGGTGCCTGCCGTTACAAACTGCCGGAAGATCTGGACGATCCGGTTTATCCTGAAATCCTGAAAAAACTGGACGATCTGAACGTGGGTTATTTCTGTTACATCGGCGGAAACGATTCTATGGACACGGTGAGTAAGCTCTCGCGCTATGCCGCAAAGACGGACAGCAGGATCCGTTTCATGGGCGTTCCAAAGACCATTGACAATGACTTGGTGCTGACGGACCATACTCCCGGTTACGGCAGCGCAGCCCGTTATGTGGCGGAAACGGTGCGTGAGATTGTCTATGACGCGGCCGTTTATAACACGAAAGCAGTGACCATTGTGGAAATCATGGGACGCGACGCCGGATGGCTGACTGCCGCAAGCGTGCTGGCCAGGGAAGAAGATCGCAAAAATCCGGGATATATCTATCTGCCGGAGGTCGATTTTGATACGGTAACGTTTTTAGAGCAGGTAAAACGGGGTCTGGAGGTACAGAATAGTCTGGTAGTCTGTGTGTCTGAGGGACTCCATGACGCCGCCGGCCGGCTGATCTGCGAATACGATTCCGAAACGGGCGTGGATTCATTCGGGCATAAGATGCTGGCCGGCTGCGGAAAATATCTGGAACGTCTGGTCAGGGAGCGCCTGGGCGTGAAAGTCCGTTCTGTGGAGCTGAATGTCTGCCAGCGCTGTTCTGCGGCTATGATGTCTGAAACAGACCGTCAGGAAGCCGTTCAGGCCGGCGCTTTTGCCGTACGGTCAGCCACGGCCGGAGAAACCGGAAAAATGGTGGCCTGCCGGAGAAAAACAGGTACATACGGCATTGACTGCGTCCTGGAGGATGTTAACCTGATCTGTAATCAGGTGAAAAAGGTTCCGCTGGAATGGATTATCAACGACGGTAGCGATCTGGCGCAGGCATTTATAGACTATGCGTATCCGTTGATTCAGGGTTCCGTTGCAATTCCTGTCGGAGCGGACGGCCTGCCTGCTTTTATAAAAAGATAATGGAATATTATTCAATCTGTACTGTCTGCAAATGCATGATTGTGCGACAACGTATTTTGGATTCCTGAATAGAACGGCATCTGTCGCAAAAATACTTTCTTTAAAAACGACATCCGTCATATGCAGAAACGGTCCGGAATGTTAGATTAACAGGAGGAAATGATTGCGAAAGCAGAAAGAGCGGAGATTTTTAAGAAAGGAAAAAAACGAATATGGGAAGATTTGACAGGCCTGCCTGGCCGATTCTGCATTGCGGCAGATTTTCACATGAGGTGGAGGACTGGGAAGAAGAGATCAAAACGATGAGTACAGAACTTACGGAAGAAGAGGCAAAATCCGAATATGCCAAATATTTTTATATGGGTCAGGCAGCTCCGACGGCGGAAAATCTGCTGGCAGCGGAACGGGGGCAGGAACTGGACGAGGCGGAAACATTTCTGCCGGAAGATTTTGTGAAAATAATGCCTTCCGACAGGGTGGATACTTTAAGGACCGGGTACCGTGTGATGAATAACGGAATCGGTTTTGCCGTTGCCCGTATCCGGGGAGAGGGCGTTACCGATGAGATGGTTCGGTATTTTGCAGAACACTACCGTCCGGAAGGGGATCTTTTTTATAAAACATGGTGTCCGGGCGTACATATGCGGCATTATGTTGATATGGCAGTGGAAGACGTAGGATGCGGAATGGAAGCGATCCGATTTGTGGATTTTTTTGGCCCGGAACAGTTAGGGTTTGTGGAAGACGCAGAAAGAACCTATCCGAAATGCATTACGGTCAGCGGCGGAAACGGCGAAGCTTATCCTTTGCACAAAATGTATCAGGACCCGAGGCCGGCGTTTTCGATCCGCTATACAAGAGAGATAGACGGTGGCAGGGAGTCTCTGATGTTTTACTGGCATGGCCTGCACTGGAAAAACGGAAAATCCGTGCGTGTCATTCCTGAGGGAGTATTTGTGGAAGAGGCGGATGTCCGTACGCAGATCTGGCATTGTATCCATGAGCAGGAAACGGAATTCCGGACAATCCGGGAGTTCTGGAAAGACCGGCAGAATACCCGTTGACATACCTGACAGAATACCTCTCGCCATACCTGCCGGAATACGCTGTCACATACCTGATTCGTTACAAATGGAATTCTTTTATTTCCTTTTTGCATGATATTGCTTCTTTTTGGTATAATTACGCTTTCCGAAACAGCGTTATACTCTGAGTATAACATAAAACAGCTGATGACAGCTTATGGAGGAGGGACTTGTTATGAAGCGTAATTTCACAAAACTTGTATCCGGAATTTTGGCAGGGGCGATGATCGTGTCGATGGCGGCCTGCGGGGGACAGCCGACAGAGAATGCGGCGGAGCAGCCGACGGAGAAAGCCGCAGGTGAGGCGGCGGAAACGTCCGAAGGCCAGGAAGCGGAAATGTCCACGGGGCAGGCAGAGGAAAAGACCGGAGGAAAGGAAGATATTTCCGTGGGCATTGTTGTAAAAACAGCGACAAACGCCCATTTCCAGGATATCGCCTACGGGGCAATGCTGGCAGGAAAAGAACTCGGTATAACGGTGAAAGTCGATAATACCACAACGGAAGTGGATGTGGAGGGACAGATTACAAAATGTGAAAATCTGATTACATCCGGAGTGGACGGATTGATTCTGGCAGCCAATGAATCCGACGGGGTAGGCGCAGCGGTGGAAGCGGCCTATAATGCGGGAATCCCGTTTGTGGCAATTGATACGGTGATTACCAACCAGTGGGGAGATCAGGAAAAAGAATACCTGCCGACGTATATTAGCGCGGAACATACGGAACTGGCATATCACCTTGCCAGCCAGGTATTTGACGAACTGGGAGGAAAAGGAAACGTAGTGGTATTGCGTGGCGTGGACGCGGCCAGTTCATCGCAGGAGCGTACGGCAGGAATTGAAAAAGCGATTGAAGAGTATCCTGATATTATAGAGGTGGAATCACAAAGCGCCAATTATGATCAGGATACAGCGGCTACTACAATGTCCGATATATTGCAGGCTCATCCGGACGTGGACGCAGTGCTTTGCTGCAACGACCTGATGGCGATGGGTGCCTGCACCGCCTTAGAAGAAAACGGGAAAAAAGTCGGCGGAGAAGACGGCGTACTGGTAGCCGGGATGGACGGCAATATTATTGCGATGGAATCGATTGCAGAAGGCAAAATGTACGCAACGATTTACGACGGCTGCATTTTGTGGGGATATTTAGGAGTAAAACAGGCGTATGATATGATGGACGGAAAAGAAGTGCCGGAACTTACTATGACGACCGATACGATTATTACGCATGAGAATGTGGACGATTTCCTGCCTCATGGCAGAGAAGTAGCAGAATGGGTTATGGGTGATGAAATTGAAGAAGTATCGGATTATATGCTGGAATTTGTAAAAAATGAACAGGAAAAAATTAAGTAAATACGGATAAAATACCGGATTCGGGGAGGAAAAGCCTGAGATGCTAAATCGGCTTTGCTCCCCGAATCTTTTTTGCCATCATGTGGTATCTGCCACAATACGACATCCGTCGCAATACGACATCTGTCACAATGCGACATCTGTCATAATACGGCATCTGTCACAATACGACATCCGTCATAAAAATATTTTCATGAAAAACGACATCTGTCATATGCAGAAGTGGCTTATGATGTTAGATTAATATTGTATAAAATACCTGAAAAAAAGTAATAATCGGGTGCAAAATTATACAAAATTATAATTATAGAAGAGGAGAATACTATGGGTAAGAATTTAAGAAAACTGGTGTCTATTGGAATTATTTCCGCAATGATGGCAGCAGGGCTTGCAGGATGCGGGAGCAACACGGCTGAAAGTGGCAAAGAACCGGCTGCCGGAAATGAAAATGTAAGCGCATCGGAAAGTGCTGGGGCGGCACTGGAAGAAGCAGGAAGTTCAAACGAGGGGGCGGAAACTGCAGGCGGAAGTGCAGGTGCGGCGAAAGACGGCCTTAGTTTTGCCGGCGATATTGTCGGCCAGGGCGGCGTAGCGCTCGATATTTTCGTTTCGGAAATGGAATATGATTTTGAAGGGTTAGGGTCTGATTTCCAGATTTATAATGATAATTTTACAGCAGATACGCAGATGCAGAATATGGAAACCATGGCTTCGAAAGGCTATGACGGCATTATGGTGTACGGATGGAATGCGACGTCTTTAAATTCTATTTCGTCTACGTTTGCAACGGCGCAGATCCCGTTTGTGATTTTTGACCAGATCCCGCGTGATGAAGAAAGCGTAGCAGCCATGGAACAAAACGAATATTATGTCGGTTCGGTTGGTACAGACAGTTATGCAGAAGGCGTAAATGCAGCGCAGGCAATGCTGGACAATGGAATTACAAAAGCATTAATATTGGGCGGTTCTGTTGGGGATACTATCCATGATACCCGTATTGAAGGGTTTACGAAAACGTTTGAAGAGGCTGGAGGGAAAGTGCTTGGCGCCGGCAGATGTACGGATCCGTCCGAAGCAACGACAAAATTTGACGATTTGCTATCTGCGAACGGGGATGCAACCGGAGCATACTGCTTAAGCGGCGACTATGCGATCGCGGCGATTTCCGCAATGGGGAACCATCCGGAAGCGGATGTGAAGTTATATGTGGCAGGCGCAACAAATGAAACGATTCCGTATATTAAAGACGGTACGATCGCTTATGCCGACAGCGGTTCTAAGCTGGTTATCCCGATTGCGGCCGCTTTGCTTAAAAATGCAGCGATCGGAAATGTGATCAAAGACGAAGATGGAAGCGCGCCGTATTTTAATAATGTCATTCCGTTTGAAGTAACGGCGGATAATGCGGATCGGTTTACAGAACTTTTCCTGACAGGACATCCTTTGACCGCAGAAGAAATGCAGGCGCTTGTAGGTGAAAACGTTACTTACCAGGATTTTGTAGAGTTTATAAACAATTACAGTATGAAATAGGATGTCGGATATTTTGTAATCAACAGAAACGGTAAATCGTATGTCCAGTCTTTTTGAGGCTGGGCATACTTTAAAAAATGGGGTGAATTTATGACGGATCATAAAAAAAGCCAAATTCAGACAATTGTCATAATTGCAGTAATTGCGGCAGTCTGTATTATTTTTAATACGGCGGTTGAGGGAAAATTTTTTGCTGCCGGAAATATAAAAACTTTAATTGCACATGCAATTATACCCTGCTTTATGGCATGGGCGCTGGCTTTTGTATTTGCATGTGATTTTACGGATATGTCGATCGGCGCGATTATCGTACTGGCGGCAAATCTGTCCGGATTTCTTGGTGAAACAAAATTAGGATATTTCGGAGTCGTGATTGGTGCGGTCGGGTTATCTACGGTGTTGATGGTTTTTAATTTCTTTCTGTTTTCAAAATCAAAAATTCCATCCTGGGTTGCGAGCATCGGAATGGTAATGGTGTATGAAGCGATTGGTATTTTTTATTCCAATCACCAGATGAATAACGGAAAGACGATTTCCCAGTTGAGCGAGGGGATGCGGGGACTTGCAAAAGCGCCGGCTATTTATATTGTTTTTGCGATCGGCCTGCTTGCGGCATATGTGATTTATAACAGGACGACGCTGGGATTTGCCGTGCGTTCGCTGGGAAGCGGACATAACATATCCGAAGCGATGGGAATTGATATATTTAAAACGATTCTTCTGGCCGGAGTCGTCTGCGGCATTTTCGTAGGCTGTTCTGCATTTTTGAACGAAAGTTACAGCGCCCGTATCAGCGTGAAAACGGGTCTGACCAGTATGACAATGGTATTTCAGCCGATTGCGTCCCTGATGTTAGCGCAGGTGCTGAAAGCGAAGATCAACCTGATCTTCGGGATTCCAATCTGCGCATTATTTGTATATGGAATCTTTAATATGCTGACGATTGCGGGCGTTCCGTCCGGCACTTTGCAGGAAGCGGTATTGGGCCTGATCGTTATTGTATTCGCCATTCTGGCACAGAGAAAGCAGAAAAAGGTGGTGAAATAATGGATAATATTTTGGAAGTAAGAGGGCTTTGTAAATATTTTGGTTCTACCATTGCAAATAAAGACGTTGATTTTGAGTTGCGGCGTGGAGAAGTACATGGACTGGCCGGGGAAAATGGTTCCGGCAAATCTACGTTGCTGCAGCAGATTGCCGGGATTTACCATAAAGATGAGGGCGTCATGCGCCTGAACGGAAAAGAGTACGATCCGAAAAATCCGATTGAGGCCAGGAAAAACAAAATAGGAATAGTTGTGCAGGAGCTTGGCGTTCTGAACACGCTGCCTGCTGGTATCAATGTTTTTGCGGGAAACTGGAAAAAATTTTCCAGATTCGGCATAGTGAATATGAAAAAAATGTACTGGCAGGCAGAAGAGATTTTTGAAAAATACGGATTAATGAAAGTGTCCCTGACTGCAGATTGTGAAATGATGCAGATCGAATCCAGGAAGATGCTGGAACTGGCGAGGGCGCTGGCCGACGATCCGGATATTCTGATTCTTGACGAGGTGACGCAGTCTTTGTCACAGAATAACCGTGAAATGTTGTACCGGCTAATCGAACGGTTAAAGAAAGAAGGAAAAACAATTGTGACCATTACCCATGACCTGGAGGAAATGCTGGAAATCTGCGACAGGATTACAGTTCTTCGGGATGGCGAAGTCATTGAAACCAGAACTAGCGACACTTTAAATACAGATGAAATCAAACGCCTTATGGTTGGACGGGAAGTAAATTCTGCATATTATAGAGAAGATCAATATGCAGATTATGAAGATGAAGTTGTGCTGGAAGTTAAGCATGTCAATGTGCCGAATGTAGTGCATGATATTTCATTTGAACTGCACAAAGGGGAGATTCTCGGTTTCTGCGGATTGAGCGATTCCGGAATCCATGAAATCGGAACGGCGGTGTACGGTTTGAGCGACGGCAGGACCGGGGAAGTCGTATTGAAGAGCGGAAATGTGTCAATAAAAAATGAGATCATTGCGAACGCAAACGGAATGGCGTATGTGCCGAAAGACCGCGACGGTTCGGCGTTAATGATTAAAGACAGTATTTTAAATAATTTTGTACTTCCGTCCACGAACGAACTGCAGGGAAAAGGCATGTATTTAAAACCTGCAAAATTAAAGGAATTTGCAGGGAAAGGCATCGAAGAATTTCAGGTCAAATGCCAGGGACCGAACCAGAAAATGCAGGATCTTTCCGGCGGCAACAAACAGAAAGTAAATCTGGGAAGGTGGCTGTTGAAAGATTTGAACGTTCTGGTGCTGGACTGCCCGACGAGAGGGGTGGACGTCAGCGTAAAAGCTTATATTTACCACGTAATGAGCGAAGTAAAAAAGAAAGGGCTTTCTATGATATTGATTTCGGACGAACTGCCGGAAGTGCTTGGCATGGCGGACCGCCTGATCGTAATGAAAGACGGGTATTCGAAAGGCGAATTCCTGCGGGGAGAGAACTTTACACAGGAAGCATTGATTGAGGTGATGGTATGATGAAGCAAAAACTCGATATTAACAAAATGGTACCTGTCATATCTTTGGTTGTGATTTTAGTCGTTTTTGCCGTTTTGACACAGGGAAATATGTTTTCTGCTTTCAATTTAAAAACATTAGTCGATCAGACAGTGATCCTGTTGATTATGTGCAGCGGAGCGATATTTGTCATTACGCTGGGCTGCAGCGATCTGTCGGTCGGCGTTGTTTCCGCAATGTGCGCGTTAGTTAGCGACATTGTATTCCAGACGACGGGAAACGTATTTTTGATGATCGTAGTGGCGGTGGCGATCGGACTCGGGTTCGGCGCCTTAAACGGAGTTATTAACGCCAAATTTAAAGTGCCGTCTTTTATGGAAACGCTGGCGATTCTGATCGGGCTGCGCGGTATCATCAACTTTATCCAGAGTAAAGTTGGAGTATCACATGCGGGAACCGCCGTTATGATGCTTCAGAAACAGTATGTCAAACTACCCATTCTGATCGCCATATTGCTGGTATCCTGGTATTTGCTGGAACGTTCTTCCTTTGGCAGAAACGCAAAAGCAATCGGCGAAAATGAGATTGTGGCAAAGTATGTCGGAAAATCCGTAGACCGCACGAAAATACTCTGTTTTATGCTTTCGGGACTGACGGCGGCAATTGCCGGTTTCTTTATTATCGCCAGAAGCGGCGGGACAAGTACGACGATGGGAACAATGTTTGAAATGCGGACGTTGATTGCCATTTACGTTGGCGGCGTGCTGGTACGCGGCGGCGCTACGGCTACAACGTATAAAGTAATCATTGGCTGTTTTGTCGTCACGATTATTGAGAATGGATTGAAAATCATGGGATTCGGCTCCAGCGAAGTATCGGAACTCGTAGAGGGGATTTTGCTGATGGTCATCCTGTTTATTACGATCCGCGCGGAAAATTATCAGAAAAAGACGGTAAAAAGGGTTAAGGCAGTCAGGGTGAAATAAAAGAATTTTTTGCAGATGGCCGGAGAAAGCGTTGTTAATCGGTTTTGATTATCCTTAAAACGCTTCCACCGGCCATTGTTTCTTCTTAACCCATTGTCAGAATTTTATTTTTGTGTACTCTTTTCATAAATATTATGGAAACAAATACGGTTAAAATTTTTGCAATCACAAAACGCATCTATATAAGCCATGTTCCGCACATACCGGATATTACTATCTCAGCAAATAGAAAAGCCGTTGGAATGACAAACAAAAGCTGTCTGCAAATGGATATCATAACACGCATAGCGCTGATGCAAAGTCGTTTTGTTTTCCCGGACAAACCAAAAATGCCGGCGAGCGGTGTTGAAAATACTTCTAATCCGACAAATGCGGATGCGATCTGGCCGATTACCGTCGCGTAAGCAGCGTCTTTAACGCTAGGTTCCGGGTATCCAAGCCATCCGTAAATCATGATCGGGTCAAGTATAATATTAGTTACCGCACCCGTTATCTGTGCTGCCGTATGCACGGCCGGTTATAAAAATTTTTACTATTTTTTTCCACCTTTAAAACATAAAAAACGTGCAATCTCCGTAGTAAAACTACTTTAGATTACACGCATCAATTTTGCTGGACTTACATCTGCCGATTACACGGCTTTCTTTTTCAACCGCATATTATTCTAACACAAAAATGAAATGAATGTAGGTTTTTATTTAATCGAATCTTTAAATAGGTTGAGTGAAAAGTTAAATTTCACTTGTAAAATTAAATTCCGTACTGAAGACAAAATTCAGCATTTTTGGGTTTGGCAAATTCGATCCACTCCTTTATTGTGAAATTTAGTTACTCTATGTGATGCTTTTTCTAAAAAAGAACATGCAGTCGCCAGCAGCTGGAATTGGATCGCGTAAGACTGAATTCCACCTGCCGAAAGGCATAATTATGGCAGCCCATATCCGCAGATTTTTTATTTTTAATCATGTATCACAAGGTAATTAAAATGTTGACATCAGGAACCCGCATTCCATGCCTGCACAGGCTTGGTAACAGGCTGTGCTTTGCGGCAGAGTTTCCGCATTAATCCAAGCTGGATTTGAAACTTTGGTTGAGGCAGGTTATCAGCCAGAGATGGCATATTTTGAATGCTGTGATGAAATGGAATTGATCGTAGATCTTATCAACCGGGGCGGATGAACCATGATGCGTGATTCTGTTAGTGATACAGTGGAATATGGTGATTACATAACAGGTGAGAAGATTATCACTGATGAAACAAGAAAAGCGATGAAAGGCATTCTCAAAAATGTTAAATAGATTTATGGAGAGCGGAGGAAACGAATGAAAAATACGGAAGTTAATGCTTGCAGTTGTAAAGTTTAAATTTGCTTTTAAAAAATATATTGGAATCCATGATAGATGATATTTCAGGGCAATTAATTATTACCACACACAATACTTATATGTTGGAAAGTATTGATATTAAATCAGTTTATTTGATTACTGTTGATTATCAAGGAAATAAGGAAGTTAAATGTTTGGACAAATATCCAAGAATTCAAGGAACGAATAATCCTAGGATTATGTATTTAAAAGGTTTGTTTGGTGGTGTTCCAATTGTAGATTCGATAGACTATGATTTGATTTTCTGGAAAAGTTTTGCGGGGAAGTATTTGTATAGTCTAACCTGGGATTAAAAAGAGTAAAGCTATACCAAAGAAAATTCAGGAAGTGCTTACTTTCCGTTTTATTTTCCATATGTATCCCCCCCTTCAATACAGGAAGCTCTAAAATACTCATTTTGGCAAAAGACGAATCGCTATCAAATGCCCGGATTCATATTTTACTTTCTGTTAGCGGGTTTTTGTTGTTTTTCACAAAAAAGCGACATATGTCCTAAAAATATAAAATCTGGAATGGACATATGTCGTTTCTGGAAAACAGGTATTTTGCTATAGTTTAATCACAGAGAACGGCCGGGATTTTAAGTCTGGGACGTTACTTTGAACAAGAATAAAAAGGGGTGTTTTACTATGTTACAGTTAAATGACAAAGTAGCGATTGTTACCGGAGGCGGACGCGGAAACGGACGCGGAGTGGCAATGGCTCTGGCAGATCATGGGGCGGCAGTTATGGTTTGCGATTTGAATGAAGAAAATGCAAAGAGCGTAGCAAAAGAAATCTGCGATAAGGGCGGACGTGCGATTGCGGCTTATTGCGACGTGACAAAAGAAGAAGACGTGGACAAAATGGTGAAACAGACCATAGATGCATTTGGTCCGGTCACAACGTTAATCAATAACGCGGGCGTAATTTACTGGAAAGATTTCTTTGAACAGACGCTGGAAGAATTCCGCAGAGAAGTCAGGATCAATCTGGACAGCGTGTTTATCTGTACGAAAGCGGTTGCAAAAACAATGATTGAAAACAAAATCCACGGTTCCATTGTGAACTTTTCTTCGGAATCCGTTACCGCATGTTTCCCGGAAGGAATCGGTTACAGCGCATCCAAAGGCGGCGTACAGGCGATTACACTTGCACTGGCAGGATATCTTGCGCCACACAGGATCCGGGTAAACTGTATTGCGCCTGGTCCGACGCCGACCGGTATGAATACGTTTATGCATGACGCGGTAGACCAGATCGGTGCAACAATCCCTCTCGGACGCTGCGGCGATTGTTATAAAGACCATGGCAATATCTGCTGTTTCCTGGCATCGGATGAATATTCCGGATGGATTACGGCGGAAAGTATTCTGGTAGACGGCGGAAAGAACAAGATCCCATATATTTACGATCCGAACAATGCGCCGAAATTCAGCACCTGATGCAAAAGGAGGCGGAAAGCTATGGACAAACGGCTATCGGAAAACGTATTTCTGCCGGTTTCTGACGAAGAGCAGAACCGCAGATGGAGCGCCGTCCGGCAGGAAATGAAAAAACAGAATATTGACTGCCTTGTAATGCAGAACAGCGAAGCGCATATGGGAGGCTATGTCAGATGGTTTATCGACATGCCGGCGAAATTCGGCACTCCGACTACCGTATTATTTCCGGCGGAAGATGAGATGACCGTAATTACGGAGGGAAATACGCCGGAACTTGTTCTTCCGGACTGGATGATGCGGGGCATTAAAGAGAATATTGTACGTCCGTATTACAGAAGCATCCACTATACGGACAGTCTGGATGGGCAGGCCGCCGTGGAAGCAATCAGGAAGAACGGATACAAAAAAATCGGTATCATAGCGAAAGGCCTGATGTCGGCCTGCTTTTATGAATATCTGAAAGAAAATTTAACGGAACTGGAATTTGTGGACGCCACAGACCTGGTAGATGAAATCAAATGTGTGAAAAGTACGGAAGAAATTTCTCTGATTCGGCGTACGGCAGATATTACGGGAGCCGCTTTTGCGGCAATTCCGGCAATGTTAAGGCCGGGCAGGAAAGAGTATGAAGTAGCCAATGAGATTCGGCATATATTGACGGATATGGGCAGCGAAGAGCAGCTCATCATGGTGTGCTCCGCTCCGATGGGACAGCAGGCGGCGCATAAAATGCCGTTTTTTATGAACCGGACGCTGCAGAAAGGCGATCAGGTTATGGTGATGCTGGAAGTCAGCGGGCCGGGCGGATTTTATCAGGAAGTTGGCAGGACGTTCTGCATCGGAGAGCCGTCCAAAGAACTGCAGGACGGCTGGAACGCGGCAAGGGATGCGCAACGAAGGGCGGCCGAGATTTTAAAAGAGGGCGCATGCCCGGCCGACATCTGCCGTATCAACGACAGTTACATGGAACAACGCGGATTTCCGTCCAGAGGGATGATCTTTGCGCACGGGCAGGGATATGAACTGGCGGAGCGTCCGGTGATTTATGGACCGGAAACTATAGCAATTCGTTCCAATATGAATATCGCGGTGCATCCGTTCGGAATTACAGACAGCGTATATGTATTTTGCTGCGACAACTTTCTGACAGGACCGGACGGCGCGGAACCTTTGAGTAAAGTGCCATTGGAATTAATGATTGCCGGAACAGGCCCGTGGTATTAGAAATGAAAGAAAAAACAGATGGAATTGTTTTTAATATTCAACGGTATTCCATCCATGACGGACCGGGAATCCGAACCGTCGTATTTTTAAAAGGCTGTCCGCTCCGATGCGAATGGTGCTGTAATCCGGAATCCCAGGCAAAGGAACCGGAGCCGGAACTGCGCCACACGGGAGAAAAAAATATCATCGGATGGAAAACGGATGTGGAAGAGGTTATGGCGCAGGTTTTAAAAGACCGGAACTTTTACCGTCATTCCGGCGGAGGAGTCACGATTTCCGGCGGAGAGCCTTTTTTTCAGGCGGAATTTACAAAAGAGCTTTTGCGGCGCTGTTATGAGGTCAATATACATACGGCGTTAGAAACGACAGGGTATGCAGAATGGCCGGTCCTCGAATCTGTGCTGCCGTATACGGATTTGCTTTTATATGATATCAAACATATGGACAGTTCCATCCATAAAAAGCTGACGGGCGTTCCGAATGAACGGATTCTTGCAAATGCTGAAAACATAATGAAAGCAGGGAAACAAATCATCGTTCGGATCCCGCTGCTCCCACAGTACAACGGAACGGAAGAAAATATCAGGCAGTTATTGGAATTTTTAAAAGAAACGGGGATTTCAGAGGTGCATCTGATGCCGTTCCATCAGTTGGGAAAGGACAAATATAAGAGTCTGGGCAGGCCCTATGCGCTGGCGGATCTGAAACCTTTAAAACTGCAGGAAAACGGCAGCAGGCAAATGATGGATATCGTAGCTGTTTTAGAAAAAGCCGGACTGGATGTAAAGATCGGCGGATAAATATTCAGGGAAAGAAAGAGAGGATATATAGATGAAAACAATTGTTTCTCCGGAAAAAGGAAAAGTGTGTCTGGGAGAGATCCCGATGCCAAAACCAGGCCCTTATGAAGCGCTGGTAAAAATCGAAGCATGCGCAATCTGTAACCATACGGATATGATGTTTGTAAACCGGGAATTCGGCGGACCGGAGGGTGGCGGCTTTCCGGAAGGAGTACCGATCAATCTCGGACACGAGTCGGCAGGCGTCGTTATTGCACTTGGGGAAAAATGTACCAGTTTTAAAGTCGGAAACCGTGTACTCCGCGCCCATACATGGGGACATTACCCGAACGGTATCGGTTCGGAAGGCGGTATGAGCGAATATGGCGTCGTTCAGGATCTGGCGGCAATCCAGGCAGACGGCGCGGACATTCCTTTGAACTATCAGGCTACCAAACATCAGATTTTGCCGGACGGCATCGACAGCGTGGCCGGCGCGGTTATGATTACGTTAAAAGAAACATGGCAGACGCTTAAGAATTTTAATATCAAAGCAGGCGAACCTCTCGGAATCGTAGGTACAGGTCCTGTGGCGGTATGTTTCGCAAAATTTGCGAAACTAATGGGAGCTTCTCCAGTCATTGTTTTCGGCAGACGCGCAGAGCATGAGAAAAAATTTAAGGATGCGGGCGCAGATATGTATGTTGCAGGAGAGGATTTCCCGGAGGAATTGAAACAGATGATTGCAAACGGCGGCATCGGAAAAGTTATTGAAGCGGTAGGAAGCGACTCGGCATTGAAAATGTGTCTGGACGTTGTCGGCGAAAAAGGAACGGTTCAGCTCTACGGCGCGGCTCCGGGACTTACTTGGGAGCCGGAACTGAAAAACGATCCGAGAGTATGGGTAAAATGGCCGGATGAAGAAGACGCCAATGAAGAAATGGCGCAATTGATTCTGGACGGGAAGATCAATCCGTATGAATTTATCAGCCATGTACTTCAGCCGGAAGACGCGGAGTTTGGATTTGAAAAGGTCAGAAGCCACAAGGCGACAAAAGTTGTATTTCTGTTTTAACGAGGTATTGTGATGGCAAAAACAAATAAGCCGATAGAGCCATGGTGGGAAACAAGGCATATGCCGTGGAGAGGGAGCCTTTTTCAGGAAATGATTCTGGATGCGCAGGATGAGGAAGAACAGCGGATCCAGAAGATCCGGAAAAACATGCTCCCACGGTATCAGGATGGAAAACGCCGGCTGTCGTTTCACTGGGCGACAAGCGTAACAACGTCCTATATGCAGACGGACGGAAAGCATCCTGCAATCCGCAGGGCGCTTTCCATACAAAAGGGGCTGAAAGAAATCCCGTTAGGACTGACGGAGCATCAGCTTTTGATGGGATGCGCGGCGGCAGGCCCGCATCAGGTTGATTTTAATCCTCATTTTCCGGCGTTGGATTTTCCGAAGCAGGGTTCGTGCGAAGAGTTGGACAGGATTTACTGTTATGATCCGCAGGAATTGAAAGAATTTCAACAAAAGATTTTGCCATTCTGGGAGAAAAAAGGAAGAATGGACCGTCTGAGTGAAGAAATGCAGAGGAATTATAAAGAAGCCTGGGATTTCATGAACGACAGCCAGTGTTATATTCCAACTATTGGAGGTCCTTTGGCCCATACGATACAGGATTACCGCTCTGTACTGGAAAAAGGAATGAACGGTTTAATTGAGGAAATCACTGCATCAATGGAACAGTTGGATATTACCTATCCGGAGCGTATGGATACGATCCATAAAAAAAATCAGTACCGCGCCATGATTATGGCGGCGGAAGCGATCATTGCGTATGCGGAGAGGAACAGTGAATACTGTCAGATGCTGGCGGAAAAAGAAACCGATCCGGCCAGGGCGGAAGAACTGAAAGAGATGGCGCGCATTTGTAAAAAAGTACCTGCAAATCCGGCGGAAAGCTGGTGGGAAGCGCTGCAGTGCGTTCATTTTTTAAGATCGGCGACTGCGCTGATTGAAGGGATGGATTCCCATTCGCTGGGACGGTTTGACCAGTATATGCTGCCGTATCTTCGAAACGATCTCGAAAAAGGCGCCCTGACAAGGAAAAAAGCTCAGGAACTGCTGGAATGTCTGTTTTTGAAATGGAATGAAAGCACGGCGTTTACGATGGGCGTCGGATGCCCGCGTGGCAATAACGACAAGATCAATATCAGCGGTATAGACGAAAACGGACATGATACTACGAATGAACTGACCTATATGCTGCTGGAAGCGCATGCGCATGTTCATTTGATCGATCCGGCGTTATCCGTCCGCATACATCGGAATACTCCGCAAAAACTGCTGACCTGCGCGCTGGAAGTGCTTCGTCTGGGCGGCGGACTGCCGCTGCTTTTAAACGACGACGTGATCGTTCCGGGTATGGTAAGCAACTGCGGCGTTTCTTTAAAAGACGCCAGAAATTACGGCGACGTCGGCTGCCAGGAAAATATTACCGATCCCAATATGACGGGGGCGGATACGTCTGGGCGGCAAAACGGCGGATTTTTCAGTCTGGTAAAACCGGTAGAACTGGCCGTCTGGAACGGTGTAAATCCGTTGAACGGCAAGCAGGTCGGACCACAGACCGGGGATCCGGAAACCTTTTCCACAATGGAAGAATTTATGCGGGCGGTCAAAATGCAGATGAAGCATGCCGTGAAGATGAACGTAATCACAAATAACGTGAACGACTACGTATTTACGACGTTTTACCCGTCCGTCTGGCATGACCTGATGCATCCGACTTCCCGCAGAACGGGCGTTGATTTTGTAAACGGCGGCGCGAAATATAACTGGACCGGCCCGTTAGGCGTAGGACTGGGAACCGCAGGCGACTGTCTTTCCGCTATTGATACGGTAATATATAAAAAGAAAACGGCGGACTGGAAACAGTTAAAAGAAGCGTTAAAGGATAACTGGAAAGGGAAAGAAGCGTTAAGGGAAGAGTGTATCAACGCGCCGAAATACGGCTGTGACGACCCGTATGCAGACCGTTGGAATAAAGAGATACTCGATCTCTGGTTTCATGAACTGGAATCTTATCCGACCGCGCACGGCGGGCATTTTATCGGCGGACTGATCAGTATGGACAGTTATATTACGTTGGGACATTGGACCGGGCCGACGCCGGACGGGAGATATTCCGAAGAACATCTGTCGGATTCCGTCGCACCGTCTAAGTACGCAAAACAGGAGGGCGCGACCGCGCGCCATATGTCGGCAGCGAGGGCGATCGACAGTTATCATACGACCAACGGCGTGACGTTCAACCAGCGTTTCGGATTGACGGCGGTCAATACGGAGCGGGACATTCAGAAATGGGCGGATCTGGTACGGACTTATATGGACGCCGGAGGACAGCAGATTCAATATTTGATATTGGACAGAGAAGATTTAAAACGTGCGCAGGCCGATCCGGACGAATACAGAGATCTGCTGGTACGCGTCGGCGGTTACAGCGCGGTATTTGTAGATCTGACGAAGGAACTGCAGGATTCCATTATTGCCAGGGAAGAACTTGCAGTGTAAATAGTACAGGCCAGGCCGGGCAGATCAGGAAATGCAGAGCAGGCTCTGTTAATGGGGCAGGCCGGACAGAGCAGGAAATGCAGGCCGGGACGGAAAGGAACGGATATAAATTATGAAAATTGCAATCGGTGCAGACGGCTCCGGATTTGAATTAAAAGAGGCGATCTGCAGGCATCTGGAAGAAAAGGGAATCGAATATGTCGATTACTCAAAAGAAGCGCGGGAATATTATGACATCGTACCGGAAGCGATTCCGGCCGTGCAAAAGGGAGAGTGCGATTATGCGATCCTGTGCTGCGGAACCGGTATGGGAATGGCGCAGATGTCGAACAGTTATAAAGGAATCCGCGCGGCTGTAGTGGAAAGCGTATTTGCGGCAAAAATGTGCCGGGCGATCAATAATTCCAATGTTTTAACGATGGGCGGGTTTATCGTCGCTCCGTTTATGGCATGCGAAATGGTCGACGTTTTTCTGGAAACAAATATTACGGACGGATTGGATGATTTCCATGATTTCCTGCTGGACGCACAGGAAAAGATCAAAGCAGTAGAGGAAACTATCTATTCCCGCGGGTAATGAGGAAAATAGACATGTTTACATGGATATTTGACAAATACCGCGAGGGTCAAATACCCCGCCCCCTTGCTGTGGGGGATTTGACAAAATTTGGTGAGAAAATAACAGGAGAAGGTAACTATGGCGATTTCATTGAAAAAATGGCAGAAAATGTTTGACGTGACGGCGGATCTTTTGCTGGAACATGCGGACGAACTTTCCAGGATCGACGCTGTGATCGGAGATGGCGACCATGGCCTGACGATAGCGAAAATTGCGAAGTTAATGAAAGAAAAATGCGCGTTGGAATACACAACGGCGTCAGAGTTTTTTGACGATCTCGGCTGGGATGCAATTAACGTGCAGGGAGGAAGCGCAGGACCTTTGTTCGGCACATACATCATGGGGATGAAAAATGCGCCGGAAGGTGCCTCCGCGGCGACGGTAATGGAGTGCGCATTAAAAGAACTTCAAAGTATCAGCAAGGCGGTAATCGGCGAGAAAACCATGATGGACGCGATTATTCCGGCGACAGAGGCGATGAAAGAAGCGAAAACGGACGCGGAAAGCCTGGAAGCAGCGGCAAGGGCGGCAAAAGCCGGTTCTGAAGCTACGGCAAATTTTGCGGCAAAATATGGACGCGCGAAAAACTATGGGGAAAAATCTCTGGGAGTGAAAGATGCAGGTTCCTGTTCTATGGCCCTGATCTTCGAGGGATTAAAGACAGGATACGAGAGATATAAAGAATAAGAATTAAAAAGAATAAAACGTAACAGTATTGGAGGAAATAGTATGAAAATGAAAAAATTTCTGAACAATCCCGAAACATTAACGGATGAACTGTTGGAAGGATACGCGCTGGCGGCTTCGGATATTGTGGAAATACAGGGGCATCTGGTGATCAGCAAAGCGTTAAAAGACGCGGATCGTGTGACTGTTGTTACACTGGGCGGTTCCGGGCACGAACCGGCGCAGGCAGGATTTGTCGGCGACGGTATGCTGGATATACAGGTAGTCGGCGACGTGTTCGCAGCGCCAAGCCCGCAGTCGGTATTTGACGCGATAAAACTGGCGGATAAAGGCCACGGCGTTCTGCTTTTGGTATTAAACCATGCCGGAGATATGCTTTGCGCCAATATGGCCGTAAAAATGGCAGAAAGAGCCGGTATCAAAGTCAGAAAAGTTATCACGCAGGAGGATATTTCCAATGCGCCGCGTGAAAACGCGGATGACAGAAGAGGGCTGGCAGGCGCGATTCCGCTTTACCATATCGCGGCGGCCGCTTGTAAGGAAAGCAAGACGCTGGAGGAAGTGGGCGATATCGCACAGAAATATGCCGATTCCATGGCGACGATTTCCGTTGCCGTAAGATGCGCGACGCATCCGGCAAACGGCGAATCGTTCGGAGATCTAGGAGATCACGATATGGAAATCGGAATGGGACAGCATGGCGAGGGCGGCGGCGGACGCCAGCCGATGAAATCTTCCCGGGAAACGATTGCGATTATGGCAAACGCGCTTGTAAAAGATATTCCGTTGGAAAAAGGCGATAAATGTTTCGTTATGATTAACGGTTCCGGCGCGACCACGCTGATGGAAATGTTTATTTTATACAAAGACTGTGTGAACTATTTGCAGGAACAGGGAATTGAAGTAGTGGCAAATATGGTCGGCGAAATCCTGACGGTTCAGGAACAGGCAGGTTTCCAGCTAAATATTGCAAAATGGGATGAGGAAACGCTGCGTTTATGGAATACGCCGGTACATACGTTTGCATATTCGCGTTAAGGAGGAATAACAATGGCAGATAATGTAGGAAATAAACCGAGTAAGGAATATCATCTGGATATTCCGGTACAGACAGAGGGATTTTTTCTGAAAGGGTTAAACAATAATGATTTTGGGCTGAAAAACAGGCTGTCACGCATTTTTCAGCCAAAATCCGGAAATGCGGTAGTCCTGGCGTTTGACCACGGATATATTATGGGATCTACAGCGGGACTGGAACGGCTGGATGTAACGATTGCGCCGTTAGCGCCTCATGTGGATGTTTTCATGGGAACGCGAGGCGCGATCAGAAGTTGTTTTTCTCCGACTATGCATCCGGCAGTCTGTCTGCGTGCGACGAGGGATTCTTCGGTACTTTATGACGATATGAGCGTCGGGAACGGATGCGGCGTGGAAATGGAAGACGCGATACGCATGAATGCGTCGGCAGTAGCGGTGCAGACCTTTATCGGGGCGCAGGGAGAGGCAGATTCCTTAAAAACGCTCTGCAGTTACGTAGATGCCGGTAATCGGTATGGAATACCGGTATTAGGTGTAGTCGCCGTTGGGAAAGAGATGGAGCGGACGGCGAAATTTTTCCTGCTGGCAACGAGGATTCTGGCAGAGCACGGCGCGCATTTCGTAAAAACGTATTACTGCGACGATTTTGAAAAAGTGACGGCGGCCTGCCCGGTACCGATTATTGTTGCCGGTGGAAAGAAACTGGCGGAAGACGAGGCTTTGGCTATGACGTATCGTGCGATCCAGGAAGGCGCGCATGGCGTGGATATGGGAAGGAATATTTTCCAGAGCGAAGATCCGACCGCAATGGCGCAGGCAATTGCAAAAGTCGTCCATGAAAAATATACGAATAAGCAGGCGTATGAATTTTTCATGGATACAAAAAAGAAATAGGAGGCGGACATGGCAGCAGAATATATGCATATCGGAATACCGGTTACGACAAAGAAACCGAATATGGTTTATAACAAGGCGTTGAAGTTTTGGGTCAATACGGATGTGGACGCTTATGATTATAAGATTGAATATCTGAAGTTTGACGAGGGTACGCCGTTTCCAGAGATTATGCACAAAAATCCTCATGTGGCATATAAAGTGGATGACATGACTCTGTATTTAGAGGATGCGGACAGCGTTATTTTTGAACCGTATCTGCTGGACGAACATACAAGGCTGGCATTTATTATCAAAGATGATGCGATTATAGAATTATTTGAGGTAAAATAAACGTTTTTCTTTTTGAAATCTCCTTTGGATAAATGATAGACAAATGACAAACAAAGAAACGCTATAGCTATGCGGCCATAGCGTTTCTTTGCCGTCTAAATTATTTGTATAGTTTGTCTGCATCTGGATCTGTTCATTTGTACATATTTGACCGCATTTATATATATTCGTCTATATACTCGTCAGACGAAGCGTTCATTAGTTGGTCCAGATCGGTTATGATGTAGCCTTTATTGTATTTTTCCAGAATCCCGTCTTCTTTCAGGGTCTTTATTGTTCGCTGCAAATGCCGGTAACTGGTTCCGAGAAGTTCGGCCGTATCATTCAGGCTGTCGCTGAAATATAAATATTTTTTGCCGTCAATCTTTATATCTTTGGAAGCGAAACTGATATAGGCACACAGGCGGTTTTTCAGCTGATAATTCAGATTAAGCGCGGTATTACTCGTAAATACATATACTTTTTGGGCTAACTGCAGGCCAATATGCCGTAAAAATACAGCGTCCTTATCCAAATATTCCTGTGTAAAAGCCAAAGGAAGTGCAATGGAGTAAGATTCCTCTATAGCCTGTGCAGTGGTAAACGGGTTGTTTATTCCGAACAACTGCAGGTCGCCTAAAATCGAAAAACCGGTAATGAGGTTTAACAACTGTTGTTTTCCGTTACTCAGCAGGGAGCATACTTTAATTTTACCATTCAGGAAAAAATAAATGTAATGAATATTTCCCCGTTCCGTAAAGATATATTCGTCTTTGGCAAATCGGGTGAGAACCATATATTTTAAGTAAAATTTAAAGTATTCTTCTGAAAAATACTTCCGGATGTTGTATTGTTCGATCAGATGGTCTAATTGTGTATTATTGTTTATAAATTCCAATTTTTTCACCTGCTTACAATAAATTGTCCAGCGTTTCCAACAATTTCGGGATATCGATAGGTTTGGAAATATGGCCGTTCATACCGCTTCTTAAAGCGGCCTTTTTATCTTCTTCAAACGCGTTGGCTGTCATTGCAATGATCGGAATCGAAGCCAGTTCCGGATTCGTCAGATTCCGGATTTCCTGAGTTGCCTCATAACCGTTCATGACAGGCATCTGGACATCCATCAATACAAGTGCGTAGTATCCCGGCTGGGACCGGGCTACCATGTCCACGGCAATTTTTCCGTTTTCTGCAACTTCTGTCGTAAATCCGGTGTCTTCTAAAATAGCTACCGCAATTTCCTGATTTAATTCTACGTCTTCTACAAGCAGGATGCGTCCCGTATGATGTTTTTTGGACGTTAAAACGACATCGTTTTCCGTGCTTTCTGCGTCCGGTTGTATAATTGCATTCAGGCAGGAACTTAATTCGGACAAAAACAGCGGTTTGCGGCAGAATGTTGTAACGCCGGCCTCTTTTGCCTCTGTTTCAATATCCGACCAGTCATAAGCGGTCAAAATAATTACCGGAACGTCCGGGCCGGTTTCCTTCCGGATTCTTCGGGTTACTTCAACGCCGTTCATGTCGGGAAGCAGCCAGTCGACAATATATACGGAGTAATCATCGCTTCGCGTGATTGCCTGACGGGTACGCAGTACGGCCTCTTTGCCTGACAACGTCCATTCGGCACGCATCCCCAGTTGTCCAAGCATATAGGAAACGCTGTCGCAGGTATTAAAGTCGTCGTCTACCACAAGCGCCCTGCAGTTTTTAAGTTCCGGTATATTCTGCAATTCCTTAGTCTGGGAATGCAGGCGGAATGTAAAGGAAACGGTAAATTCCGTTCCTACTCCCTGTTCGCTTTCTACTTTAATGGAACCGCCCATCATATCGACAATATTTTTCGTGATGGCCATTCCAAGGCCGGTTCCCTGGATTCTGCTGATGGTTGAATTTTGTTCCCTTTCAAAAGGTTCAAAAATGTGTTCTACAAATTCCTGGCTCATACCGATGCCGTTATCCCTGATACAAAATTCGTAATTGGCATGGCCGGCCGGAGCTCCTGATTTTTCCGTGATACGCATGTTGATTGTGCCGCCTGCCCCCGTATATTTTACGGAATTGCTGAGCAGATTCAAAAGGAGCTGGTTCAAACGCAGCTTGTCGCAGAAAATGTTTTCATCCAAAACGTCTATCGTATCAATTTGCAGTTCAAGCTGTTTGGCATGGATATCGGCCAGCAGGATATTACGCAGTCCGTACAAAATTTCCGGCAGGCTGCACGGTTTTTCCTCCAGATGAATTTTGCCGCTTTCGATATGGCTCATGTCCAGTATATCGTTGATCAGGCTCAGTAAATGATTGCCTGATGTCATAATCTTTTTCAGGTACTCTTCTACCTGTTCTTTCTGGTTAATATGAGTAATGGCCAGATTTGTAAATCCTACTATGGCATTCATAGGCGTGCGGATATCGTGCGACATATTTGATAAAAATACGCTTTTTGCCTTGCTTGCCCTGTTTGCCTGTAAAAGCGCGGTTTCCAACAAACTTTTTTGTTCCATTTCTTTGCGGATTTCTTCATTTACATTTCGAAATCCCAGAACAATGCCAAAATCGCCGTTAATAGTACCAACCCCCACGGCTTTCATCTGGAAATATATGGTTTCTTCATTTCTGTATTTCCGGTAATTGATATAATACAGATTCTTTTTTGACAGTTCTTTTTTCATCGTATCCAGAGAAACTGCCTGACGCAGGTATTCCTGGTCTTCTTCATGGACCCATTCGTTTATGTATTTCTCCATCCCGTCTTTCAGCAAAATTTTTTTGCTGAAAATATGGGAAATTCCCTCGCCCGTATTTCGAAGAGGAGTAGCCATGCCGGTATCAGGGTCTACAAAGCAGACCAGGTTAAAATCTATGCTTAATGCCTGAACCAGTTCCATATTACGCTGCTGGTTCTTTTGTTCTTTCATTTTTTGGGCAGTATAATCCAGAAGAAAACGCTGGTAAAAAAGTTCCCCATTTTCGCGGAACAGTTTAATATTACCCATAATGTGCAGAATTTTGCCGTTTTTATGTTGTACACGGTATTCTACATTGACGGTGTCGCCCTCTTTTTTCAGTGTCCTGATACATTCCATAAGTTTTTGCCGGTCTTCTTCGATGACGGATGCGGCGATCAGATTAAAACCGTCGGCCATCAATTCTTCCTGCGTCTGATACCCCAGAAGAGTAAGTGCGGCTTTGTTTATGCTTAAAATCCGTGAACCGTCAACGGTATGGCGCATGACTCCACAGTCTATCGTAGTAAGAATCGTTTCCAATGTTTGATTTTTCTGAATGATTTCCTGCTCGTAAGCGCGTTCCTGTGTTACGTCGATTGCTACGCCTACGGTACCCATTACGCTGCCGTCAAGGTCATAAAGCGGAGATTTGTAAGTCGTAAGAGTTTTCATGCCGTCGCCGGTTTTAATGATTTCCTCAGACACAAAAGTCCGTTTTTTGCTCATGACTTCATTTTCCGATTCAATGCAGGCCGGATCGTCCTGTTCCACATCCCAGATATAGGCGTGCCCGCGTCCCTCTACCTGCTGCTTTGTTTTATTGACAATTTTGCAGAAACAGTCGTTTACTTTTTCGTGAATCCCGTTTTTGTCCTTATACCAGATCAGACTCGGAATGTTATTGATGGTAGTTTCAAGATAATGGCTGGTCTGCCAGAAATCCTTATCTCTCTTACAGGTTTGCTGCCATCTTAAAAAACGAAATCGTATTTCCGCCTCGGATATGGGATTTATCCAGATATCCTGAATATATGTAAGTGTCGGTTCTTCCATCAGCGAGTCCATCTGTTCCGTGGCTGCCAACAGGATTACCTGGGTTTCAGAGTTTTTATTCTGTGTCAGAATTTGTAAAACTTCTTTTTCTTTAATATCTATATCTGACAAATCAGCTATAATTACATCTGCTTTTGATGCAAGTACTTCATCCGGTTTGCTGCTTTCAGAGAATACATGGGTAAAGTGTTCTAGTGGAGGCATACTCTTTATCACTTCAAACGCACAGCATGGATGACCTGTCAGATATATATGAAGATGACATTTGTACATACCTGTTTTCCTCCATATATGTTAAGAAGTGTCCGATATTTGTATTCTAACAATACTGCAAACGCATGTCAATATCAGAGCGGAATATGAACGGTTACTATTTTTAGAAATTGGAGGTTTATAATTACGGATTAAAATCTTACTTCATTTAATTGATTGAATTTTTCATACAATAAGTAAATGTGATCAAGGCAAATACCCACAAATACTCTGTATCAACAATGTGCCGCGTCCTACAGGTGAACAGAAGCACTTAGGAAAGGCTTGTTTCCAATTACACAACCGCGCAATTCAAGCCATATAAGGACACCTGCAATGAATCTAAAGCAAAATATGTCTTGAACCGCCAATTCCATGGAAAGGAATACTTCTTTGGGGTATCAAACCCCAGTGCAATGTAAGGAAAATCAGCGCGGCATAAAATTTTCAAACAATTTTAGCACTCACCTATTGACAGTGCTAACAAAACGTAGTATAGTTCAGTCATGGAAAGGAAACCAGAATGAACTTTCCGGAAAACAGATAAAATACAGTCAGGAGGTAAGCATATGAACATTCAGAAATTTACGCAGAAATCAATAGAAGCAATCAATCAATGCGAAAAGCTGGCTTATGAATATGGCAACCAGGAAATCGAGCAGGAACATTTACTGACCGCTTTTGTGGAGCAGGAAGACGGCCTGATCTTAAAATTAATAGAGAAAATGGACATTAATAAACAGCATTTTGCAGATAATGTGAGAGCGCATCTGGCAAAGCGCGTGAAAGTAAGCGGTGGTCAGGTATACATCGGGCAGAATTTAAACAAAGTGCTGATCCATGCGGAAGACGAAGCAAAACAGATGGGCGACGAATATGTATCGGTAGAGCATCTTTTCCTTTCGCTGATCAAGTTCCCAAACAGCGCGGTAAAAGAAATTTTCAACGAATACGGTATTACACGGGAACGTTTTTTACAGGCGCTATCTACGGTTCGGGGCAGCAAAAATATTACGTCGGATAATCCGGAAGCGATTTATGATACGCTGGAAAAATACGGTTATGATATGGTGGAACGGGCGCGACAGCAGAAAATGGATCCGGTCATCGGCCGCGACAGCGAAATTCGGAATGTGATCCGGATTCTGTCGCGGAAAACGAAAAATAATCCGGTACTGATCGGCGAGCCGGGTGTCGGAAAAACTGCAGTTGTAGAAGGTCTGGCGCAAAGGGTCGTTGCCGGCGACGTTCCGGAAGGACTGAAAAATAAACGGTTGTTTGCTCTGGATATGGGCGCGCTGCTTGCCGGCGCGAAATACCGCGGGGAGTTTGAAGAGCGTTTAAAAGCGGTGCTGGATGAAGTCAAAAACAGCGAAGGGCAGATCATCCTGTTTATCGATGAACTGCATACGATCGTCGGAGCCGGGAAAACGGACGGGGCTATGGACGCCGGAAATATGTTAAAACCAATGCTTGCCAGAGGCGAGCTGCATTGTATCGGAGCCACTACGCTGGATGAATACCGTGAATATGTGGAAAAAGACGCGGCGTTGGAGCGCCGGTTCCAGCCGGTGCATGTGGACGAACCGACGGTAGAAGATACGATTTCCATTTTGCGTGGGCTAAAAGAAAGATATGAAGTATTCCATGGCGTACGGATTACGGACGCCGCGTTGGTTACGGCAGCCGTTTTGTCAAACCGCTACATTTCAGACCGTTTTTTGCCGGATAAGGCGATCGACCTTGTAGATGAAGCGTGCGCGCTGATCAAGACGGAGTTGGACTCTATGCCGACGGAACTGGATGAACTGAATCGAAAAATCATGCTTCTTCAGATTGAAGAAACTGCCCTGAAAAAAGAAGAAGACCGGTTAAGCCAGGATCGTCTGGCCGCACTGCAAAAAGAAATGGCTGAACTGAAAGAGGAATTCAGCGTGAAAAAAGCGCAGTGGGACAATGAGAAAAACGCTGTGGAAAAAGTACGTAAAGTGCGTGAAGAGTTGGAACAGGTAAAGAAAGACATTGCAAGCGCGCAGCAAAACTACGACCTGGAAAAAGCCGCGGAGCTGCAATACGGGAAACTGCCGCAGCTGCAAAAAGCGCTGGAACAGGAAGAGGGATATGTAAAGGATAAAAACAACAGCCTGGTTCATGAGAATGTCAGTGAAGAGGAAATCGCAAGAATTATTTCCAGGTGGACGGGTATTCCAGTTGCAAAACTGAATGAAAGCGAACGGAACAAAACGCTTCATCTGGATGATGAACTGCATAAACGTGTGATTGGGCAGGACGAAGGCGTGACAAAAGTGACGGAAGCGATCATCCGTTCCAAAGCAGGCATCAAAGATCCTGGGAAACCGATCGGTTCGTTTCTGTTTCTGGGGCCTACCGGAGTCGGGAAAACGGAACTTGCCAAAGCGTTGGCGGAGAGCCTGTTTGACGACGAATCCAATATGGTGCGTCTGGATATGAGTGAATATATGGAGAAATATTCCGTATCGCGCCTGATCGGAGCGCCACCGGGATATGTAGGATATGACGAGGGCGGGCAGTTGACGGAAGCCGTGCGCAGAAAACCATATTCGGTTGTTTTGTTTGACGAAGTGGAAAAGGCGCATCCGGATGTTTTTAACGTACTGCTTCAGGTATTGGACGACGGCAGGATCACGGATTCACAGGGAAGAACCGTGGACTTTAAAAACACGATCATTATTATGACGTCAAACCTCGGTTCCGCATTTCTGCTGGAAGGCATCGACGAAAGCGGGAATATCAGTCCCGAATGTGAAGAAGAAGTTATGGATCAGTTGAAAATGAATTTCCGTCCGGAATTTTTAAACCGCCTGGATGAGATCATTATGTTCAAGCCACTGACGAAAGAAAATATAGGCAATATTATTGATTTGCTGCTTGCCGATTTGAATAAACGTCTGGTGGAAAAAGAAGTAAGGATTGCACTGACAGAGGAAGCAAAAGCGTTTATTGCGGAACATGCTTACGATCCGATGTACGGGGCAAGGCCGCTCAAACGCTATTTGCAGAAAACGGTGGAAACCCTGTCCGCCAAAATGATTCTGGCAGGAAATGTCGGCGCGGGAGATACGATTACGATTTCGGTTGCAGGAGGAGAACTGGCCGCAGCGGTTTGACTCAATATCCTGTAACCCCGAGGAATGTAATCCAGGAAATATAGTCTGGGAGATATAATCCGGTATAGTCCGGAGAATATAATCCAGGGAAAGCCGCGAGTCGGGTATTCATAACCGGTTGGAGTTATTCATATAATGCAGTATGAAAAGAATGATTCCATTTAAATATTTTGCGCTTTTTATTATTACCGCAGTTTTGGCGGCGGGTATTATCGGGAATAAAAGACAAAATACAATGGCCGGGAATGAAACGGTTTCCAAAGTGAATACCGACCGAAAAGAAAATGCCGGCGAAGAAAATGAAAAAGAAAACGATGCAAAGGAAACCGTTACGGAATTAAAACAGGTTGCCCTTACGTTCGATGACGGGCCGGATCCGGTATATACGCCAATGATACTGGATGGCCTTGAGAAACGCGACGTAAAGGCGACCTTTTTTTTGATGGGGAAACAGGTAGAACTGTACCCGGATATTGTAAAAGAAATGTATGAGGACGGGCATCAGCTCGGAAACCATTCTTACAGCCACAAACAGATGACAAAAATGGGGGAGGAAGAAGTACTGAAAGAATTTGATAAAACCAGTGAACTGATAGAACAGATCACTGGCATAACGCCGGAAGTATTTCGTCCTCCGTTCGGCAGCCTGAACGACAATGTGGAAAATCAGATTGATATGGTGGAAGTGCTGTGGGATATCGATCCGCTGGACTGGTGCACCTCGGATGTCGGCACGGTGGTGCAGCGGGTAGTAAGCAAAGTGGACGATAACCAGATTATTTTAATGCATGACGCTTCACAGACGAGCGTAAACGCGGCGTTGCAGATTGTGGATATTCTGCAGAAACAGGGGTATGAGTTTGTCACTGCGGAAGATATTATATTTGAGTAACTGGCACAATAAATGCAATAAAATATTGACAAAATATTTTAAAAAAGCTACAGTTAAACTATAAAAAAGAGGAGGTATTTACCAATGAACAATTTACGTCTTGAAGTGGAAAATGAAATTGCCGTTTTGACAATTGCCCGTCCGGCTGCATTAAATGCATTAAACAGTGAAACACTGGATGAATTAAACGAAGCCTTAACCGAGATCGAAGGCAGGGACGATATCAAAGTTGTGATCCTGACCGGCGGTGCGGACAAGAAAGACAACGCGTTCAAATCTTTTGTTGCCGGTGCGGATATTGCTGAAATGGTAAACTTCTCAGCAGCGGAAGCCAGAGCGTTTGGCATGAGAGCGTCCGTTCCTTTCTTTAAGCTGATGAATATGCGTCAGGTTACGATTGCGGCTATCAATGGTTTTGCTTTGGGAGGCGGCTGCGAGATCGCTATGGCATGCGATATCCGTATTGCGTCCGAAAATGCTTCTTTCGGCCAGCCGGAATGCGGTCTGGGTATTATTCCGGGATTCGGCGGGACGCAAAGGCTTGCACGTCTGGTTGGTATGGGACGGGCAAAAGAACTGATCTTTACCTGTGATTCTATTGATGCAGCTGAAGCATACAGGATTGGTCTTGTAAATAAAGTCGTTGCCAAAGAAGAATTAATGCCGGCTGCAAAAGCAATGGCTGAAAAGATCCGTTCCAAAGGAAGTTATGCAGTATCCGTTGCCAAAGCCGCGATTAATAACGGTTATGATATGGATATCAAAAATGCGGTGGAAATGGAAGCAAACCTGTTTGGAATCACCTGTTCCACAAATGATAAAAAAGAAGGCATGAGCGCTTTTCTGGAAAGACGCGCTGCAAACCTGACGGATTTCTAAATTTCTGGTATATCATAAAACGGGGATTGTCTTTGAGGCTGCTGTAGAATAACAGATTTGTACGGATATTGGTTTCCGTATCAATACTGTATGATGCGGCAGCCTCGTTCATGTAATTTTGTTTCCGCTCCATTAATAATATGCAGTATTATTACAAATATGCAATAAATATGTAAAAATAAATTACACAGGAGGACATGATGTTAAAAGAGTTCAGAGAGTTTGCGTTAAAAGGCAGTATGGTAGATTTGGCTGTCGGTATGATCATTGGTTCTGCGTTTACGGGTATTGTTAATTCACTGGTAAATGACCTGGTCATGCCTTTACTGGGGTTATTGACGGGCAACATTGATTTTTCCAATCTGTTTATTGCCCTGGACGGTAACCACTATGACAGCCTGGCCGCAGCGGAGGCGGCGGAAGCTGCCGTTTTTAAATACGGTTCTTTCATCTCAAACGTTATCAATTTCATAATCGTTGCATTTGTAATTTTCCTTGTAGTGCGGCAGATCAATAAAATCCGCAATAAGTTTGCCAAACCGGAACCGGAGGCAGTTCCGACTACAAAGATCTGCCCTTATTGCAGGAGCGAAATTGATATTAACGCAACAAGGTGTCCGCACTGTACGTCGGAACAGACAGATTCCCTATAAGGCTGCGGCGGCAGGATGGACATGCCTGTGGGAATAACAGTTTCTTAAGAATTACTTTAGAAAGCTTTTATTGTTTTGATACACACCGTACACATTTTGTTAGTATATTTAGTTTGTTCAAAGCAGGAAGCAATGATTTTCCGCAATACTGTTTTACAGATTTATTCCATATATTATTTTGAACATAAACTCCCTATTGGAAAAAGAAGCTGTATCTCTACAGCTTCTTTTTCTGTTCTGTTTATTCCGTTTTGTCAGACTTGTCCGGTACCGGTTAAAATACCTCGCATAATTCTGCATGTTCGATCAATTTATCCAGACTGGCTAATTTCACGCAGGTAATAAATACTTCTGTCGCAATTTTCAGGTCTTCTAATGTCGGATAGGTAGGCGCTATACGGATCACGGAGTCTTTCGGATCTTTTCCGTACGGGAACGGCGCTCCGGCAGGAGTCAGCACTACTCCAGCTTTTTTTGCTTTGGAAACAATAGCTTTTGCGCATCCTTCCATTGCTTCAAAACAGATGAAATAGCCGCCTTTCGGACGAATCCATTTTCCGATTTCCCTGCCGCCGAATTCTTCGTCGAAGCGGTCCAGGATCCATTCAAATTTCGGCCGTAAAATTTCGGCATGTTTTTTCATATGTTCCGTTACGCCGTATATATCCTCGAAAAACCTGACATGGCGGAGCTGGTTTACTTTATCAAATCCGATCGTCTGGTTTTTCAGCTGTTCTTTAATATCTACGAGGTTATTCGGCGAGGCTGCGATTGCCGCTACGCCGGAACCCGGGAAACTGATCTTTGAGGTAGAGCAGAATTTGTATACCATATCCGGATTTCCTACCCGTTTACATTCTGCGAGTATTTCTACCAGATTGTCCTGATCCAGATCGTATAAATGATGTACGCCGTAAGCGTTGTCCCAGTATATTCTGAAATCTTTTGCAGCAGGTTTTAATCTGGCAAAACGCCTGACCGTTTCATCGGAATAGGTAATACCTGTTGGATTCGAATATTTCGGTACGCACCAGATTCCTTTGATTGCTTCATCGGAAGAAACAAGTTCCTCTACAATATCCATATCCGGCCCGGTAGACAGTATCGGAACGTTAATCATTTCAATACCGAAATGTTCGGTCATTGTAAAATGCCTGTCGTAACCCGGTACCGGGCATAAAAATTTTACTTTATCTAATTTGCACCACGGCGTATTTCCCATCACGCCATGCGTCATGGAACGGGATAACGTATCGTACATAATGGTCAGGCTTGAATTTCCGAATATGATAATATTGTCGGGATGACATTCTATCATATCGCCAAGCAGTACTTTGGCTTCCTGTATTCCGTCGAGCACACCGTAATTACGGCAGTCGGTTCCGTCATCACAGGTCAGGTCTGCTCTGCTTCCGAGAACATCCATAAGTCCCATTGACAAATCCAACTGTTCCAGGGAAGGCTTTCCTCTTGCCATATTCAGATTCAGTTCGCTTTTCTGATATTTTTTATACTGTGCCTGAACTTCTTCCCTTTCTTTGATTAACTCTTCTTTTGTCATTGATTGGTATGACTGCATATTCCGTTCCTCCTTAAATCTCCTGTAACCTGTATCACTGTTTCTTCTGCCTGTCTGCCTGCTGTCCTGATGATCCGTCTGTCTGTTGTTCTAATTGCTGCATGTGTTCCCTGATTTTCTTTTCGTACCCAATTTCCGTAGGAACGTAGAATTTCCGGTCGGTCAGTCCGTCCGGCAAATACTGCTGTTTTACATAATGCTGCGGGTAATCATGAGCATACAGATATCCTTTGCCATGCCCCAGCTTTGCCGCGCCTTTATAATGGGAATCCTGCAAATGCAGCGGTACCGGCGGAGTAATCGTTGATTTTACTGTTTGAAGCGCGCCGTCGATTGCCAGTATTGCCGCGTTGCTTTTTGGCGCTGTTGCCAGATACGTTACGGCCTGTGTCAGCACAATCCTTGCTTCCGGCATGCCGAGCCTCTCTACGGCCTGAGCCGCAGATACCGCTACCGTAAGCGCGTTTGGATCTGCGTTTCCGACATCTTCCGCAGCGCTTATCATAATCCGTCTTGCAATAAAACGGATATCCTCTCCGGCATACAGCATCCGCGCCAGGTAATAAACTGCCGCGTCCGGGTCTGAACCGCGGATACTTTTAATAAATGCGGAAATGACGTCATAATGGCTGTCACCGCTTTTATCATATTTTACGACCCTTTTCTGAATACATTCCGACGCTGTGTCAAGCGTAATGTGGATCCGGCCGTCTTGTTCCCGCTGCGTCGTCAGCACGCCAAGCTCGATTGCAGTCAAAGCCGCTCTTGCGTCGCCGTTTGCCGCATCCGCCAGAAAATCTAATGCATTTTCATCGATTACGGCATGGTAAGCACCCAGCCCCTTTTCGCTGTCCTCTAACGCCCGTTTGATTAGAATACGGATATCTTCTTTATCAAGAGGATGAAGTTCAAAAATGACAGAACGGGATAATAACGCTCCGTTTACTTCAAAATAAGGATTTTCCGTCGTTGCGCCAATGAGAATTACCGTGCCGTCCTCCACAAACGGAAGCAGGTAATCCTGCTGTCCTTTGTTAAAGCGATGGATTTCATCAATAAACAGAATCGTTTTTTTTCCATACATTCCCTGTGCGGATTTTGCCTGTTCTATGACGGCTTCCATATCTTTTTTGCCGGCAGAGGTCGCATTGATCTGCACAAATTCCGCGCTGGTCGTATTTGCAACTACTTTTGCTATGGTAGTTTTTCCGGTTCCGGGAGGTCCGTAGAAAATAACGGAACTTAAACGGTCTGCTTTGATCGCCCGGTAAAGAAGCTTGTCTTTGCCTATTATATGCCGCTGTCCCACAATTTCGTCCAGCTTCGTCGGGCGCAGACGCATCGCTAACGGAGATTCTTTTTCCATATTCTGATTTCTCATATATTCAAACAGATCCATAGCCATCCCTTTCTAACGTGTTTTGCAGTACGGCGTTTCTATGGAAATTTGTCCAAAAAGGATATTTATAATTTACCTCACTTATCCATAAAAAACAAGCGGAAATTGTTTCAGTAAGAACATTTTTCCGATAATATTTTTTATTGACAAAACTTCGGATAATCTATATGCTGAACACAGATTGGCCGTATTTAACGTATCTGAAAGGAGCAGCCGAAAGATGATAAAGGACAGTGACCTTAGTCGGACAGTAAAGCCTTTGCTGGACTGGTTTGCCGGAAATGCCCGGGAATTGCCGTGGCGCAGCGACCCGCAGCCGTACCGCGTGTGGGTTTCGGAGATTATGCTGCAGCAGACCCGTGTGGAAGCGGTAAAGCCGTATTTTGAGAGATTTATGAGGGAACTTCCGACGATCCGGGATCTGGCGGAGTGTGAAGAAGAGCGCCTGCTGAAATTGTGGGAGGGCCTTGGATATTATAACCGTGTCCGCAATATGCAGGCGGCCGCGCAGACGGTGATGGACCAATATGGCGGGAAATTGCCGGATGATTATAAACTGCTGCTGGAGTTAAAAGGCATCGGGCATTATACTGCGGGAGCGATTGCCTCGATTGCATATGGGAAACCGGTGCCGGCAGTAGACGGAAACGTGCTTCGCGTACTGACGAGGGTTTGCACGGACGATTCGGATATTTCAAAGCAGGCGTTCCGCAATGCGGTGGAAGAAAAACTGAAAGAAATCATACCAAAAGACCGTGCTGGAATCTTTAACCAGGCGCTGATGGAAATCGGCGCAATCGTATGTCTGCCGAACGGCGCGCCGAAATGTGAGGAATGTCCGTTCGGGGAACTGTGCAGGGCAAGAAAAGAGGGGACGGCGGAAAAATATCCGGTGAAAGCCAAAAAGGCCGGACGCAGGCTGGAAGAAAAGACAATATTAATCATCCGGGACGGAGAAAAAATCGTATTGCATAAACGCAAACCGAAAGGACTGCTGGCCGGAATGTATGAATTTCCGTCTTTGGACGGATTTGTGGGAGAAAAAGAAGCGCTGAGATATGTGGAAGACGCCGGCTTTGTCCCGCTCCATATCCAGAGCGCAGAAGATGCTAAACATATTTTTTCACATGTGGAATGGCGGATGAAAGCGTATGTGATCAGGGTGGCGCAAATGGAAAAGCAACCGGAGGAATTATTGCTGGCGGAAACAAAGACCGTGCAGGAAAAATATCCGATTCCGTCGGCATTTGTGGCCTATGCAAAATATGTGAACATCCGAACCGGAAATGACGCTGTCAGAAATCCGGAATAACAGAAGAATATTTTTTGGATAAAGACAAGAGGAAGCCGGTGCTTGGGGACACCGGCCTTTCAATATGAAAAAGTTTGTGTATGAAAAAGTGATAAAATCCACTTAACAACTGCTCTGTATTTAATATAAGGAAGAAATATGACGCTGATATGTGTAGAATATGAGAGAAATGTAAATTAAATATGAACTTTTTTGATTTAAGGAAAAACAATCTGATATCATTATCCGGTAATGCAATTTTAGAAAAAAATGTGGATAACTGCCTGGTAATATTGTATAACTATTGATTTATCCTCATTTCATCAACAATTTCTGGGGATAATGTGGATAAGTGCATCATTTTATATAAATACAGCCGCACTTAAGTGCGGC
>JAAWJJ010000039.1 GCA_022796875.1 Eubacterium sp. | reverse complement strand
TCCGTTGTTTTTTTGCCATTTTAGTTGCCTCCTTATTTCTCTTTGATTATACATCAAATCCTTGTGTATAAGGTGTCAACTAAAATGATACAACATCAAGGAATACCCTGAGGCCCCATAGGTCCGGGATCGCCTTTGTCACCTTTTGGTCCGGGACAGCCGGTATCTCCTTTTATACCCATAGGCCCCATAGGCCCCTGATCACCTTTCGGTCCTGCAGGTCCACGTTCACAGCAAGAAGGACAGCATTGATTTTGACAGTTGCAGCATGGATTCTTATTATCCATATAAACCAAATCCTTTCTAATATTTTGTAGAAAAAAATACTAAATAGTACCTTTTTCTACAAATATTTTATGCGTAGTTCTTTTATTTGTTACATATTTTAGAATAAATTTATAATATATCTGAATATTAATAATATTGTATTATAATATCAGAATATATTTAGTTATAACACTCGAAAAGACGAAAAACAAAGGAAATGGGTTCTCATTTGTTTAATTGTTCAGCTGTTGCGTCATTAAAGCTGTCAAAATATTGCTTGTTGTAAAGATATGCTTTGGAATAGGGCTTACATGCACCTGCTTTTTCATTGTAATCCTGTGCTTTTTTTCGATCGCCAATTTTGTCAAAACATACGCATAATTGTAAAAAAGGGATATAATTATAGCAATCAGGAATAACAAAACCGCCCGAATATTCATTTTGGGGTCTGTTCAGTGCAGTTTCATACCAATAGATGGCAGTCTGGTAATTCTCATGTTCCAGAAAATATTTTCCAATTTCGCAGCATAGTTCGGCTCTTGGCAAATCAAAACTCATACTGCGTAAAAGAGTATTTAAAGAGGATTGTTCCTGTCCGAGCTGATAATAACAGTCTGCACATACAGAACATGCTTCTATTTTGTTTTCAATCCAACCCTGTTTGTTAAGCAGAAATTGTTCTAATACAGAAATAGCTTCTTCATATAGTTTGTGATAGTACAACTCCCGTCCATAATAATATTGCTGTCGTGGATCAAAAGTCTTTCCTTCTGCGAGCATTTTTCGGTATATGTTCAGGTTACGGTCAGGATCTGCAGCGCTTATTTTTTTATGGGAAATGGCAATATCAGAATAAACGATGCAGCCGATCGGAGGAATTACTTCATGGACTGCGCCGCTCCATTGATATTGAGTACTGTTTAGGATCCATCTTTCTCTGAAATAGGAAAAAGACGGGTTGCCCGCTTCATCAAAGGATGTATGATACTTCATCATTACAATTTCGGTATTTGCTGATAAAGTCTGCTTTAACTGCAAAAATTTGTTCTTTTGTGTTTCTTCAAGAATATCATCGGCATCCATCCACATACAGTATTGCATAGAGGCTTTGGAAAAAGAATAGTTTCTGGCGTCAGAAAAATTATCGTTCCATGGAAAAGAATAGATATTGGATGTATAATCCGATGCTATTTCTACTGTTCGATCTGTTGATCCGGTATCTACAATTACTATTTCATCTACAAGTTCTGCTACGCTGTTCAGGCAGCGTGCAATATGCCTCTCTTCATTTTTTACGATCATACAAAGACTGATTGTTATCATATGGATAAAATCTCCCTTTTTGAATTATTGTCTGCCGAGTTTGGTTATACTCAAATTGCTGTTAATTATGGAAGCGCCTGCAGAAGAATCCCACTCGAAAAATAATGTAGATGTGCTTTTAATTTCAATAATAAAATATCTTGATATTATAAGCGTTTCTTTCCGTTTTGACGTTTCTGCACAGGCAGAGTATACTGTCTGTAAACAGTCATTGAATATTGGCGTAAGTTTGATAAAGCCATGTCCTTTCATAACGGTGGATATATAATAATAGATTGCATAACATCCAGGAGTCATCATGACAGAGTAATCATTGTAAGGAGTTATATTTTGTGTAATATCCGGTATATCTATTTTAAGTGGAAAGCTTGCGTTTTCCGGCAGAATAAGATCCTGGTTCAAAAATGATGCAAACGCGCTGTTTTGAGGATAGCCGACAGGGCCTGCAGGTCCACGCGGTCCTGGTTCACCTCTTGGCCCCTGAGGTCCTGTAACTCCCTGTGGCCCTTGAGGTCCTGTGACTCCCTGAGGTCCTGTTTCCCCACGTTCACCGGGCAAGCCCTGAGGTCCAGGTTCGCCTCTTGGCCCTTGAGGTCCGGGTTCGCCCTTTGGTCCCTGAGGTCCCATTTCCCAGCATTTATTCGGACAGTAAAGTGGATAGGAATTTCCACAACCTCCATCATAAGAAAGATTAGGAAGAATTTTACAAATATTGTCACAGCAAAGAGGATAAGTATTTTCGCAATCCTGGTTATTGTTTTGTTGGATAGATTCACAACTGCAGTCCTGTTGGTCAGATTGCCCACATTCATTGGTGGAAGCAGGAGGATCTGCTGTATCTGTATTCTCATCGGGTACTAAAGAAGAGGAAAGATGAGTAGTATTTTGATTATTGTTTCTGTTATAATTATTTCCCAATCCAAATAGATTTTGAAGATTAAACATAAAATTGTCATTAAAATTATTCAATAAAAATCACCTCATTTATATATTTTATAGCTTAATAATATGTTTTAATAAGTTTTAGAACATTGGTATAACGAAAATGAAATCTCTGATATATTCCCTGTAATAGACTTACAGGGCTTAATTAATAGTATGCGTAGAATAAAATTTTGTTTTCCAGTATACAGGTTTCACATATTTTCAGAGGAACCAGATCAATAACCTTACATTTTAGTTGATCTTATAGTAAAAATAATCCAAACTTTACTTGAAATTAAATAATTATTGGATTATAATCCAAAAACTATTGAAATAAAGTTGAAGTTTGGAGTATAATAACATTATCAAATCTGAAAGGATGAAATAATGTTAATACAAAGGACCTGGTACTTAAACAGGATGATTGCTTTTAAGGATAAACGGATTATTAAAATTCTGACGGGAATCCGCCGCTGCGGAAAAACCGTGTTTCTGAAAATATATCAGGACAGATTACGGGAATACGGCATCAGGGAAGAACAGATTATTTCGATCAATTTTGAAGATATTGATAATGAAGAATTAACGGATTTGAAGAAGCTGACGGAATATCTGGAAGAACATCTGGTAAAAGAAGAAATGAATTATGTATTTCTTGATGAGGTTTATCTTGCAGACGGATTTCCGAAGATAATTGATTTGTTGTATCACAGGAAAAATGTTGACATATATGTTACAGGTTCCAATAAATATCTGTTTTCTGAAGAGGCTTTTTCTGTTATTTCCGGGCGGTATGTACAGATTAATATGTTTCCGTATTCTTTTAAAGAATATATGGAAAGCACCGGCAGTATGATTGACAGAGGCGTTAAGTACGCTGGGTATATCAAATACAGCTCGTTTCCCTATGCGGCGGAACTGAAAGGGCAGCAGCATGAAATCCGTGATTACCTGGATAGTATTTATAATACAATCGTTGTAAAAGATATCGTCAGCCAAAAGAAAATTACGGATACGATACTGCTGAAAAAAGTTTTGCGCTTCCTGTATTGCCAGATCGGAAATACGTTGTCGCCAAAGAAAATTTCTGATTTGATGACGGCAGAGGGAAATAAAATTGATGTCAAAACGGTAGAAAAATACCTGAAAGCATTATCGGAAAATTATATTATTTATCAGGTAAAGAGATATAACATAAAAGATAAGCAATATTTGAAAACACTGGAAAAATATTATATTGCCGATGTCGGAATGAGATTCATGCTGGTTGGGTCAAAGCAGTCGGATCTCAATTGTGTTCTGGAGAATATGATATACCTGGAATTGTTAAGGCGCGGATTCGACGTATATGTAGGTAAGACGGATGCGTATGAGGTTGACTTTGTTGCTCAGAAGAACAGAGGCATTATTTATTATCAGGCGGCCTGGTCGATCCGTGATAAAAAGTTGTTAGAAAAAGAATTGAAACCATTGCAGTCAATTCACGATCATTTTCCGAAAGTTATTCTAACGCTTGACGATGATCCGGAAGTACAGTATGACGGAATCCGCTGCATCAATGCAAGAGATTGGCTTCTGGGACTGGCCGATTGACAAAGATTTGTAAATAGATAAAAAGGGAGCATATCAGTACGCTCCCTTTTTACCGGTTCTTTCAGTTTTAAAAAACCATTTACTGTATGATCTTTGCTTCCCAATGGAATACTTTTGCAATTTGTTCGATTTTTGCTTTTTGTTTTCCGGTAATAATCATCTGGTGATGGCTGGAAAGTTCTTCCATAACGCCCTCTCCGTTCTGGTAATAGATCAGAGAAGCATTTCTGGCGTCCGTTCCCGGAAATTGCACGTATTTTTCCAGCTTTGCAGGAATTACAGTGATCTTGTCAAACGTAGGCATGATTTTGGCAAGTACAATATCTCCTTCCGGGAGTTCGCAGTCAATCATATAGGCTTTTTCATCTACGATTTCCAATACTTTCGGTACCATTTTCCATTTAGAACAGAAAGATCTCGGTGCAAATCCTGCGTAACCGCAGTGTACTCCAAGCGCATGATTTTCCGGTTCGTCCACTTCTGGAAAATCGTCTATCTTTTCATGGCTGCATGCCGCTTTTCCGACAAGGAACGGATAAATATTTGTCATCATAATCGGCTGTTTCAGGGACTGATAAAGGATATAAGTACTTAGCATCGTCAGAGTATCTCCTTCACAGCACCAGATGATGCCCTCTTTTTCAAATAGCATATTCCAGACAAGACAAGGGGTTGTCTGACAATGCATGGATTCATTCAGGCAGTTTGCGCCGATACCGTCGACGCCGCCGGCTTCGTCAATCACTTCTTTAATTGCAATATATAATTTTGCAGGCAGCAGTTTGTACTGGTCGTTAAGGTTTTCCGTTTTCACATTCCATGTTTCAAATAAAGCTTTTGCGGATGCGTCGTCTACTTCTGCGGCTTTTTGGTTTACCTCTTTCCAGCTTTTATAAATAATCTGGATACCGAATGATTTTTCCATCTGTTCCGTACATTGCTGTTCCCACCAGTAAAAACGTTTGAAGATATTTGCCTGCATCCCCTCTCCCGGTTCGTCTTGAAACATCAGGAATTTAGCGCCGACCAGGTGTTTTTTCACAGCAATAGCACGCAAAATAACTTTTGCCAGTTCAATGTTATAAGGCGAAAAGACGTTCATTCCCTCGCTTCTTAAAAAAGAAATAATTTCCCAATCCCACATTTCCACGGTTCCAAACTGGGAAGTAAGGACTACCATAGGTTTGTCATAGGACTTTAACTGATCTTTGTAGCGATATGCAGCTCCGATCAATTGCGGAAATATGATCGCATCGGCTTCCGGCAGTTCATCGCCTGCCTGAACCAGATGCAGAAATTTGGCTACGTCGCCATAATATTCTTTCAGCCGTTCTAGTTGTTGTTCAAATTCTTTTTGTTCTCTTTCATTTGCTTCTCTGAACCGAACGGGAACAACACATGCTTTCAAATTTTCCACTATTTTCACCGCCTTTACAGTCTTTTTATTTATTCTACTGTATTTTTACAGTTCTTCGTTTACGTTTATTCTGCGTCCCTCTTCGTTAGACTTTTGCGCGCATTGGAGCACTTTGATAATTTTGGCTCCGTCTTCAAAATTCGGGGACATCTGTTTCCCGTTTTGAATAGCAGTTACAAAGTCATAAAATGCATGGACGAACGTATGCTCATATCCGATAATATGTCCTTCCGGCCACCATGCGCCGACATAAGGATGGTTGTTTTCCGTTACGAGGATTCTCTGATAACCGCTTTCCCGGGAATCTTTGGTGTGGTCGTAATATTCCAGTTCGTTCATACGTTCCAGGTTAAAACAAAGCACGCCTTTACTTCCGTACACTTCAAAACAGTTATAATTTTTTCTGCCGGCGGCAAACCTTGAAGAATCAATATTACCAAGAGCTCCGTTTTCAAAATCCAGGATCATGAACGCCGCGTCGTCTACAGTTACTTTGGCCATTTCATGATTTGCGTTCTGATTAGTATCGCCGGCTGTAAAAGCGGTCGCGCCTTCGCCCGGCAGAGGACGTTCCGTTATAAACGTCTTATTCATGGCCATCACGGATACTGGTTCCCCGATTAAAAATCTGGCTAAATCCAGAGCATGTGAAGATAAATCATATAACGGCCCGCCGCCTGCTTTTTCTTTATCAAGCTGCCAGGATACCGGGAAATTTTCATCCATAATCCAGTCCTGCAGATAAGTGCCTCTCCAGTGATAAATTTTTCCTAATTTTCCCTCGTCGATCATCTGTTTTGCATAGGTAACGGCCGGAACCCGTCTGTAATTGTGGTTTAAGTAAGTGACCACGCCGGTTTCTTTTGCTGTTTTGGCCATTTCCTCCGCGTCTTGATACATAAGGGCGCAAGGTTTTTCGCAAATAACGTGTTTTCCGGCTTTCATCGCGGCAATTGCCATTTCTTTATGCTCTGCCGTCGGAGTCAGGATATCTATAACGTCAATATCGTCCCTGTCCAGTAAAGTATGCCAGTCTGTCGTGTATTCCTCATAGCCCCATTTTTCGGAAAAGGCTTTTACTTTTTCTTCGCTGCGTCCCGCCACTGCTTTTAAAACGATATCATAGTCGATATCAAAAAATTTTGCAAGCTGTGACCAGGCGTTGCTGTGTGCCCTGCCCATGAAACCAACGCCGATAATTGCAATATTTAATTTTTTCTTCATAATGATACGCTCCCAAAATTCTTTTATTTAAATGTATTTCCGATTTTCCTTAAGTTCTTCACGCTTACGGCAACCGCTTCTTTTTCCAGGTTCATCCATTCATCTACTGGATGATCGATTTCAACAGCCAGAAATCCTTTATAATCATGTTTGCTTAAGATTTCCGCGAGAGCCATATTGTTGACCATGCCGAACCCTACCGGTACGCCGGAGAAGAAGAACCAGTCCGTAGGTTTGGCGTCCTCCCTCATCTTCAGGTCTTTAATATGCGTGGAAAATACATAAGGGGCCAGTTTTTCCATACCGGCGATCGGATCGTCTAACAGCCTCAGGAAGTTTCCGGTATCAAAATTGATTCCGAAGTTCGGGGAATCTACGGCCTGAATCATTTCCAGCATTTCATCCGCCGTAAAATCAATATGGTTTTCCGCCGCCAGCTTTACGCCGCAGTCTTCTGCAATTTTTGTAGCTTCTTTGTACATCGGAATCAGGCGAGCGATCTGATCGCGGTGGTTTTCATGCCGCCAGTCGAACGCGGAGCCGGTAATTCTCATTACGTCCGTTCCCAGTAATTTTGTTTTCGGAATCAACTGTTTCATTTCTTCAAAAGCTTCTGGATTCAATCCTCTTTCCAATCCGTTTGGATGTCCCCATGCGAATACGCAGTCAAAGCCGTAGTCTTTGATCTTTTTCCCAAGTTCTTTCAGATAGTCGTCTTCCAGGCTTGGCAGGAAGCAGGTTTCCAACGATACCCCTTCCACTCCAAGTTCATGAGCGTAATCCAGATATTCTTCTACCGTCATAAGCTTTTCCGGCTGTTCCTGCGCGTCGTATACCTCTCCGAAAAGTCTGTGAAAACAATAACTGTCAATACCAATTTTCATAATGTGTTCCTCCTCCAATTTTTTTGATATACTTCCGAAACCTTTGTCACATATATTCTGTAAGCTGATTTTCCGAAAGCACATATGATTTATAAAACATGTTTTAGTTCCGCACATGTGTTGTGCACGTTTTCTTTTAATACAGAATACATTTTTAAGTATTCCTGATATTTTCGGTAATTTTCCAGATTCGGTCTGATTTGTTTTGTTATTTTGACCGTTCTGTTTGCGGTTTCTTTCATATCGCCGAAAATTCCAATTCCGGATCCTGTCAATATCGCGGTACCCCAAAGAGCGACGTCATCCCGGTCTAACAGTACGAATTCGCATCCGGTAGTATCGGACAGAATCTGCGGCCAGATCGCAGAATTGGCGCCGCCGCCGATCATTTTAATCGTAAGGGTGTCTTTCCATTCCGGATACATCTTTTTCATACTGTCAATCGTTAATTTCAGCTCATAGGAATAACTTTCCAAAAGCGCTTTGTAAAAATGCTCTTTTTTATGGCTCCACGTATAACCTGTCCAGGCGCCTTTCAAATCCCCGTCGAAAGGCATCGCGCTTCCGCCGAGTAATCCTACCGCCATTAGTCCATCTGAACCGCAGGGAATGGATTTTGCCGCGTCTTCTATAACGGAAAAAGCATTTTTCCAGTCCGGATATCCGTCCGCAAACGTATCCAGAAACCATTGCAAAGTAATACCCGAACCAGGGATATATTTGTGAATATAAAAATTTCCTTTCCGAAATTCCGGAATCGCATCATAATCTTTCGTTTCCCGGTTCGGCCGGTATCCGTCTACCAGACTGCTGATTGCTCCATAGGAAGACGCTTCAAAAATCATATCCCCCATATTCAAAATACCGCTGCCGATACATCCCGCTATTTTATCGCCCGCCCCAGATACTAACGGGATTCCGGATTTCAACCCAACCGCATCCGCAATTTTCGGATCCAGATATGCGCAGACCTCGTTTGACTTTACGATTTTTGGGAGCAAATCTCTGGATATTCCGGCTTTGCGGCAAAGTTCGTCCGACCAGATTTCTTTTTTCACATCTACAAGTCCCGTCCAGGTAGTATAGGAACAGTCTACAACGGCGTCTTCTATTTTGCAGTTTCCCAGTTTTCCGATAATATAACTGCTGATCAGCATATATTTTGCAATATGCTTTGCCTCTTTGGGAAATTCCGTAACGAACCACTCGCATTTTGGAGCCATCAAAGGCGCGTTAGTTCCGCTGATTTCCAGAAAATCATTGCCGAATTTTTCCATTTGCTTTTCTGCGTAAGGAACATAGCGGGTATCAAGCGAACAGGACCAGGAAGTGATATCGTTCCAGTCCCTGTCTACTCCCATAAACCCGGCCATCTGCCCTGTGAATCCGATTGCCGCGATTTGTTTGCTTTTTTCTCCGAAAGTGTCGGTAATCCGCTTCATACATGACAGAACGCAATTGAAAATTTCCTCGCCGCGCTGGACAAAAATCCCTGGTTTGGAATTGTCGCTGTGGATAGAGCTTTGCGTAATCATAAGGCAGGTTCCTTCCGTATCATATACGCCTGCTTTAATATAGCTTGTTCCAAGGTCAATGGTCATAAAATACAGATTCTTCATGCGCTTTCCGCCTTTCTGCCTGCAAAAATTATTCAAATACGATTACGTGTTTCAAACCTTTTGCTTTCGCCGCGTTGTCCAGCGCTTCTTCAAAAGAACTCAGGCAATAGGTGTCTGACATAATCAATTCTAACGGTATTCTCTTATCATTTACGAGTTTTGCACATAATCGGTATTCCGATACACTCTGTTTGGTACATCCCTGAATTTGTAACTGTTTGTAATGAATCAGGTTTGTATTGATGGAAACCGTTTCTTTCTCTTTTGGCAGGCCGCCGAAATAAAGTATTTTTCCGTTCATATTCATATAGGAAAGACACTGCGCCTGTGCGGCCGGGGCCGGAGCGGCAATAATACATACGTCCGTACCTTTCGGGCTTACTTTTTTTAATTCTTTTTCTACATCACCCTCAATCAGGATTACGTCAGGAAACAGTTCTTTTGCTTTCTGCATCCGCTCTTTGCTCAGGTCGTTTACAATAATTTTGCCAGCTCCGAATAACTTTGCTACCATAATATGCATAATGCCGATTGGTCCCATACCGATGATCAGGGTATCGGCTCCCGGCTGTGCATGGAGAAGCTTTTGCCCGTTGTATACACAGCTTAACGGTTCCACCAGCGCCGCTTCCTGATAGGAAATTTCATCGTCCAACACTGTAATGTTTCCCTGAGTAACCGCATTTTCCGGAATTTTTACATATTCTGCAAAGCCGCCGTCCATCGTAACCCCGAAAGCATCATAGTTTTCGCATAGATGGGTTTGGCCGCTGACGCACAGATCACAGGTGCCGCAGCCAATGTTCGGAGCCAGGGAAACTTTTTGCCCAACCTGGTATGCCGTTACGTTTTTTCCGGTTTTTACGATATCACCGGCAAACTCATGGCCTAAAGTCAAAGGATTGTTTTCCGACACATTTTTGTAGCCGTTTTTATACATCCTTACGTCTGTCCCACATATGGATGCGGCTTTTACTTTAATTAAAAGTTCGTTATCTGAAATCTCGGGAACAGGGATATCCTGTAACTGTATTTTTTCTTTTCCAATTAACCGAATCGCTTTCATATTTTATCCCCCTTATGGTTCCAGTTCTACCGGACGTTTTTCCAAAAGCGACTTCAGTCCCGCGTTTACAAGCCTTAACGCCATTTTTCCGTCGTGTCCGGTAACTTCCGGTTCCGTGTCGTTGATAATACTTTCAATAAACGAGTTTGCTTCTGCAACGTATGCCTCCCGGAACAGTGTCCTCCAGGAATTTACCGAATCGGAAACCGTTTTTTGCTGTTCCGTTACCGTTTCCACGTCGTAGGCTTTTTGCGTACCGACTTTTACAATACCGTTTGTTCCTAATATTTCCGCGCGGGAATCATATCCGTATTTTACGTACTGCGCGCCGGAAATCGTGCCGACAATACCGTTTTCAAATTCCAGCAGCACCGCGCAGGTATCGTAATATTCCGGATACCGGTCTTTTACTTCCGGGCTGCGGAAATTGTGTCCGATCGCATGGATTTTTTTCACTTCGCACCCGGCGTACCAGCGGAGCGTATCAAAATCGTGGCTGTTTACTTCTCCGAGTGGCCCGTAGCTGTTTCTGACGTCAAACATCCACTCTTTCGGTTCGCTGGGACCGTGCGTATTCGATCTTAAAGAAGTTACCGTTCCGACTTCACCGGAATCAATCAGTTCTTTCCCTCTTCTGAAATTTTTATCGAAACGACGCATAAATCCTAACTGCAGCTTTACGCCGTTTTGTCTGCATGCCTGAATCATGTCATCACATTCTTTTTCATCCACGGCCATCGGTTTTTCACAAAAGACATGTTTTCCAGCATTAGCGGCTGCCAATACAATTTCATGATGGAATTTCGTTGGAGTAACTACAATTACCGCGTCGATTTCGTCATTTTTCATAACTTCTTTATAATCGGTATATATGTAGGGGACTTCCACTTCTTCCTGCGCCGACTTCAGGTTTTCTGCGACAGGATCGCAGAGCGCCGCTAATTCCGCGTTCTTAACATTTCCGGCATAACTTTTTGCATGAATCATACCAGCTCTGCCGCAGCCGATCAAACATACTTTTACCTTTTTCTTCATTTTAAAGATCTCCTTTATTTTCCGTACTGTTTCCGGATTATTTGTGATAATTCAGTGTGTTCTTTTTATGTTTTGGACTTTAATCATATCATACGTTATAACTTTTATTTTGTCAACAAAATACTTTTGTTTACTTTTATATATTTTTAAAATAAAAGACAAAATACCTGATATAGTAAATTGTTTTGTCAATAGATAAAAAAAGTTCTACTAAATTTTCATTTTGAAAATATCATATTGACATTTTTTACAGAAAGAATAAAATAAAAATAACAGCAGCGTAAATCAGCAGCAACAGTCAGAGGGGATAGAAAAGATTATGGAAAATGATACTGTTTATACCGCGGAACGGACAGAAAAAATACTGGAGATTATTCGTTCACAAAACAGCGTAAGCGTAAAATATCTGGCCGATTATTTTAACGTAAGCGGCGCTACGATCAGGACGGATTTGACGAAACTGGAAAACAGCGGTGATATTATCAGAACCCATGGGGGGGCAATGTTAAAAACTTCGCTTCATCATGAACAGCAGATTAATGAACGTTTCAATGCCGATAAGAAAATAATGATTGCAAACAGGGCACTGGAATTTATTCATGACGGTGATACCGTTTTGATCGATACGGGAACTACTATGCTCTATCTGGCTCAGGCCCTGGCCCGGTCTTCGTTCTCAAAGGTGCGTATTTTTACAAATGATATTGAGATTGTCCGTATATTGGAGGAAAAAGAAGATTTTGAAATTCATCTGTTGGGTGGTAAGATCAGAAATAGCTTCCATTATTGTTACGGACATCAGATTATTGAGGAATTAAAAAAATACAATTTTGAAAAGATGTTTCTTGCAACGGCGGCGATCAGTACGACGCATGGCCTGACCGTTTCCAACGACGAATTGGCTCAGGTGAAGACGGCGATGATTAAATCTTCGAAAAACATTATTCTGCTTGCCGATTCCAGTAAGATCAACCGGATTGATTTCCAGACGTTTGCGGATATCGGGGAAGTAGATGTACTTATTATGGATTCCGGCATAACGCCGTCTTATGAAAAGAAATTAAAAGAACATATTTCCAAAATTATTCTGGCTGAATGAAAACAGCGCAGCGGTTTCAAACTGCTGCGCTGTAAATTGTTGAAATTCTTTCCCAGGCAGGGAATACGTAAATGCTTCTGCTATTTTTTTCCGCTCCAGCAATACGTACATAGCTTGTCCGGATCAATGCCGATGGATTCGATCATATCGTCCAGACGGTGATAACGCAGGGAAGTAAAATTAAGTTCCTTGCATATATCATTCAGCATACCCTGATATTTTTCACTGTTCGGGTCTGCATATTCTGCTAAAATCTCAGGGTCGTTTGCTTTTTCTTCCCCCTCCCGCTTTAGAATAACCCTGCGGGCAATTAAATCCAGTTCCGAATCGGAGCGGGAAAAGTTCAGATATTTACATCCATATAGCAAAGGAGGACATGCCGGACGGATATGTACCTCTTTTGCTCCGTTTTCATACAAATATTCCGTTGTTTCGCGAAGCTGTGTTCCCCGGACAATCGAATCGTCAATAAGCACCATTTTTTTATCTTTAATAAGTTCGTCTACCGGAATCAGTTTCATTTTTGCAATCTGGTTGCGTTTCGTCTGGTTTTGCGGCATAAACGAACGCGGCCAGGTTGGCGTATATTTAATAAAAGGCCTTGCAAAAGGAACGCCGGATGCGTTAGCATATCCAACGGCATGGGCGATTCCGGAGTCCGGTACTCCGGCTACGTAATCGGAAGTGACAGTATCCCTTTTTGCCAGCAGTTCCCCGCATTTATAACGCATCATTTCTACGTTGACGCCCTCGTAAGACGCATTCGGATAACCGTAATATACCCATAAAAAGGCGCATATTTTCATTTGATCTCCCGGAGGATTCAGTAATTTCAGGTTGTCCGGAGTTACGAAAACGATTTCACCCGGCCCTAATTCCCGGCAGGTTTTGTAGCCAAGGTTTGCATAGGCAAAATCTTCAAAAGAGATACAGTGGGCGTTGTCCTTTTTTCCGATAAATAGAGGTGTTCTTCCCACTTTGTCCCGCGCGGCAAAAATCCCGTATTTTGTCATTACCATTAAAGTCATGGAACCGTCGATCATTTCCTGCGCGTATTTAATGCCTTCCGAGATGCTTGCTTTTTCATTAATCAGAGAAGCAACCAGTTCCGTTGCATTAATGCTGCCGCCGCTCATTTCCAGAAAATGCGCATGTCCGTTATCAAACGCTTTTTGCACCAGTTCCTGCTGGTTATTAATTTTTCCTACCGTGGTAATTGCAAAGCTTCCCAGGTGGGACTGTACCAGCAAAGGCTGAGGTTCATTATCCGAAATACAGCCGATTCCCAGGTTTCCCTTTAACTCGTCGATATCATGTTCAAATTTTGTCCGGAACGGAGAATTTTCAATATTGTGAATCGAACGGTTAAATCCGTTTTCTCCGTATACGGCCATCCCTCCCCGGTGAGTACCCAGGTGGGAATGATAGTCAATCCCAAAAAATAAATCAAATACACAACTCTCTTTTGATGCAACGCCAAATATTCCGCCCATGTTAATCCCCTCTTATTATTTTGTTAAACTGTTCGCCGAATCCGCAGTTTCATCATATGCCGTTTTCCATAACTTCCTTAAGTTCATCCAGACCAAGCCAACTATTCTCTTCCTGTACCGCTTCTTCCGCCTCCTGAAGTTTCAGCAGAAGTTTTTTTTCTGCTCTGTCTTTCTCATAATCTTCAATATCCAAAACAACAAATTTTCCTCTGCCGTTTTTAGTCAAAAATACCGGTTCTCCTGCCTGACAATTCTTTAGCACTTCATTATAGTTTCTTAAATCTGATACTGGTAAAATATTAGGCATGTTCATTCTCCTTTCTCATCAATTTCTTACTCTATTATACACTAAATGCTGTAAAAATCAACGTAAATTTTTACAGCATTTTAATAAATAGCCTATTCGGACAGTGCCAGCCTGTTCTGATCCAGAAAATCGAGAAATTTATTTATTACAGTGTTATTTGAAGTTTTCCGATAAAGAAAACTGTATTGTATTAATATGTCCCTGATCGGAAAACGGCCATATTTTCCCGGATCTGGAAGCCAGGTCATATTATCCGAAAAGCCGATTCCGTATCCCGCGGAAATATAAAACAATTTTGCTTCCATTGAATTGACGCGGTTGACTTTTACTGTGTCTTCTCCAACCAGTTCCAGAAATTTACGCAAAAAAGTTTCTTCTGTGTGGGAAACCTCTTTTTTTAAAATAAACAGTTCTTCTTTTTTCAGGGAATCCATTGAAAACGGCGATGTTTCGCTGTATTTATCAGCAAGGTATAAAAGGCACAGGTGGTTCTTCAATAATACTCTTTCGGAGAAATCGGGAAAGATACAGGCTGTATTTGTAAACGTAAAAACAAGGTCGAGCTGGTTCTTTTTCAGCAGATTTACATTTTCATTATCGCTTAAAGATAAGACCTGCAGATCAGTAATCGAATAAAGAGTACAAAAATCGTGTATTAATTTCATGATGCTGTTCATCAGATCATTCTGCAGGCCGTGGATAAAGCCAATCCTCAGCTTATTTGCATGGCCTGCATGCAAAGTCTTTGCGGCTTTTATGCCTTGTTTCATCAGGTCGTAACCCCGACGGAAAGATTTGTAAATCAGCAATCCTTCCGGGGATAAAGATACGTTTTTATTTGTGCGGATAAATAAAGTAACGCCGAGATTTTTTTCTAACGAGGAAATATGCGTGCTTAAAGTGGATTGAGAAATTAAAAGCCGTCTGGACGCTTTTGTAAAGTTCAATTCTTCAGCCAAAGTTAAAAAGCTGTTTATCTGGATATCCGTCATTGCTTTTCTCCTTTCGTTTTCCTGCTGATATTGAAATTTTAACCGCTGATGTTTATAATATACGAATAAAGGGTTATTATTGCAAAGGAAAAGGATTGTCAGGGGAGGAAGTATGAATTCTACGCAGGTTGAATATTTTTTGTCATTGTGTAAATATAAAAATTATTCCGAAACAGCCAGGAGGCTTTTTGTTTCCCAGTCTACGGTCAGCAAACAGATTTCATCTCTGGAAGAAGAACTGGGAATGAAGCTTTTTGAAAGGTCTACGAACAGTTTGCGGCTGACCATGCAGGGAGCTATTATGCAGGAAGCTATTTCAGATGCGATAAACATTTTTTCGGATGCGTGCGAGAAAGCGTTAAACTATAATAAGCGTATTGCCGACACAATCCGCATAGGAGTGTTGGAGGGCGCTGATATCGGTTTTTGTATTCTGGATTCCCTGACGGAAATTATAGCTCAGTTTAAGAACCAAATTGATATCCAAATATCATTTTATTCCCACAGGGATTTGAACACATGCCTGCGTGACAACGCCCTGGATATCGGCATTACGCTGAAAGATGAAGTAAAAAACCATACGGAATTAAATTATACCAAATTACGTACCATGTCACTTGGGATCATCGCCCATCGTTCGCTTGGTATTATAAAAAATGGACAGCTTAATTTGGACGAAGTAAAAAAGCAGCCGTTTTTCTTTGCAACAGACGGTTCGCTCGGTATAAAAGAGTATTTAAGGAACCAGAAAGAAACTCTGGAACTGTCCTCTTCCCAATACCAGAACGTGCCGAACATTGATTCCATACTGATGAATGTGGAACTGGGTATCGGGATGGCTATCGTTCCGAATACGCAGCGTATTGAGAGGAATGAAAATATTGAGTTTTTCCCTCTGGACGGTCAATCTGTTGTGTTTGCCGCTGCCTGGAACCGGAAAAATGAAAACAGTTCCCGAAATCTGATTATTAAACGGATGCGGCGGATTATTATAGAAAACGGTCAGTTTTAATTACATAACGATATAATTGCGCAACGGCATAGTGACGCAGTGATATAACTACACAACGACATCACATACGTATGGTTCTACATTACCGTCGACGACTCCGTCCAGAGTTTTTTCAAACTCTTTTGTAAAGTCCGCTCCGAAATGCGCTTCGAAATCTTTTTCGTTATCCCACACTTCATAAAACCAGAACTGGTTTTCATCTTCCCTGCTCTGAAGCAGCTCATAAGTCATACATCCTGGATACTGCCGGGTTTGGGGAGCCAGTTTTGCCACGTTTTCTTTCAATATTTCACTTTTTCCCGGTAATGTCCTCTGTTTTGCAAGAACTACAAACATAATATGATTCTCCTTTCATTATATCCTGATTTTAAAAATCAGGATGATTATAACGGAAGTTTTCCACAGGCTTCCATTTCATCGGCAACGTCTTTTAAGCCGTATTTTTCATAAATATCCCTGCCCGGCCAACCGGTTTTTTTATCCCAACCGCGTTCTTCGTAATAAAGGTCAACAAGATCGTTCCAGTCTTCCCATTTCGTTGTTAAACCGACGGAATCAGGATAGGTTAATCCCGGATAAATCGCGTTGACTTCCTGTTCTCTGGTACGGCCGGAATTTCTTATCAGGATAGCTCGGAATAAAAGCCTTGCCCGGACAGCCATTTCCGTCATTTGTTCCAGGGTCATGGAATTGCCGGTAGCGGCTTCATACATTTCACATTCCATCGTTTCCCAGTAGTGGTTCGGGGCCGCCCATTCGCAGGAAGTAAAGGAATCTTTAACAATTTCCCGGTCTTCACATTCGATGACGGTCTGCGGGACGAGGCGGTTGTGATACGGGTCGTCTTTTACCGCCATATAGTAATCCCAGGTAGCGTGGAAATGCGCGACGGTTTGCGTATCCCGGCTCGAAAGCATTAGCTGCAGGGAAGACGGCACCCATCCGGTAATATCAATCGCAGACTGATATCCGCGCCCCTGCCAGTGGAACATATCTCCCCAGGCTGTTTCCAGCAAAATCGGAATGTCCAGTTGTTTGCCTTTAATAATATTGGAATATCTTCCGTGATAAATCGTTTTCCCGAATTTTTCATGTCCCAGAGTACGGACAGCCCTTGCCATGCCCTCCGCCAGGATTTTACCGTATTCGCTTTCTTTATATGCAATTATTTTTAAAATATGGCGGACAAATTCTTCTGATTCCACGTCGATTTCCATGCCGAAATCCATACCGTCGAATACGCCCTCTTTTTTCCCCATGGCAAACCATGGAAACAGGCCGACGGTGACTTCCCATTTGTCAAGTCCATATTGGTTGCAGAGGTCCATCATCACGTTGCCTTTATCGTAATTGCCTTTCCAGAAATTAACGGTATCGGCGTTGCGCCATGCAAAAAGTTCCGCCGCATGCGGATCCGACATATCCGGCGGCTCCATATCGCCGGAAAGAGTTTTACAAGGCGCGTCATGATTATATTCGGTCTGGAATGTCTGGTTCGGCATCCATCCGCAGTTTTCCTCAAATCCCATAGCAAATACGCCTACGCATTTTTCGACGCGGTTTTTCTTTTTGACGGAAGTTCCGGATTTTACATCAAGAAGCATACGGTTGCAGTGCTGGTTACAGCCATAGCTGCATGAAACCTGACATTGCTTCATGCCGCCCGGCACTTTTACGTTCACGTTCGGGCCTGCTTCAAAGGCATCCATATTCTGAATCGGATTGGTACGCATCGGAGGGGTATTTACGGTTTTGCGCAGTTCCAAAACTTTCGGAATATTATAAGGGGTGATCTTTCCGGTACCGCGGCAGGCAACCGCTTTTAAGTTTTTGGAACCCATTACAGCGCCAAAGCCGACTTTTGCGGCGGCGTTATCGTTTGAGGTCGTAATGCTGGCAAATCGTACCAAATTTTCTCCGGCCGGTCCGATGACAAAGCTTTTGACGTCTTTTCCGTGGATTTCCTCTATCATTTCCTGGGTTTCATGAACATACTGTCCCCAGAGATTTTCTGCGGAGAGGAACTGTATTTCGCCGTCGTTAATGAATATGTAAGTCGGGTTTTTGGCTTTTCCCTCAATAATCAGACCGTCATATCCGGCAAACTTTAATTCCGAACCGAACCATCCGCCCAGACCGCTCCAGCTTACCATTTCCGGAAGCGTCTTTGGAGAAAGGGATACAAACAGCGTCCGGCCGCTGGACGGAATTGCGGTTGCAGTGGTCGGTCCCGTCATATAAATCAGCTTGTTTTCAGGGTCGAACGCTTTCACGTTCGGTCCGATCTCTTCCCAGAAAATACGGTAAGCGATACTTCGTCCCCCGATGTACTTGTCCGCGTATTTTTGGATTGGAATCAGTTCTGTCGATTGGTCGGTAAGGTTAATTCTCAAAATATGGCCTGCATATCCGTATACAGGGTCTTTATGTTCTGCATTCATTTTTATAATTCTCCTTTCTCGGGATCAGGGATAAATAAACAATCAGAATAATCCGCCTCGTTTTTCCTCAGATGCTTCCGGTACCGGGTCTTCGCTTTTTCCGATGCAGCGGACCTGGCAGTATTCCACACAGGCCGGGCCCTCCGGCCGGGTCCTGCACATGTCGCATTTGATCGCTTTCGGCCTTGGCTTATCCAGGTTTAACCGTATTCTTTTCGGTTCAAAAGGACAGGCCTTAATACACAGGCCGCACCCTATACATTCCTCCTGGTTTACATAGGCAATTCCGAGATCTTCATCCAACAGCATGGCCTTGTCCTTTTTTGGACAGGCTTCATAACACGGATGGTCTTTACACTGCTGGCAGGAATAAACCGTATGGATCATTGATACTGTCCCTCGTTCCAGATGAATCCTGGAAAGGGACGGGCTTACGGCTCCGTCGTGCACCATGGCGCATACCGCTTCGCAGGAAGTACACCCGGCGCACAGAGATATTTCCTGCGGGTACTGTACAATATGGTTGTGATAGTTTTCGCTTGCTTTTCCAAATAATGTTTCCTGTTTGCGCATACCGTTCTCCTTTTTTCTGACATAATTTTTATGCTTTTGTTATTCATGCTTTTATTAGTTATGTCTTCATTAATTATGCTTACATTAGTTATGTTTTCATTATAAGGGAAGTTATTATGAAAGGCACTTCTGAATTTTCGAATTATATTATCGTATTTTATCTATCGTTCGAATTTTGCGACAATTTTTCGGAAAAATTTTAATCATTCGACCGGTTTCCCTGAAAATGGAGGCGGACAATGCTGCCGAATATCAGGCTTGCTGCAGCAAATACGATCAGGAATACCGTGATTGTCTGGTATCCGCTGCTGCTTTGTACGACGCCCATCAGGAACGAGCCGATAAAAGCGCCTGCCAGCATACACAAATTCATGATGCTGAAGTTGTTGGAATAAAATTTCGGGCCGAAAACTCTTGATGCATAAGCGGACATTGTAGGGGAACCTCCGCCAAAAGCAAAGCCGATCAGGATGAAACCTGCCGTTAATAAAAGAACGGATTCAGCGGATACGGATAAAAACATAATAATGCCGGCGGCCAGGCCGATCAGCGAATAAATCCGCATCGTCCGTTTGCTGCCGAGCGCATCCAGAATAAATCCGGAGCAAAGCCTGCCGATGCCGTTAAAAATAGATACCAGGCCGGCAAGGAAAGAAGCTTTTCCGATATCGCCTGTCATTGTCTGTGCAAGAGGGGAGGCGTTGCTGACAACGGCAAGGCCTAACGCCGTAATGAGTACAAGCCATATAAACACAAAGTAAAAGGAAGAAGTGTGCAGCATTTCTTTTGTAGAATAGTTCTTTGCAACCGAAACGGTTTTGCGGCATTTTGTTTTTAGAAATTCACTTTCCTCCGGTAAGGGCCGTTTCAGCATAACAGAAGACAGCAAAATTACGACTGCCAGTATAATTCCCAGAATACGGAATGCAAAACGCCATCCTGCCGCCGCCATCAGGTTTACGGACAGGGAACCCAGAACAGAACCTCCAAAGCCAAATCCCATTAAAAGGATACCGGATAATAATCCGGTTTTTTCCGGAAACCATGCCAGGATGCAGCTTAAGACGACATTGTACCCGATTCCGACGCCGAAACCGCAGAATACGCCGTATCCGATAAATAATCCCGGTAACGAGGATATATTTGACGACAGGAAAAAGCCTGCCAGTATACTGACGGCAGCTAAAAGCAAAATGATTCTCGGTTTCAAAAATCTGTTGATATATCCAGCGAATAAACCGCCGATACAGAAAAAACTCATACAGATCGTAAAAGTCATAGAAGTCTGGGAACGTCCCCATCCAAATTCCGCCTCGATCGGCGTTACAAAAACGGACCATGCGTAAATAAGTCCCAGGCACAAAAGCGCAAGTATTCCGACTGCGGCCCTGATCCAGCGGACAGTCCATATTTTATGATTATTCAAAATATCCCTCCTTGTATAATACTTGTGCCCCTTTCCCGGACCGGCAATGAATCAATAAGGAGAGTCCGAAAAAGGGGCAGTTTATTACTTTTTAATTTAAGGAAACAAAAAATGTGCAAAGTAAAATATTTGTTATTTTACCCGTAAAATGCAGGCGAAAGTTTCAGATTTTCTTTCTGCGCAATATCATGGCCGAAGATCAGAAAATATCCTTCTTCTTCCATATGTTTTAATTTCTCCAGATTTTGCATGGCATGCCAGCTATTGGAACAATATCCGGGCAAAATCTTTTCCTCCATATTTTCCCGGAAAGAAGACGCATCTCCGACGAGGACGGTTTTTCCTGTTTCCGGCAGATCCAGGACTACGGACTGATGTCCGCGGGTATGGCCTTTTGTGTCGATCAACAGGACGCTTCCGTCCAGGAAGAGATCAAATATTTCATCGTCTTTTGGCTGTATGTATTTGTAGTTCCGGGTATCTTTGTAATCGTCATACACATAACCCTTTTCACAGGTTTCCGGCCACCATGCGGCTTTCAGCTCTTCTTTGCGCACAACGAACGTTGCGTTTGGAAAGGAAGTCATATACGCTGCATGATCGACATGCAGATGGGTCATAACGACATATTTGATATCTTCCGGCTTTACCGACAATTCGGCAAGCCGGTTTACAACGATATCTTCTTCCCTCACGCAGGCAGGTCCGCCGTGGTGCATTCCGCAGTCGACCAGGATTTTTCCTTTCGGATGGTCGATCAGGTAACAGTATGCCGGGAAAGAAACCGAAACGCCCTCATCCTTACCGGGAGTCATATGGCCTTTACTTGGCATATTGATCTGGCCGGTGTAAAGGATATAAAGTTTTAGTCCTTTCATAAAGCGGATACTCCTTTTGTATTTGGGATTCTACTTTCTTAATACGGAATCCTATAAACAGTTAATTTTTCTTATTTCTGTGATTCAAAGAATTTGTCTGCTTCCGCTCCTGCGTTTGCAAGTCCTACGACCGTTCTCTGGAACAGGTCGATATCCGGATGGAACATAATAGCGTCGCCGCCGGCTGCACGGCTTGCTTTGATTCCTTCTACATCCGGAGTAAAAGCCATGGACTGGTTGAACAGGCCGAGAGCTTTCGCTTTCGGAACGACGATTTTCTGAGCTTCCGCACAGTACGGATGCCTCCAGTTTACCGGTTCGGAATCGTCTTTGTATAATGCATGGGCAATGTCTGCGTTGCCCATTCCGTAGCCGTCGCGACCCGGTTTTAATTCTGCAAGGATTTCGTCTACGTTTTCAATGGCTTCTACGTCTTCAAAGAGCACGATCAGGGAAGTGTTTTTGTTGGATTCTTTCATATAATCTTCCCAGTTAGCCTGAGCGTATTTATTTGCTCTGACTGCCGGGCAGATGCCTGCTCTTCCTTCCGGCGGAAAACGAAGCGCTTCCTGAGCTTTCCTTACGTCTTCTCCGCATTTAATATGCGGGATTACAACGGCGCGTGCGCCGGATTCCAATGCGTAACGAATCCATGTTTTGGAATTTTCCGGTACGCGGACAACCGGGGTCATGCCTGTCATTTCGCAGGTACGGATAAGTTCTACCATTTTTTCAAAGTTCAGGCGGCAATGCTCCATATCGATCATGCAGAAGTCCATTCCTGCCCAGCCGGATACTTCGTAAAGGCGAGGGTCATGGATGTAGCACTGCATACCATAAGCCGGTTTTCCTGCTCTGATTTTTTCTAACATACGGTTCGGTGTTCTTTCAAACATAATTTTTTTCCTCCTTAATATTCAGTTATTCTGATGATTTGTTATTGATTATTTCTTTCAGATGATCCGTTGTTGATTATCTGTTCCTCATATCGAGAGCTGCTTTTAAGTCGGTTCCGTGAAGCATGCTGGACATTGCTTCGTTTGCTTCTTCCAGAGCGTATTTTTTGGAGATCAGTTCGCCAAACGGATATTTTTCGCGGAATGCTTCAATGAATTTCAGCGCTTTTACAAAGTGTCTGATATCTGCAGAACCGCTGCCCAGAACGACGAGCTGTTTGTTCATAATATCATTCGGGATGATCTCTACGCTTCTTCTGGAAGTCTGGCCCATGATCAGGTATGTACCGAATTTTGCAAGATAGTCGATTCCTTCGTTGAAAGCTGCCGGTACGCCGGTGCCTTCGATTACGACGTCGGCGCCGATTCCGCCGGTAACGCTTCTTACATATTCTGCTCTTTCATGCGCATCCGTGATCTCTTTCATGTTGATCGTCTGTGTAGCGCCCCATTTTTTGGAAAATTCCAGCCGGCTTTCTACGGAGTCTACGGTGATAATTTTGGCTGCGCCTGTCTGGGCCGCCATTACGGTAGAGTAAAGGCCGATCGGTCCCACGCCCTGGATTACGACCGTGCCGCCGGTCGGAACGCCGCCGTGCGCCATTAATTTGTCAAATCCATTTATAACGGTACGGAATGCGCATCCGACGCCTAACGCTTCTTCGTCTGTAACGGTGTCCGGTACTCTTACAAAATCGGTTCCTGCCGTTACCAGTTCATATTCGGAAAATCCGCCGCGCAGCGCAACCGGCGGTGCAAATCCGTATCCTTTGCTGGAATAACATGCAAACGGCTGGTGCAGGATTTTACATGCGTAACATTTTCCGCAGAACTGATGCGCCCAGAGGATCCGGTCGCCTTCTTTGACCGGAGTGCCGGCTACGTCGGTCGTAATGCCTTTCATTTCCACGATTTTCCCGAGTGTTTCGTGCCCCTGAATCATCGGCGTCGGCGGTTTGATAGACAGGTCGCCGATCTGCTGGTGTACGTCTGTGCCGCAAATACCAGCAAGCTGTACTTTAACAAGGATATCTCCTTCTTTGATTTCCGGAATCTCGATCTCACGGAGAACATCCGGCTGTCCGTATTCTTCCAGTACCATGGCTTTTGATGTTTTTGGAATGTTGCTCATAAAATATACCTCCTCAATTTAAATGGATTGTGTTTACAATAGTTGTGCGAACTTTTTATGGTTCGTTTCTTTCTGACTTTATTATATTCCCACTGTTTTTCATTCGTAAAATATTTAAATAGCATATAGTTATTGATATTTAACGATAATTATCATACATATCCGCCAGTTCTTGTTTCATAACTTCTTCATCCACTTTCTTTAAGGCGCAGATGACGAACCAGTTCTTTTCTACGGCTCCTTTGGCGCAGTCAAGGACGTCTTCCCGTGAGATTCCACGGTCTTTTAAAGATTTAATGCCTACGGAACGCATCAGTTCGCGTACTCTTTCAGCAGCCATTTCACCGATTTTTAAGCCGTTTATATTTTCCGGAACCGTAAGTCCGAGCGCTTCCGCAATCTGTTTTGTCTTTTCCGGAATCACGTCGGCGGAGAAACGGATAACTTCCGGAAGGGTGATAGCGCAGGCTTCGCCGTGCGGCATATGGAAACGGATACCCATTTCATGCGCCGCAGCATGTCCGAAATGAACGCTGGCGTCGCCGAACGCCATACCGGCAAAATTGCTGGCAAGGCTTAAAGCAGTGCGTGCATCGAGATCTTTTCCGTTTATGTAAGCAGTCGGCAGATTTTCCGTGATCAGGCGAATCGCATGAAGAGCCAGAAGGTCTGCTTTTGGGTTTCCGCAGTTTGTCGTAAGGGCTTCTACGGCATGGGACATGGCGTCCAGCGCGGTTGCGGCGGTTACGGACGCAGGGACGCTTAACGTCAGCTTCGGATCCAGAATGGCCAGGTTTCCAGGGCGCAGTACAAATTCTTTAGCGTCGGTGTCTTCGTCATGAATCACGGACATTGCCGTTACTTCGCTGCCGGTGCCGGAAGCTGTCGGAATCAGGATTAGAGGCAGATTCTGCGTAAAAGCTTTTTGTTTCTGCGGGTAATACTGGTCGATCGGCAGCGGATTTTCGGCCAGGATAGATACGGCTTTTGCCGTATCCAGGCTGCTCCCGCCGCCGATACCGATAATAACGTCAACTTTTTTGTCCTGCGCCAGCTTTCCGGCTTCGTTGACCATATCTTTCGGGGCGTCAGGCAGGACGCCGTCAAATAACGTGGTTTTGATACTGTGTTCTTTTAAATCTTTTACAAAAGTGTCGACGATTCCTGTTCCGCCAATGCCTTTATCATAAATAAGGATTGCGTTTGTCCCGCCGAGTTCCTGTACTTTTGTGCCCAGTTCTCCTGCTGCGTCAGGTCCGAACAGTACCGGGCAAAGCTGTTGATATGTGCTGGTCATAGTTTGTGTTCTCCTTTATTATTTAAATTTTTTATTGTCTGAACTGCCTGACTGCCGCGCCAATTGCGGTGTGCAGGTCAGATTCGTTACCGGAGGGTTCTCTGTTTAAAAACTCTAATACCTGTCTGGAAATCAGATATATGATTCCAGGTTCCCGCCGGATCCATCCGTTGTCCAGAGTGTTTAAAGTGAAAATTACTTCTCTGCGGATATTCCGTTCCGTTAAGATCCGGCGGATACCGTCGGCAACTTCCGGATACATGCCTCTTTGGTTGGCGTCTGCCAGGTCGGAGAGGATATCGTGAAATTCAAGTTCTTCCTTTTCGCCTTCGGACATTTCCAGAATTGCTGCCGGAAACTCCAGGCCGGTATCTGTTTTTTCAAAATACAGCCAGTAATACCGGCCGTCTTCCGGGCATAACGCCGCTTTGGAACCGTCAATGAATTGCGTAAAAGTAAGATGGCCGTTTCCCCATGGGAAGACATATTTTCTATTTTCAAAGTCTTTTTGCAATTTATCATCCATAATAGCCTCCGGACAGGAAAAGAATTACTTTTGGTTCAGGCAGAACCATATTATTGTTTTCTTTGTGATCTTCCAAGTTCCAGGCCTTTTTCAAATGCAGCCTGGTTTAACGGAAGAAGTTTTTTCTTTGAAGACAGTTTGTGTTCGATCGTTCCCCAGACAATTTCTGGCGCAATAACTTCGGTATAGCCGATATAAACGCCGAGCATGATGACGTTTAATACTTTTGCATTTCCCATTTCCAGAGCAAGTTCCGTAACGGGAGCTTTTATGACCGTTACATCTGGCCGGTTTTCCGGTTCTTTTACGATGGAACTGTTGATAAATAATGTGCCGCCCTGCTTTAGTTTCGGTAAAAATTTTGTCATGGACGGCTGGTTCATGACGATCAGGTCGTCCATGCAATCTCCGAGCGGAGCGCCTACCGTTTCATCTGAAATGACAACGAAGCAGTTTGCCGTGCCGCCGCGCTGTTCCGCGCCGTAAGACGGGAAGAAAGTCACCTGCTTATCCGTGGAATCGCAGGTCGCCTGCGCGAGAAATTTCCCGAGCGTCATAACGCCCTGGCCGCCGAATCCAGCAATGCATAAATTTGTTTCCATGAGTTCACCTCCCGCTTAATCTAAATCCCTGATGACGCCTAACGGATATTCCGGCAGCATTTTTTCTTCCAAGAAATCTAATGACTGCAGCGGATCCATCCCCCAGTTTGTCGGACAGTTGGTTACTATTTCAATCATTGAAAATCCTTTGTTGTTCAATTGATTTTCAAATGCTTTGCGGATCGCTTTTTTCGTTTTCATAACGTTTTGCGGCGTATTGCAGCTGGTACGTTCAATATATGCGGGCGCGGTCAGTTGGTTTAAGACCTCGCTCATATGCATTGGGTATCCGTGTTCTTTCGGGTCACGTCCTTTCGGAGCGGTAGACGCTTTCATGCCTACTAACGTGGTCGGCGCCATCTGTCCGCCGGTCATGCCGTAAATACCGTTGTTAATGAAAATAACGGTAATGTTTTCCCCGCGGTTTGCTGCGGATACGGATTCGGCCAGACCGATCGAAGCGAAATCGCCGTCGCCCTGATAAGTAAATACCAGCGTATCGGGATTTCCCCGCTTCATTCCGGTAGCTACGGCGCATGCCCTGCCGTGAGGCGCGGTAATATTGTCGTACGCAATATAGTCCATATGTAATCCGCAGCATCCAATTCCGAGCACGCATGCGGTTTTTTGCCAGACGTCCATTTCCTCCAGTACTTCGCCGATCAGTTTTATGACGGTACTGTGCATGCAGCCCGGGCAGAATCCGGAAATTTTGTCTTCCTGGATTGTCTTCGTTCTTGAATAAATCAGTTCCATTACGATTCCTCCTCCTACATTTTTTCCAGTATTTTTCGCGCTGATTCCAATACGGCGTCCTGGGTCATGATATTACCGCCGGAACACAGGCAGGTTTCGATCGGCGCCCGGTCTTTGACACCGGCCTCCACATCTTTTACAAACTGAGCAGGAATAGACATTTCCACATCCAGGATTCCTTTGCAAATGCTATAATCAATGTTGTCAAACGACTGATACGGGAAAGGGCTTACCGTAATCGGGCGGATCACGCCGGCTTTATATCCCTCTTTCCTTAATACATCTGCGGCCGATTTTGCAATACGCCCGCAAATACCATACGCCGTAATGATAAGTTCGGCGTCTTTTGTTTTATATTCTTCTACGCGGATATCCTTTTCCCATGTTTCATACATGGCTGCCGCCTCTTCGTTTAATTTTTGCATTTCAACCGTGTCCCAGCGGCAAGGCTGAATCCAGGATTTTGTTTCCTGTTCAAAGTTGTGTCCGACGCAGGCCCATTTTCTTTTGTTCGCCTTAATTTGTGTGATTTCCTCTTCACTTTTCATATCAGGGAGTACAACCGGTTCCATCATCGTACCGATTACGCCGTCTGCCAGGATTAAAACCGGGTTTAAATCGCGGTCCGCATATTCAAACGCCTGGTAAGTCAGGTCTACGGCTTCCTGGACAGTAGAAGGAGCCAGGACCATCATTTGAAAACCGCCATTCCCAGAAGCTTTGGTCGCCTGGAAATAATCCTGCTGTGCCGGCTGGATGGCGCCGACGCCGGGACCTCCGCGCGAAACGTTGCAGTACACGACCGGCAGACGTGCCGCCGCGCAGTAAGAAACGCCCTCGCTCTTTAACGCGATACCTGGGCTGGAGGAAGAAGTCATCGCCCTGACGCCTACGGCAGACGCGCCGTATACCATATTGATCGATGCGACTTCGGATTCTCCCTGTACAAAATTACCGCTGACTTCCGGAAGCCTCCTTGAAAAATACTCCGGAATCTCGTTTTGCGGGGTGATCGGATATCCGGCAAAAAAACGGCATCCGGCTCTTACAGCGGCTTCTGCGATTGCTTCGCAGCCTTTCATTAATACTCTTTCCATTTTCCTTCACCTCCCTTATTTGTATACCTCTATCGCGCCGTCCGGACAAATCCGTCCGCACATACAACAGGCGATACAGGCATCCATGTTTGCAGCTACTACATATTCATAACCTTTGGAATTAACGTCAGTTCCGATGGAAAGAACATTTTTCGGGCAGAATTTCACGCAGTAACCGCAGCTTTTACATCTTTCAGCTTTCACTACAATTTTTCCGTTTGCCATTGTTAAGAACCTCCGACTGTTTCTTTCTTCATAATGTTGGTTGTTTCAGAAATAAAAAACGTTGTCTTTTTGCAATTTTAATTATATTCCGGTTCTTTTTTTTACTGAAATATTCATTTCGCATATTGTTATTGATAAATATCAATACCTTGGGAAAAAAACTATAATTAAATTCAGGTACAGATTTGAATTTCGGGACAAAAAAAGAGCCGGGAATCCTGGGGTTCAGATTCCTGGCATATGAATTCTGCAGTCAGAAGTTAAGGTTTTTCATTTATAAAGCTGAATCTTTATAGAGGATTTCTATCATTTCCGATGGTGTGACAATAAACTCTCGTTTTGGAAAATAGAAAGTATTTTCTGTAATCAGGTATGCGTTATCGTTTCTCTTTTCCATCACAATATCATAAAAATAAATATCAGGTGTTTTATTTAGAATTACTTTTGTTTTCTAGTTCTCTTTCTTGTCGCTCTTTCCGTTCCTCACGAATCATATAGGCATTACATTCATTTGCAAACTGCTCTATATCATATTGGCTCATGTTTTGTCGTAGGTTTTGATATATTTTCAGGGTTTTTTTGTTCTGAATATTTATCCTCATAACATACAATCCGTTTTCGTTTCGTCTTATTTTCGATTCATAACTAAGCTTTGCGCCATTGGAACCATGTAAAGATAAATTGCATTTCCCAATCTTTCCCAACTGATTAAAATATATCATGTATATATGTTCCGTTCCTTAATCACCAAAATATGAAAGCCATAACCATATCGGATATTTGTTATCTTTTTTTGTGGCAGTATATGGTGTCAAACGTAAATGTGATATTGGAAGATGATGATCCGAATTTCCAAACATATAATCAGTAGCTATCCTGGTAGGGAATGTCGTAATTTTCAAATAAGTGCTTATATGGCTCTAAAATACTATGCACTGTTTGTAAATACCTATACTATATCAAATGTTGTCGGAAATGGGAAGAAAAAGAGAGTGCCAAAAACACTCTCAACGCCCCTTCATTATCTTATTGTTCACTCTGCCGCTGATCTGCTGGATGGCCGTAACGCTCACAGTCATAAACTCGGTACACTGGTTCAACGGATGAGTTGTCATCTGGTAGTTAAACAATGTCAACTCGTTTACTGTAAAATTACAGTATTCAGGATAGTAATTTAACTCTGACAATTTAAAATCAGGAATATTTTTTTAAATCGTCAGGCATGATTTATATTTTTTGTTTGTCGTGGTGGATTTACCCTTTTAAATTTAACGGCTCTTTCCGGTGTCGTTTCCGGGCAATCTTCATCAAAAACAATTGTCATTTCTGTATTATTTGAATTATTTTTATTGCTTAATCCAATACTGCCAGCTGATGTATCACCAATAGTATCAAACTGTTCTTACTCACAACTGTGCTCCTCATCTAAAAACTCTATACGGTCATAATCAAAGAATACACGCGCAGCATTTTTAAATGAAATCCCATGTTTACGGATATTTTTTTGGTTTTTCTCTTCATCATATTCAAAAGTCATTCCAGCCATTGTAAATGTAACTATCTTCATACCATACTCCATCTCTCTGCTAATATTTAATTTCTGTAAAATTCTCCATCCAGTAAAGTCGGTGTTTCTACAGTTGGCATGGGGCGTTTTACTTCAAATGGAATACCGTTGTGATTGATGGCAGAACGCAGGAACATATTAATGGCAGCAGACATATTTAGGCCGAGGTCACTGAAAAGAGTTTCTGCTTCCTGTTTCAAATCGGAATCCACACGTACATTAATATTTGTAGTAGGCATGTAAAAATATCGCTCCTTGTTCACTTTTAAATTTATTATATGGATGACTGCAGACACTGTCAATAAAATAAAAGAATTTGCTTTACATTGTTTTGCGATGCGCATTGTTTTTCACGGAATAGAGTAAATAACACATATGTAATAATTCTATCCGAATTTATACCAGTATTACAGAATGTAATTTTTATCATATAAATAGCAAATTTAAAACAATACATTTCGACATATTTTTAACAAATATGATAGAAAAAGCACTATAGTACTATTCACTTTTTGTATCTTCTGTATAATGCAGGAATGGAAGTAAAATAATGATATCAACAAAATGACGAAATCAAATATAGGAGGAGGTATTTTTATGGAAACAAAAAAAGCTACATCTTTTGAAGTAAAGGTGGGTGTAGGGAGAAAATTTGCTTTTTCTCTGGGAGAACTTGCACAGAATTTGTCAAATGGGCTTGTAGCGGTATTTTTCATGATGTTTTGTACCGAAGTGGCCGGAATCCATGCAGGTGTTGTCGGAACGCTGCTTTTGTTGGGCCGGGTCTGGGATATGATTAACGATACGCTTGTAGGTTCCTGGACAGACAGGACGCGTTCTAAACTTGGACGTTACCGTCCGTGGCTGCTATGGTTTAACGTTCCATTATTCGTTTCTACGATCTTAATGTTCTGGGCGCATCCGGAATGGAGCGTAATGGCAAAGACAATATGGATTGTCGTATTGTATTTTATCTGGTGTTTTATGTATACCTGTGTAAACATCCCGCATACGGCAATGGTTGCGGTTATGTCTGCCAGCGGTGCGGAACGAGCGTCTATTTCGGGATGGAAAATGATGTTTACAAACATCGGAACGATTTTCGGCGGCGCGGCTACCATGCCGATCGTGATGCGGCTTGGGGGCGAAAACGCAGCGAAAGGCTGGTTAAATACCGTTACCTTGTACAGTATTGTCGGTATCGTTTTAGTATTTATCTGTGTGGCAGTCTGTAAAGAGGTGGTAAAACCGAAAGACGACCAGGGGAAAATGCCGATTTTAAAAGGAGTTGCCCTGGCTCTTAAAAACAAATATTTCGTGCTTCTCGTAATTGGTGCGGCTATACTTGGGATGTTAAATCTTGGAAGGGCTACTTCTCAGACCTACCTTTTCATGTATGTAATCGGCGACATGAACGCAATGTCGGTTTATGCAATTGTAACAGGTATCGGGGGTATGATCGGCGCATTTACACTGCCGTTTTTTGCAAACCTGCTGAAATCCAAAGGGAAAGTAATCTGCTATGGATCTTTCCTGGGAGCGGTATTTTTGCTGATTCAGTATTTCTGTTCGAACAGCCTGAATGTCGGATTCTGGATTTCCGGTTTCTTATCTTACATATGTTTCTGGCTTGCGCTTGCCGGAACTGTCGCAGCGACTGGCGATACGGCGGACTACGCACTGTTGTCTACCGGCGTCAGACAGGAGGGATTGTACGGCGCATACTGGTCGTTTATGCATAAAGCCGGCATCGCTATCGGCAGCGCCGAAGTAGGCTGGATGCTTGCAGCAACAAATTATGTAGCAAATGCTCCGGAACAGCCGGCGGAAGTAATCAATGGCATTAAAATGATCTATTTTATTCTGCCAATTATTTTAAGCGTTGTTGTAGGTATCGTTTTCCTGTTCTACAAACTGGATTATAAGAAACATGAAGAAATTCTGGAAGAACAGAAAGCAAAAGGCCTGATGCAGAAAGATTAGAAAGAACCGTTGGTGAAAGTAAGTAATCCAAATCGATTTGATACGACGTTATTTTATTAGTGCAAAAATTAATTATAAGGAGGTTTTTATATGAGCGCAAGATTAGATGGTAAAGTTGCAATTGTAACAGGAGGAGCTTCCGGCATCGGAGCAGCGATTGCGACTGCATATGCAGCGGAGGGTGCCTCTGTTGTAGTAGCCGACATCAATACCGCCGGCGGAGAAGCCGTTGTGAAAGAAATTATTGGAAACGGAGGAAAGGCAAAATTCCTTGCAACCGATATGAAAGACCGCGAGCAGGTGAAAGCGATGGCGGCGGCAACGGAAAAAGAATACGGAAAGATTGATATTCTGACAAACAGCGTGGGAATCATGTTCAGCAAACCGTTTCTGGAGTGTACGGAAGAAGACTGGTGGAACGTGATGGATACCAACGTTTTAACACATGTTTACGCTATGTGGGAAGTGATTCCGTATATGCAAAAACAAAAGAAAGGAAGCATTATAAACGTTTCTTCCAAACTCGGTACGAACCGGCCGAATAACCAGGAAGCATTTTATACGTTTGCAAGCGCGGCGCTGACAATGGTAAGCAGAAGCGCGCAGATGGACATGGCGAAAGAAGGCATCCGCATTAACGTCCTTGCTCCGGGTATGACAAATACGGAAGCTGTAAAGAAAATCGAAAACTGGAAAAAATTTAAAGATCCGCTTGTCATCCCTATGGGACGTTTCGCAGAGCCGGAAGAAATCGCAAATGCAGCCGTATTCCTTGCTTCAGATGAATCATCCTATGTGTCCGGCCTGATGCTGGAAGTCGACGGAGGCTGGGTAGGCGGAGAACATATGACCGCTACCGATTGTTAACAGAATGACAAGATAATCTGAAAGAATCTGAAGGAGGAATCAATATATGGCTATGAAAATGGATTATGATTCAAAAGGGAAATTATTAACGAAAAAAGTGGAACTTGTCCCGGAAGGCACCGGACTGGTAGAAGGAAAAGTTGCGCTGATTACAGGCGCGACGCTGGGCATTGGCCTCGCTATGGCCAGCTTGTTCGCGAAACACCGCGCCAAAGTAATTATTACGGGAATTGAAGAAGAAATCGGAAAAGCAAACGCGCAGTTTTTAACGAATTGCGGCTGTGAAGTTACATACTTTAATGCAAACGCATTTAACCGTGACGAGATTGATGCTTTATTTAACATGATAAAAGAAAAATACGGCAGGATTGATATCCTGATCAACAGCGCAGGATACAACATTCCGGCTCATTTCATGGAAACGACGGAAAGCCAGTTCCGTCAGTTAATGGGGATTCACGGACTTGCCCATGTATATACGCTTCAGAACGCATTGCCGATGATGCAGAAACAGGGCGGCGGCGTCGTACTTGAATTTGGTTCCAAATCTTCCGACCGGCCGGGCGACTACGATCCGTTCTATTGTATGGTCAAAGCAGGCGTGAAACTGATGTCAAAGAGCCTGAATATGGAATTTGGTCCGGATAATATCCGTATTAACTGCATCTGCCCGGGTCCTACCCTTACGGGTATGACGCAGGATAATGACGGCAATGTTGTGGATGCATTTAAACCGGGCGGCCCTGTTTTGAAACAGGTATCCCTTCGGAAAATCGCCATGCCGATTGACATTGCAAACGCAGCATTGATCATATGTTCAGACTATGCCGGATATATCAGCGGTTTAACATATAATGTTGACGGCGGTATTGTTATTTAAATAAGTCAAAGCGGCAAAAAGGCAGGCTGGGGACTTTTTGGTTGTTTTGCATAAACGGCTGTATTCCTGAAAGCAGGTGCAGCCGTTTTCATTGCCCACAAACTTATGATATAAGGAGGTATTCCATTGAAAAATAATAAAGACGTTCCGTTTCACGGAACAAAAGAACAAAAAAAGCAGTTACTGGAAATAATTGCCGAACACAAAAACGGAAAGGGACCGCTGATGCCGGTGATGCAGAAAGCACAGGAAATTTACGGTTATCTGCCGTATGAAGTCCAGAAAATAATTTCGGATGAGATGAAGGTACCGATGGAAAAAATCTACGGAATCGCTACGTTTTATTCCCAGTTCAGCCTTTTGCCAAAAGGGAAATATACGATTTCCGTCTGTCTTGGAACCGCATGTTACGTAAAGGGTTCCGGAGCTGTTTACAGTAAACTGATGGATGAACTGGAGATTTCCGGCGGGGAATGTACAGAAGACGGGAAGTTTTCCCTGGAGGCCTGCCGGTGTATCGGAGCCTGCGGGCTGGCGCCGGTCATGATGATTAACGACGAAGTATACGGAAAGGTAGAAGTAAGCGATATAGCCGAAATTCTTGTGAAATATTAATATTCCGGAAAAATAGTTAAGCCAGGGAAAAGAAAGGAATAAAAAAAATGAAGTCTTTGGAAGAATTAAAAGCAATAAGGGAAAAAATGCAGGGCCAGATCGGTCTCCGGGAGGAGGGCAGCGAAGGAATCCGTATCGTAGTAGGTATGGCGACCTGCGGAATTGCAAGCGGCGCCCGGCCGATATTAAACGCATTGGCAGAGGAGGTTCAGAACAGAAAACTGGACAAAGTAGTCGTGACCCAGACCGGATGCATCGGGTTATGCCAGTATGAACCGATCGTAGAAGTACTGGAGTCTGGGAAAGAAAAAGTTACTTATATTAAAATGACAACGGAAAAAGCAATGGATGTATTGGAAAAGCATATTTGCGGCGGAAAACCGGTTGCTGAATATACCCTTGCTTCTGAAAATATGTAGGAGGTGCAGCTATGTTTCGTTCACATGTATTGGTTTGCGGCGGCACGGGATGCACTTCCTCCGGAAGCGCAGTGATCATTCAGACCCTGGAAAAAGAATTAAAAGAACAGAATTTGGAAAAAGAAATCCTTGTGGTAAAGACCGGATGCCATGGCCTGTGCGCCTGCGGCCCGATCATGATCGTATATCCGGACGGCGTATTTTATGCAAACGTGCAAAAAGAAGACGTAAAAGAGATTGTTTCCGAACACCTGTTAAAAGGACGCGTGGTAACGCGCCTGGTGTATGAAGAGGCGGTTGTGCAGGATGTGATTAAGCCGTTAAACGAAACCGTTTTCTATAAAAAACAGCATCGTATCGCATTAAGGAACTGCGGCGTCATCAATCCGGAAAATATTGAAGAATATATTTCTACAAACGGCTATGAAGCATTGGGAAAAGTACTGACGTTCATGACGCCGGACGAAGTCATACAGACCGTTTTGGACAGCGGGTTAAGGGGGCGCGGCGGCGCTGGTTTTCCGACCGGCCTGAAATGGAAATTTGCATCCGGAAACAGGGGCAACGTGCAGAAATATGTCGCATGTAACGCCGACGAGGGCGACCCGGGCGCATTTATGGACCGTTCGATTTTAGAGGGCGATCCTCATGCCGTTCTGGAAGCGATGGCGATCGCTGGATATGCAATCGGCGCAGACCAGGGTTATATTTATGTCCGTGCAGAGTATCCGATCGCCGTTGAACGTTTAAACATTGCGATCAGGCAGGCAAGGGAGTACGGTCTGTTAGGAAAGGACATTTTCAGCAGAGGATTTGATTTTGACATAGATCTGAGGCTCGGCGCGGGGGCGTTTGTCTGCGGCGAAGAAACCGCGCTGATGACTTCCATTGAAGGAAACCGCGGGGAACCAAGGCCGAGGCCGCCGTTCCCGGCAGTGAAAGGTTTGTTTGAGAGTCCGACTGTTTTAAATAACGTAGAAACATATGCCAATATTCCTCAGATTATATTAAACGGAGCGGAATGGTTTGCTTCGATCGGAACAGAGAAATCGAAGGGTACGAAAGTATTTGCACTTGGCGGCAAGATCAATAATACCGGACTGGTGGAAATTCCGATGGGGATGCCGCTTCGCACGGTAATTGAAGAGATCGGCGGCGGGATTCCGGACGGAAAGAAATTCAAGGCGGTACAGACCGGCGGCCCGTCCGGCGGATGTATCCCGGCGGAGCATTTTAATATCCCAATTGATTATGAAAACCTGGCGAGTATTGGTTCGATCGTAGGTTCCGGCGGAATGATCGTTATGGACGAAGACAACTGTATGGTGGATATCGCGAAGTTTTTCCTGGAGTTTACCGTAGACGAATCCTGCGGAAAATGCACGCCTTGCCGGGTAGGGACAAAAAGAATGTACGAGATTCTTGACCGGATTACGAAAGGACAGGGAACGCTGGAAGATATCGATAAACTGGAGGAGCTGGCTTATTATATTAAAGAAAACGCTCTTTGCGGCCTGGGGCAGACGGCGCCGAACCCGGTATTATCTACATTAAAATTTTTCAAAGACGAGTATATCGCCCATGTTGTAGATAAAAAGTGCCCGGCCGGGGTATGCAAGGATTTGCTGACATATACGATTGATCCTGAAAAATGTAAAGGCTGTACGTTATGCCTGCGGACATGCCCGGCAGAGGCTATTTATGGTTCTGTGAAGCAGCCGCATACGATCGATATGGATATATGTATCAAGTGCGGCACCTGTATCGATAAATGTAACTTTGGCGCAATTTACCGTAAATAAACGAACCGGCTTTGACAGAAAGATGTTTGGTAGGAGGATGTGCATAGAATGAAAAATGTAAAAATTAAAATCAACGGGATAGAAGTAGAGGCGCCTGCTGGTTCCACAATACTGGAAGCGGCAAGGCTTTTGAACATTGAGATCCCGACGTTATGTTATTTAAAAGAAATCAATGAAATCGGCGCCTGCCGTATGTGCGTGGTAGAAGTGAAAGGGGCGAAGAGCCT
>JAAWJJ010000038.1 GCA_022796875.1 Eubacterium sp. | reverse complement strand
TATTGAGGTCACAAAACAAACCCAAATGCCCAATCTGCCAGTCCACCAATCTATCTAAAATTTCAACTGCCACAAAAGCGATGAAAATCGCCGCTTTTGGTATTTTTGGTATGGGTGACAATGGTAAAACATGGAAGTGTAACAATTGCGGCAGCAGGTTTTAAGCTGCCGTTTATATTTCATACATAGTCAAAGTCAATTTTATATCTGTACAAATTTTTTCCAGCAGAGCAGCGGGTTGCATATTGTGAAACGTTGCGTTCGCAATGCCGCTCAGGTTCTGCAGAAGAATTTGCGAAACTTCCACAGGACACTATACCTTAAAAGCATCTTCCATAAGGCGTAAGATACTCTGAGGATCGGTAGTCGTTGAACATCCATTCCTGTTTGGCAGGTTAGTCCTTTTTACAGGGTTATCTGCTTAGAGGGTTGCTCTCAGGAATGTGTGCTGCTGATTTTGTTAATACCCTTGTTGATAGCACTTAGGCGTACCCGGTATTTGCATACCGGTTACCATATGCCGAATATTCTGTTTTTTCTGCCTTTCGCACGGTTACATTTATCATTACTGATTCTGCTTTCGTCGAATATTCATGAGGTCTTTCCAGCAATTACTCCTCGTTGGTTTCTTTTAGAACTCCCAATGCACAGACTTGTACTTTGAACCGTTTTATCATTTCCTTGTCTGTGTTAGCCCAATATAAAAACTGTAGGAGAGTTTTTGCGCCATTTTTTCATGGCCGAGCAAAGTTCTTTATAAATTTTGAGATGCCGATTCCGGATCCGGCCAGGCTGATCGTCCCGATAGAGCCTATTTTTTCTGTGGCCGTGTCTGCGGCGGAGAGAATTCCATTCAGTCCGTTGACCGCTGCAGTCATGCCGTCAGAGTTTGCAATGTTTCCGACCAGGCTGGTCCATGTGTTGGACAGACGCGCCATGGATCCCTCCCAGGAATCGGCGGTCGCTGCGGCGGCTTCTGCCATGGAACCGGATCCGTTTGCGTACTGCTGCAGCATTGTTTCGTAGGTGCGCCAGTTACTTAATAAAGCGTCAAGCTGTGAACTGTCTGCTCCGCCGCCGATAGAATCGAGCAGGTTTTTCTTCCTTACGTCGTTTTCTCCGAGCGTGCTGTAAACAGAAGACAGCTCTTTGAGCACCTCCATCGGATCGCGGAGGGAAAGGACGCCGTCTTTGGTTTCCTGTAAAGAGATGCCCAGGTCATTGCAGGCCTGTTCATATTTTACGAGGCCGTCCGGCGTAATCCCGTTTTCTTCATCGGCTACCTGTCGGATATGGAGCAGGATTGATCGGAATGCCAGGGCGGCTTCCGTCCCGCTTTGTTTTGTAGCCGCGGATATAGTCCCGACCGCGGCGGCAGTTTCATCCGCCTGTACGCCGAACGAAGCGGCATCAGAACCAACGGCGGAAATCGCGTCCGAAAAGTCGGACATGCTGACGGCATTTTGGCTGGCAATGGAGTAGTAGCCGTCGAGCGTCCGGGTCAGTTCGGATACGCTGCCGTTCATCTGGTAAGCCTGGTCTGTGGCCTGTACCATCTGGCTGGCAAGTTCCGACGTCATACCGCCTGCAGTTTGGGCGGCCATGGATAGTTCCGCAATCTCTGCGGCGTTATCGTATCCGGCGGCAGAGGCTTCCTGAACGTTTGCCAGATAGTCCTGCGGTTTTTTGCCGTATTTGCCGGCAGTTTCAAAAGCTTTGTCTTTGAGACCGGCAAGGTTAGATTTTGACAGGCTGTCATTTGTTTTGCTGATTTCAGTTAAGATTGTATCGACTTCTTTTAGTTCGGAAACGGCTTCTTTAATTTTTTCGACGAAAAAAGAAAAGCCGGTGTCCAAAGCCGTCGATATTGCTGGGAATTTTTTTAATAATTCATCCATTGAGTTACCTCCTTTGTTTTTTGAAAAAATTTTGGGTTTCATCTATGATAAAATACCCGTGAGGGTATGAATTTTTGGCATAATAAAAGAGTAAGGGGCGAACCGCTTACTCCTGAGGGATGTTTATATTGTTTTTGGTATTTCTATAGGCTATTTTTCATTTGTACCAGTAATATGAATCTTTTTTTCTCCATCTATCACTTCTTTAGACCAGTTAACAGGTGATATTTCCTGTAATGCAATTTCTGTAGGAATGGTTTCTGTTTTGCGCAAACGTAATTTGTTTAAAGCTAAACGTTTATAACTCTGTGCATTTGCTTTCATTTCTGTTATCGCTCCTTTTTGCGTGTCATTACAATTTCATCCAGTAAATGTTTGGCAGCCTGTTTGTTTTTAAACTGATACACCAGGTGATGTCATTATATCAAGTGTAATGCAGATCTCCCAGCCTGTTAAATTGTTGTATTATGAAAGTCTGTCCATGCAGGATTTTTCAATAAGCTCCCCTGAATATTCATCAAAGCTTTTACCGCTGTTTCAAACTCAATTCGATCTTGTTCTCTGAGGACATATTGGTTCTGCATGGTTTCATACGCTTTGCAAACATCGCTATTATCTCCAGCCTGTGTAAAGAATATAAATTCTGACGGAATAACGTCTGGTATTCCGTCAAGGCGTCCTTGTTCTTCTTTCATACGAATCTCCAAAAGGTGCTTTAATTTATCTGAATCTGATAACAACGCGGATACTTTCGGATGCTGTGCAATAACCGCTAAATCATAGATATGCTTTGCCGCTTCAAATGCTCGCTGATTTATGGAAGAATGACGAACATACGCTTCCGCAGCAAAAAGTTTGTCGACAAAAATTCGTTCCAAAGTGATGGTCTGAATAAAAAATGGCTTTACATCATACACTGCTTCCAGAATCTTCTTTTGTTCCTCTGTCGCCAGGTTGTAAAGCATCGCAGATATTTCTAAACTATCCACCGGCTCACTAATCGTAAAAGAAGTTGCTTCCACTTTCAGTTTGCCAAAACGTTGCAGTGCATCATCTGCATCAAAAGTTGTAACAGGATCATATGTATAAACCGCAATCACCTCAGAACGGTTTGTTTTTCCTTGTGCCGCATCCCTCGGAAGGGAAACATACTTCTTGGCTGCACGTTCCAGACGTTTATCGTTCTGTGTCCTGCTGCATCCTCTAGTATCAACGGAAAGGTCAATATCTTCGGAAAAACGGTTGGTCGTTTTCAGTGCTTTATAAAGGGCTGTTCCGCCTTTGAAATAGGCCTGAAGTCCGTCTGCCTGAAAATTGGATAATTCCTGCAAGATTAGCAGAACATAATAATCCTTTTCCAGTACATCTGTCCGATATCCTGTCTTATCATGTATGTTTTCAAGCAAAAGGCCAAACGCGTCTTTATCTTCATGCAATTTCATATCATAGTTCCTCCCATACTCGCGGTATGTGCAAGGCACAATATCGTATTATGATTATAATAACGATCGGCAAATGCCAGCAGAACTTTATATTTCAGCCCTTTCTTCTGAATATAGTCCGCGATAATCTCATAAGGGTGTTCTTCATCTACCGGAGCTTTCTCTAACAAATCCAATGCGTCAAGTATTTGCAGATATTCTTTATTTTCTGCTGTGACAGGAGCCTTGGGCGGTCGAATCACAACACCAAGTTTTTTATCTGTTCTCATACAATTTCTCGCCGCATTGGTCGCCAATACACGTTCCCGTGGCATCTGGGAAGTCAGCCCCATACGATGAAGAGTTGTTAAACCAGTTTCATACCCAATATCCGGCAATAAGTATTTATCTGCAATCAGCTTTTCTTTGTTAATTCCCGTTTCACCAAAAGGCGTCACTGCTGTGCGATAGTAAATTCCTTTTTGGAAACACCGAAGTTCCGGTAAGAGTTTTCCGTCCAGCACACGCTTTACCGCAACTGCCGCCGCTGCCGCCGCTTCTTTTTCTGCCAAATCATAAATCGCTGCAATCTTCTTCGCAATCTGCCCCGTATAAATTGGCATCCCTGTTGGCACTGCTGCTAATTGTTCACACACAAAAGTTGTATAAGTTTTTCGCATACCCTGTCCTCCTCTCTGATATATTATATACGAATTTCAATATCACTATTCGCCTATATTATATCATTTTTGTGGAAATGTCAATTTGGCCTAATTCTTAAAAAGGACATCCACCTGAATAAAAGATGAAATGTCCTTTAGCATGTACGTTATTCAATTTTATATACAAAGCAGTTTGCCGCTGTTACGCCGCTTTCTTCCTTTACTTATCATATCTCGAAAAGCCAAAAAGTAAAGGAATCTTTATGAAAAAGTAACGATATGGAAAAGTTTTTACGAGTCAAAAGCAAAAACTATTGATATTCCAGCAATTTTTGGTTATGATATTGCTAAAATATCAAGGAGGCAGAGCATATGGTTATCCGCCCACATTATATAAAGATGCTGAAAACTTATCGTGACGTTTCGCTGGTCAAGATACTGGCAGGAATCCGTCGCTGCGGCAAATCCACGATTTTGGAGATGCTGTGCGGCGACCTGCAAAAAAGCGGTATTGACGCAGATCATATTATTAGTATGCGCTATACGTCGGAAGATTTTGAAGACGGCATGACTGATAAAAGTATGTACCATGGTATTAAAGATCGGATGACCGACGACGGGCGTTACTATCTTCTGCTGGACGAAGTGCAGGAAATTGACGGATGGGAGAAAGCCGTTAACAGCCTGCTTGAAAATTCCAATACCGATATTTATGTAACCGGTTCCAATTCAAAAATGATGTCAGGTGAAATTTCAACTTATTTAACAGGGCGGTATATTTTGATTCCGGTATATACGCTGTCGTTTGCTGAATATCTGGAATTTAAAAAATCTGATTCCCGTTCTCCAAAGGAGCTTTTGAACGAATACTTTCGGTTAGGCGGTTTTCCGATTGTGGCGCTGGGCAGTTTTGACGATCGCTCTGCTTATCAGATTGTGGAGGGAATTTATCACTCCGTTATTACGAATGACATTACAAAACGGCATCATATTATGAATTTTGAGTTGTTTAACCGTGTTGTAAAATATATCGTAGAAAATGTCGGCAAGACTTTTTCTGCCAATGCAATTGCAAAGTTTCTGAAAAGCGAGGGGCGTTCCCTGTCCGTCGAAGCGGTTTATAATTATTTGGACTGGCTGGAAAAAGCGTTTGTCGTCTATCGTTGCCAGCGGTATGACTTACAGGGAAAATCTGTGTTGAAAACACAGGAAAAGTTCTTTCTTGCGGACGCTTCCCTGAAATATTGCATGATGGGTTTTAATCCAAAATCAATTGCAGCCATGTTGGAAAACATCGTATATTTTGAACTGCGCCGAAGAGGTTATCAGGTCTATATCGGAAAAAACGAAACGAAAGAAATTGATTTTGTAGCAGTACAGCGTGACGAGCGTATTTATGTTCAGGTATGCCGCAGCCTGCCACAGGAATCTGATCGTGAGGTTGCCAATCTTCTTGAAATCAGAGATCACTATCCGAAATATGTGGTAACGTTGGACGAACTGGCTGCAGGAAATATCAATGGCGTTAAAATTGTGCATTTGGCAGATTTTTTGTTGGGAAATGTTGGCATGGAAAATTGGGGAAAACAGCAGCTTTGAGGATGCAGGGCGTTTTTCGGAAATTCGAAAAAACGCCCGCTCCCCATTAGTGATAAAAAATCTTTTATATTCCCACTTTTTTGATTGGAGAATAGGAAAGCTGTATCTCGCAATCCAAATTTACCCCAAAAGTATTTTTGTTGTTTTGATAGGTATTTATGATTTTTGGAAAGAAATAATTAAAATCTTTCGCTAATGTCAGTTTATGGGATGCGCTGTCCGTTGTTATGGTCTGCTGTCTGCCGTTGATCGTAATGGTTTCCCCATGTACGCAGTTGTTAATTTTCGTTATTTGCGTATCCATGGAATTTTCCAGTTGAAAGACGGCCGGAGTATTCGTATGGCTGAGAATTTTGATCGTCAGATCCGGCCTCAGGAAACCGATTTCGTCGGACAGGTCGTATACGTCAAAAGCGGCATTTCCATCCGCCAGCTTGCAGCTGTAATTTAGCGTCAGGCTGTCCATGTACGCAAATGGGGCGTCGGTATGTAAAATCAGTTCCAGACCGGCTGTTTTTCCGCTAATTACATACTGTTTACTTTCAAAAACGGCGTTCCAGTAAATGTGCTCATACCCCTCCTGCAGAATTTTAAATTTGTGATATTCTTTCCGGCATAGCCATCTTTGCAATGCCGCCAGCAGTTCGGCGGAGAGATACAGGTTATCCTGGCTGCAAAGCACATGAGGATTTTTGCAGATTTGGAACGTTGCTGTGAATGTGTCGTTGTAAACAGAAGAATATAGATGAAAAGTATTGCTTCCGGACGGGCGTACCTGCTGAAAAGAAATATCTGCGCCGGAAGAGAGGACGCCGTCATTGGCGCCCCCGAAAGAACAGATCAACATCCCATAGTCGGACAATTTTTCTCCGTCATATTCAAAATCTAAACAATACATTTATATTACCACCTTTCTGTAATTTTAATTGTTGTTTTGGCTTCCATTATTTGTTGTTTCCAGTGCGGACCGCAGTTGTGACTGCAGATCGGCAATTTGCTGTTTCATAGCGCCTATTTGCTGTTCGGTTTCTTTTTTCAGTCTATGGATTGCTTCTACCGTTAAAAAAATATATTCCTGATATCTCATGGAATAATCGTATACCGTATTTCCGTTTTCATCGCGTTGCGGCCGTTTGGAAGATTCTATCTCATTGCCTGCGCTGTCATATTCGTATACATAATGGATATCTTTGCAAAAGCCGCCAAATTCCAGTGCGTCGATTCCCGACGAAGCCATGGCTTCTTCCACATCCTGTGAGATTGCGCCTACGTGGATCCGGTCGCCGTCTTTATATTTATAAATGGCCGGTTTGAGTTTATAAAATAACTCCATATACTTGTCCGGAATTGCTTCAATATGGCATTTTTTGTTCCGGTCGGAAGTATGGATAGTTCCGTTTTTGCAATAAATATTGCTGAATTTTTTGTCCGATCCGCCAAGCGGATAATTACTGTCGATTGTTGGAACAACAGAGTGAGAATTTATAGCTGCGTTCATTACCAGATTTCCTGTCATAGTTCCTCCGGATAAAGGCACGTAATTATGGCTATGGCTGCTGGCAGCTTTTCCGTCGACCAATGCTTTCAGCGCTTTTCCCTGTGCAGCGGACAGGCTGTCCGTCGTACTGGTCGATGTGAGGTTGTTGACAATGCCACGCCAGGTATTGGTATCGGTAAAAACGGCGTTGGACGGCACGGACTTTCCAAGCGTATACGTACAGGCGACAGGTACTCCGTTAGAAAAATAAACCGGCTGCGCAGCGGAACCAGCGGAAGAATTTAATTTGACGGCGCTTGTGGCGCTTCCGCCGGCGCTGGAACTTCCGGCATAATTGTGCGCGTGGCTGTTATCAGCTTTTCCGTCAAGCAATGCTTTCAGAAGCTTTCCCTGTGCGGCAGACAGGCTGTCTTCCGTGCTGTCAGAGGTCAGGTTGTCCTGTATGCCCCGCCAGGTATCCTCTTCCGGGATGCCCAAAGCGGTAATATCTGTTTTGTTTACCTCTACAGCATCCGTTATGTGTCCGTAGAAATCAGTGGCAATTTTATAAAACCCGCTGCTTTTTTCGCCGACCTCGCTGGACGGATGCGTGTAGTTGTCCGTAAATCCGCTATCATTTATAAGTTCGCTTGTTTTGGTTGGAATGACAGGTTTGTTTTTAATATAGGCGTCGGATTCGGAATCTGTTATGCTCCAATCCGCCTGGACATTCACTTCCGCACCGGAAGCAATTCCGTTTAATTTGTTTTTCTCTTCCGTGGTATAGTCGTTAGAAGAGAGGTCTTTACCGGAAACCTGATCCACTTTATTTCCGACAATGGTTGTCAGCGCAGCAATCAGATCATTCAGAACTTTTCCCTGATTCGCGGACAATGGTTTGTCAGCGGCTGAAGAAGTAAGATAGTCTACAATATCCGATACGTTAATTTTGCTGGTTGTTATATTTTCGATCAGGGATCGGTTGGATTTGATATAAGCCACGATTTCGCTTAACTGGTCCAGCGTCGTATCGTCGCTGTCTGCTAACGCGTTTAGTCTGGTATTCAGTTCGGAAATGAATTCTCTTATGTCGTAATGTGCAGCAGCGGATGTGTTATGTTTCGAGATTTCCGTTTGGGAAAAATCGGACAAATCGGAAATGTTGCTGGCCGTATGGTTATGCGAGTTGTCGTTCACACTGACATTTCCGTCGGCGTCTACTGTTATGTCGGTTCCGGACTTAACCAGTCCTAGAACAGAAGAATCAGCGACTGTGGTTTTATCCAATTTTTTATCCAGGGCTGCTTGTTGTGCAATGGATACCGGTTTATCGGCATCGGAAGTATTGTCTGCGTTGCCAAGCCCGACCTGCGCTTTCGTTGTTTGATGTGGATTTTGTATATCCGCCATGTGGGTAAGCATACTGTTTATGACGTCGGATTCATTTGCAGATGCGATATCCTTATTGCTTAAGACAGATTTTTCCACGACGATATGAAATGGCATGGTGGAAATAACAGTTCCATTGCAGACCTGCAGTTCGGAATGTAAAATTCCCGGTACGGCCATTGCCTGGTCGGAAAGAATGATCGTAACGGTGCCGTCGTCATTTATAGCAGCTTTGTTATAAACAAATGTGTGATCCGGTTTGTGGATTTTGCAGTTTACGGTCATGGAGTCCTTGTCCAATGGCCAGGCATCGCCGTTGTCCGTAATTAATATATGGATGATTCTTGACTGGGAATCGTCTTCCACGCAGCGGACGTTTTTTATTTTTGGTACGGTAAGGTCTAACGTTATGTTTTGTGTTGTTTTTAAACTCATTTTGGTCCTCCTTTTTTATGTGTTTCTCATGTTTTTCTGTAGCAGTTGTGAAATGAGTTGTTATTGTTTGCGTAAAATCGTTTCCATCTGCTCTGTCAGAAAAGCTATTTGCGATTTTAATTGTGCGTTTTCTGCTTTCAGGGCGGCAATTTCCGTTTGTTGGTTTGCATCATGCCTTTCTTTTTGGGATTTCCAGGAAGCCAGTTCCTGAATCGCTTTGACTACATATCCCATCATATAGAACGTGTCTACACTTTTTACATTCATGGAGCCGTCTTCTTCGTAGCCGCCACCGAAAGCGAAATGGATATCAATTTCTTCCAGTTCATCGGCAATAAAACCGATTTTTTGATGCGAGCCGCTCCGAATCCAGTCAAACTGGCGCATTTTGATTTTCATAAGGGTGTCAAGCGCACATTCTGTGGTATCGGAAATATTTTCTTTTAAACGGATATCAGAAGAGGAACTACCGATTTTTACGGAACTCCATGACGAGGCTCCGAATTGTCCGCCGACTTGTATCGTACCGTCTGAGTTTGAATTAATATAGCTGACGGCTCTGGGATTTTCCAGTGGGATTGTGACTATCGGATGGTACAGGCTGTTGCCATGATTTACATTACCGCCGTTGGCAACGCTTTTTATGTAGCAGTGGTTCATGGATGCGTCGCCGGATACAGATAAGGTTCCGGACATATTTATATCAACAGCTTTCATATCAATGCTGCTGCTTTCTATATAAACAGCTACGCCTCCATATAGTTTTAATGCGTTAGAACCGCTAACTCCTACGCATTGTCCGGAAATGTAAATACCCTGTCTGCTGAATTCTTTGTTAGTGGCTACCCGTATGGTTCCGCAGTCTGCTCCGGTGATATCCAGAAAGTTTAAAGTACCTTGTTTTATAACCGCGCCCTGTGCGGTCAGAACTCCGTTTTGTATGTTTACGTAGGCACTGCCGGATTTATATTGTCGGATACCGTCTGTGCCCAGATACACTCCTGCAGCAGTGCTGGTCATAGAATTTGTTCCTTTGTAAATGGCGTTGCTTCCGATTGTAAATCCTCCGATTTCACCGCCCAACGTTTCAATCTCCCCTTTAAAATAGGTGTTTCCTGTGGCATCTACTCCCATTAATATATTGTGGCTATTGTCTTCTTCAATGCGGAAAAGGTAACTTTTCTGCGTGCCCGTGCCCGCCTGTTGATTCGGATCAATTACAATGGAATACTGTCCGTTTGTCCAATGGGCGTACCCGCCGCCGATTTTCGGCGAAATGACAGAGTCGGCGGTGATGGTAGTGGGGTTGGCGCCGAGGCCTAAGCATCCGCCGAGGTTTTTCTGGAAAGAAACCAGCCCTTCTACAGCGTCCCGTTCGATGGGATTTTTCCAGGTGATATGGCCTCCGTCCAGCGTGATCCCGTCCTTGTCGATGATAACGCTGCTGTTTTCATTATAGATTTTTAAATTTTCCCCGATAATGAGTTTGCCAGCGATCGTGTTGGCGATCAGGCCGTATTCTTCAACGTTTTCCTGGCTTTCCGGGTCGTAATAAGTAAATCGCCCCAGACCGGTGTGGATCGTTTTCCAGTCATCGTTAGTGATATACATTCCGTTGGACAGGAATTTGGCCTGGTATCGACTGTATTTCTGGCTGATCGGATCATATTCCCTGAGTAAAATGCCATGTTTGTCGATCAGGGCTTCCTGACTATCGGAATTGGTGTAGGTGACGTTGGTGGCGTTTAAGCCGTATTGAATCCAGTTGTCGATGTATTTGGCGGATTTGTCCGCGGCGGCCATCTGTTTTTTTACGCTGTCGTAGGAACCTGCCATGGAAGAAGCGGCAGAGAGAACGGATTCGATATCGTTCGTTCCGTTCACCGTGGCTTTTACCGTGGAAAATTCCACGTCGATATTTTGCAGTTCGTCAAAGTGAATACTGTAGGACAAAAGCCGCAGCCGGTATATGTTTCCGTCGATTTCCATACGGATGAAATTCCCGGTTTCAAAATCGTTTTTCAACGGTTCAAATTCCGGAAGTTCAAGGAGGTTGTCCATGGAAGCCGTAATGGAATACTGGGGATGGGAGGCGGTGTACAGTTCCCTGTTCGCCGTTTCCAGAAGTTCCTGTGCCCGTTGGATAATCTCCGCATTGGACAGGCCGTCTGAAATGTAATTGCTGTTGGAATAGCTGTCTTCCCTGCGGTAGGAACAAAACAGATGATACATTTCTTCTCCGATATAATTCCGGAAATTCAGTCGGGTAGTAGTTGAGTCCTGAAAATCATATAAGTAACCGCGAACCGTGGAAGACGGGGAATTTTGAGCGTCCGGCAAACCGATAGATTCCGGAAAGTTTTCAGAAGCCGCAGTATCTTCCGTATTAAAGTTGCACACGTACATTTTTTCTATGACGGCGAGGTCTTCTTTTCGTTTCCTGAGTTCATCGTCAATCCGTTTGTATCTGTTAAAATAAAAATCATAGTACTTTTGATGCAGGTTGTCTAAGGAAGAATTGTCCGGCAGATTTGTCACAACGTCGATGCAGGACTGAAATTCGCTGAGCAGGTTTTCCAGTTCGGAACAGGAGTAGTATTGCAATTGTTCTTTAAAATTCGTTTCTGTCAGGTCAAAACCGGTGATCTGTTTCGATTTTAAAGAATCAGAATCGGAAATTTTCTGCCGGATCGCAAGCTGTATATAGAGGGCATAAGGATCGGGAGTGACTCCTTTTTCTGTGCTGCTTATGATATTTAGCGTAATGGATTTGCTTTGTCTTTTTTCAAAGTTTCCGTCCACATCTTTTTTGGTTCTGCTTGTTAAAATAAAATGGCCCGTCCAGCTTGTATGGGAGTCGGGATAGGATTCGGTCACGGTTTTGACAGAATAGTATGCGGTACTGAAAAACAGTTTGGCGGTTTTTTCCACAGCCCGTTCCGCAGAAGAGGAATACAGGTTTTGGGTGTCTGCGACAGCGATGGTATTTTGGAAATAAGTCTTTCCGTCGTCTGAGGGAAAACCTTTTGCAAAACCGTTTTCTATGGCTGTGACAGAGTCGTCGATACCCATACCGTCAATATCGACCGTTGGCAGCATGGCGTCTTTTACGAAACCGTATAAATCAATCGCATTGTAAATCGCCCGGATGACGGACGGATAACTGGTTAAAACGCCGTTTTTAGGAAGAGGCTCAAACCAGTCTCTGTTTTTGTTTCCATCTTCGTCAAATTCCTGGTACTGGAATAAAGTATTAATGCGGCTGATCAGACCGTTATAGTCGTCAAGCGCAGTTTTATCCTCTATTTCAAAGGAATGTGAGGTATTGTAGTCCTGGTATTCCTCATCATAGCGTTTCATTTTGGCAACCAGTTCTTCGGGCATATCTTTTAAGGTGTTTTCATAAAAACTGTAAATATATGAAGTGCCGTTCGGGTTTATCATAGCGAGCGCGGCATTGATGGCTTCGTCCCCGCCCTCCACGTAAAAACAGTTTTTGACGGAATCGGCGTTTGTTTCCAAAGCGATCTGGGAAGCCAGGTTTTCATTGCTGATAAAAACGGAAGTGTCTTTTCCGTAACCTTTCCGGACATATTTTGATTCGCTGCAGTACGGGCATGTATCGAAATCGCCGCGGTACGGATAGCGGGCATGGTTTGTTTTCAGATAATCGCAGTTTGGATTCTGGCAGGAATTTAACAGGTCGTAGGCGTGGATGCTTCTTTCGAGGGAATCAAAGAAAAATACGCAGTCAAATTCTTCCGCGATTTCTCCTGTTAAAATGCTGTAAATATCAGAACCGGAAAAACTGAAAGTACGCTGCATATGGGCTAAAGAATCGTCCACATGCACGATTTTGTAATGGGGCGCTTTGTCGTTTAAAACCCGGTGTAAAAGGGAATGTTCCGGATCCTTTTCGTTATAAAAAACAGTAGGGGCGTAGTCCGGCATGGAAATATCGGATTCCGTATTTACTTCCAGGCTGCGGACCGTAAGCTGCGACAGTTCCGCTTCGCATAAACCCGTGGCAGTCACCGTTTTGTATGGCATGATCTCCTGGGCCAGAGAAACCGTGATTTCAAATCGTTCTTTTAACTCCGGAATATACAGCACTTTAAAATCCGTAATTTCGTCCCAGAGAGGACATGTTTGGCCGTCCGATTCTTTCTGCACCGTAAACGAAAATTCATCCGCGCCGTTAAAGTCTATGCGGCAGGATAAATCGGAAGCGTTTGTGATAACGCCGATTTTTTCAAAATTCTTATTTTCCAAAATAAGAGTGGGTGTTTCTATCCTGTTTTGTTTGTTAAATAATAATTTGGCCACTTGTTTCATCCTTTCTTTCCTGATTCGTGATAGAAAATTGATGACATATCTTTTCTACCGTATTTTCGTTGTATTAGTTTGCTGCTGTGAAAAAACAGGCCGGGTCTGGGCCGGCCTGTTTTTAGGTTAACGGTATAATCTGGCGCTTCCAGAGCCGTTTCCGAGCATATTGCTGGATACGGCTTCGGTTACGCATTGCAGCGTTTTGCCGTTGCGGCACATAGCGTTGCGGATGCTTTCTTCCACGCTGTCTGCAAATTCACGGCTGTCCGTGACATTTGGCAGGGTCAGATCGCCGAATGATATTGTTACGGTATTGTTTGCAGGGTGTTTCGCGGAAGAGAGCGGAGTATAGGCGTTTGCGATTTTAGACAGGAAGTCAGGGGATTGCCGCGACATTTGCCAAAGGTTTTCAGACATTTCTTTTGTGTAAACTTTGTCGCCTGCGCCGACTAACTGCAGCGTGCCTTCGCTTTTGCTGTAATGCAGTTCCGCGCCGTTTTCGCCCAGCACGGCTACCTGTTTTTTCGCGATGCTGCGGGAGCCGGACTGGAAACCGTTGATTCCCAGATCTTTTAGCTTTCGGTAAAGTTTGCCGCTTTTCTTTTCGTTGTCAAACTTTACGCCGATTTCTTTGGCCAGATTCTTTACTTCGCTCGTACTCAGTATCCGCTGCCCGTATCTGTCATAAAATACTTTATTCAGGTCGCTTAAGCCGGAACGGGCGGAAGACGTGACTGAAAGATGTTTATCCAGATATTCCATAACGGCTTTCGCTTTTTTGGTTTTTGCTTCTTTCGTTTTCGCGGCGTCCAGTTTCTTTTTGGCTTTTGTTTCCTGGTCCTGCAGCTTTTTCAGTTTGGAAGCATATTTTTTCGGATTGCTTTTGTATTCGGCGGAAGATTTGAGCGTTTTGACCGCATTTTGCGCTCTCTGGTAATCTTTTCTGGCGTCAGTGACTTCGGAAGCGGCTTTCTTATAGCTGTTGGCGGCGGCAGTTTTATCTTTGCTCAGTTTGTTTTTGCCGTCCTCCTGGGCTTTTTTGTCTTGTTCCGCTTTTTTGGCTTTGGCATCGGCATCTGCTTCCTCCTGTTTTTTCTTTTCCGCTTTTTCTTCTTCTTCTTTTTGCTGTGCTTCGGCAAGTTTATCAAAGTAGTGTTCCATTTCCATCTGGAAAGCAGTGATTGCGATAACGACTTTGGTGCTGGCGTCTGCGATGCTGGAAGTGTTGGCGATGCCGGACAGCAGGTTTTTAAATTCGTCGCTGGAAGTATATCCGATGGCACTCATTTCTTCTTTGATTGTCTGTACGACCGTGCCGCTGTTATTGTTTAAATCCGTAATGAGCCTGCCGAAATTATCGGACAGGGACGATATGATGTCTTCGATACTGTCGCTTAAGTCCTCCTGGAAATCGGAGAGCATATCTTTGGTATCGGAAATCATCTGGTCGTACTGCGTTTCCTGCAGGTCGCGTTCCGCCTCTTCTAAAGAAACGCGCAGTTCCTGCAGTTTCGCCTTTGTTTCTTCGGAAGCGTCCCCCTGCAGGGCAGCGATCTGTTTCTTTATGGAAGAAATGTTTTTGACGGAATCGGCAATTCGCTGCTGATAATCGTACGCGTCTTTTTCCGAGTCAAGCAGGTCTTCATAATCGTCTATCAATTCGGAAATTTTGTCCTGTAATGCTTCATATCCTTCCGTGTAAAGAGAAATGACGGCTTCTTTTTCTTCCTGTGCGGAAGAAACGGCGTCCTGATAACTTTCTGTCAGAGCCTGTTTTTGTTCTAACAGCGTTTCGTTGTACGGATCGTTGGCAATCTGTTTATTGATATTTGCGAGTTCGTGTTTGTACTTTTCCGCCAGCGAAAGATAAGTCTGGTAGTTTGACGCATGCAGGGCGGCGGCCGCTTTTCCTTTGTCCGTGAGGCTTCCGCTTTCTTCCGAAGTCAGATTGCCGCGCGACAGTTCGTTTATGATAAAATCGGATTCTGCGGTGACGTTCCGGATACGGTCGGCCAGAGCTTCAAACCGGTCCCATTTTAGCTGCTGCATTTCGGATTCCAGTTCCGCAATGGAAACTGTGGTTTCTTTCACGGAGTTTCGGACGTTATTGATCTGTTCCTGAGCTTCGTACCAGGCATCGCTGCCTATCGCTATAGAACCGTCGGCGATGCTTTGAACCAGCGATTTTTCCAGAGCGTCCAGTTCCTCTTCCTGGCTCTTTGAATTTGCTCTTTCTGCAGCGATAGCGGAAGAGTAGTAGCTTTCGCCCGCACCGTATCCTTTTGCTTCGAGAAGAGAGCGGTGGTTATCCAGGCTGGTGCGTTTCTGGTTGTTTTCCGAGCGTTTGTTTTCCGCTTCGGCAGAAATATTGGACATTTTTTCGAGGGCTGCGTTTTCCCGTTCCTGCTTTTGGGTCAGTTCGTCGATCTTTAACTGATCCTCTGCTTCTTTCTTTTTATCCAGCGCCTTGTCATATCTGACGCAGGCTTCATAGAAAGATTCCGAAATATTGCCGGCTTTTACCTGTTTGGCGACGTCGTCCAAATGTTTGGTGATCGGTTTTCTGTTTTTTACAAGCTTTTGGATTGTTTTAATCAGGTTTCTGGCTTTATCTGTTTTGCCTTTTACATTTTTACTCCTGATTGTTTTGGCGGCAGAGGTTATTTTGTCGGAAAATTTGTTTATCGTCTTCTTATCTTCCGTAATAATGGAAGAATACTGATTGGTAGCTTTGGTAATCAGACTGTTCTTTTCCTTTGCGCCAACAGCGTTTTCCGCTTCTTTCTGACGCAGGTCGATTTTGTCCAGATAGTTGTCCCGCCGGTTGTTTGATTTGTCGGAGATGTTGTCATATATTTGGGAAATCGTTTCCGCGTAATTTACGCTCTGTTCTTCTTTGGCCAGTTTGTATTGTGACAGAGCGAAGTTATAGGCGGATAAGGTTTCGTATTTTTTCCTGTCGTGCATCCGGATGGTTTTTAAATCGGCGGCGGAAATCGCTTTTCTGGATTTGATCGCTTTTTGGGCGTTTTTTAAAGCTTTTCGATAAGCTTTGTCTTTTACGCCTGTGGGGGAAGCGGCATTGTAGGCCTTTTTTGCAGCCGACCCTTTCCGTTTGAAGTTCGTTTCGTTTTTCCAGGAGGCGGTCGCTTTGCCATAGGCTTTATTCTGGGCGTTCAGAGCCTTATTTTCCGCGTCGATTCCCTGATTTTTGGATGTTGTGGAAACAGAATTGCCGCTTGTGACAATACCGGCATACGTTTTTGCTTTCTCAATGGAAGCGTCGCGCTGCGCATCGGTCAGATCTTTCAGATCCTGAATATATTTGCGGATATTCTGATGGAGCTCCGCGATCGAATCGGCCGCTTTTTTGGATTTATCCGTCCAGGTCTGATAGGAACTGATTACTTCCTTTACTTCCTCCGAGTATTCGTTAATATTCATTGTTCCGCCCGCTACGCCCTTTTTAATGCTTTCCGCCAGGTTGCCGTCAATAACTCCCGTCCCGACGGCCTGCGCCAGCACCTGATTGGCTTTATTGGCGTACAGGTTTTTGGCTTCGTTCTGATATCCGATCTGGGTGGAAGTAGAGGAAATCGCTTTCCGGTAATTTCTTCTGGCAGTATTGTACTGGCGGTTTTCCGCAGCACGGTCTGCGTTCTCCGTGTATTTGCTGATCTTATCCGTCTGCCGTTCCAGCCTTACCTCAATCCAGTCAAAAAATGTGGAAAGCCACTTTTTCAGTTGTTCAAACGGGGAAACGGCGGCTTCTTCGACCGGCGCCGGTTCGGGAGCGGCGGGAGTGGACGGGGAGGTGGGGCCGCCGCCGACGGCGGGAGCCTTATATTTGCCAGGATCTAAATCAGAAAGATTTGGAGCGGTGGGATTTTCTGGAGTCGTATTTTCCTTTTCCTTTGCACTTTTGTACTGCCGGGCGGCAATCTGCTCCTGTCTTTGGTTTTCGTTCAGATTATCGCTTACCTGGCCGCCGTCCATAAATGTTTTTATCCTCTGTAGTTTGTAGAGTTCGTTTGCACTTGCGTTTGCTTGGACAGCAAGGGCAATCAGCTGATCGATATCATCTATTGAATTGATCGGGGTGTTCATTATGCCCATTTTCAATTTGTACAGGTCGGATAGCTGGTAGTTGGCTCCATATGCAGCGTTTATTTCGTCCAGTAACGCCTGTTTTTCCGCTTGAGTTGCGGTATTTAGATCAATGGCAGCAAGCCTGGACTGTACTTTTTTCGCGGCGAGAGAGGCCTCTACGACCGCGGCGGCATTTGTAATTCCCATGTTTTGCAGCTGGGTAATGTAATACTCTTTATTCGTATCGTTCAGATTGGCCAGGAAATTATTGCTGTTCATCCACTCTGCTGCCAGTTGATTTGCGGCGTTTTGACAGTCTTCAATAGAAGAAGTGGAACTTCCTAATAAAGTTTCAAACTCTTTCCAGGAAGAAAGTCCTTTGATTTCCGCGTCAAAACCGGCCAGGCTATCGACATCTACGAATCCGTTTTCCTTTTTCTGCGATAATGCGTCTGTCATCGAAGAAATACCATTTGACAATGACTGCAGCTGAGAAGTGCTGTCTGATAACTGGTTGACGCGGTCGGCGGCTTCCTCAGCAGTCAGGCCGATCATTTTCAGAAATTCATCGGAACCGTCCAGTTCCTGAAATGATTCTGCCGTCAAATGTCCGGCGTCTGCAAGTTCCGTAACGGAATCTTTGAATCCTTTCAAGTCGGAATTTTCTCCGATGGAAGACCAGGCATCATCAAAATCAAGAACGTCCGTGATACCGCTCCGAAGCCGTTCCGCTACATTCTGGTATACTTCCGTTTCGTCAACTTTTGCTGCTTTGCCGCTTCTGCTTTTTTTTGTGCGGCGATTCAGTTTATCTTTTTCCTGTACGGCATATTTTTCGATCGTTTCTTTGTCAGCAGAGGATAGTGTTTCCAGATCATCCATACTTAAGGATTCGGCATCCACTTCAGTTGAAATTTTTCCTTTAACGTTAGAAATTATTTCGGAATTGTCCAGTGAAATGCCAAGGTTTTGGGCAAAACTCTTTTTTCCCTCCTCGTCCAACCCGAGGACATCTGCAATGGTTGTCATAAAAGCGTCTGCCTGCTCTATGTATTCAGAAGAATTGAGCGTGGAGGTGTCCAGGGCAAATAAACCGTTCCAGGCGTCTGCCAGTCCGCCTTTATTACTGCCAATCGCGTCAATGATACCGGAAACAAACATTGTAACTTCATGCTCCGTGTCCATGCCCAATTGCGACCAGCTATCATAGGAAAAAGAAGACAACAGAGTCGTAACGCTGTTTTGAGCCTGTTCACTGTCCAGCGCCCAGAAATCGTCATCCGCATAAGCAGTTTGTATCAAGCCGGTTTTCACATCGTTCATTTTCGTATTTGTGTCGGCTTTTAACTGTTGTATGTAAGAGGCAATACTTTGCTGGACAGATTGGTATTCCTCACTGTCAGTTTCCATTGCCTGTATTTCATTGGGTGAATATTCCAACAGGCTTCCTATCGCAAGCTTCAGGTCTGTGTCGGCGTCGCGGACAATCTGGCCATTGGGTGCAATTTCAATATCGTTTAAATAATTTGCAACTTCTTCAGCGGGTGCGTTTTGCAGTCCCTCCAAAGCTTCTAACATAGATGCGGCAGGAATATCTTCCATACTGTAATTGCCGAATTGCTGTTTGAAAGAAATTTTGAAAGATTCCATAAAGCCTTTGGATCCTTCTTTGGTTTTTTCAAAGCTGGTTAAAGTATCCTGAAATGTATTTCCGTTTTCGTTGCCGTCTGTCAGGAATTTTTGAGCCTGCTGTTGAATATGTTTCTCGTATTCTTCATTCAGGTCGGCAAGCTGTCCTTTTACGAAACCGATCTTATTGCCCTGTGCGTCAAAGTAAGTGCCCAGGTTCGGCATAATGCCCGATATCTGGTTGACGATATCCAGATACCTGGAATACTCATCTGCAGACAGGGAAACGTTTTCGCCTAAGTCGGAAACGCCCTGGGATAATTTCTGATATTCTGCATTCAGGCCGGAAAGGGTGGAAGAGTTTGAAGCGTAATCACTGGTTGCGGAAGCAACGGAACTGGCAAAATCCCGTCCCTTTTCCGTGACGATCTCCGTTTCATTTGCCATGTCGGAGAGTTTCTCAATTCCCTTACCGATTAAAGCTGTCGCTACAGAAATGATAGCGGTCCAGCCGAGGGAAGAGAGGGCGCTCATGGCGGAAGACAACACTTTTGTCTTAAGTGCTGCCGTGGACGCGGCCTGGCCTGTTTCCTCCAGATAGGTACGATAACCGATGAGCATATCTTCCGCAGAATTATAAACTGTTTCAGATTCTCTGGTTCTTTCGAGAAAAGTCTGGAAAGAACGGTCGGTAATTTCGCAGGATTCGGCTAATGCTCTAAAATCCCCAGACCAATCATTTAAGTTTCCACTGTTATTGTTTCTTTCAAAAACCTGTTTGAATCCATCTTTTACATTTTGAGTGATTGGATGCATTCTTTTTATTGGCCCTCGAAATCCATTATCCTGATCATAGGTTGCAAGCATTTATGATCTGTTCATATATTATTTACTTCCAATAAATAATATAGTACAATGAAAAAAAGGAGGGATTCCAATATGAAAAGAGAAGCAAAAACATTAAAACCTACTGAAAATGCCTGGTATTGTGCAAAGTGTAAAGAGGAGAATCAACCATGTGGGTTGGTGTATGAGTATTATAATTACACAGGGATTTGTAGAATACACAATACACCATTAGAGGAAATAGATTTTCCACATTCTGAATATCGCACAATAACAAAGGTTTCAAAGAATTTAGATTTTATTGCGGCAATGCTAAAGCTGAAACAGGATGATATCATTGAGTATGAAACAAAGATGTCGCAGTTCCGTGCGCAAGTTGGAGATGGGAAAAGTAGTTCCGTAGGTAATCAGGTTACTTGCCCATATTGTCATTCTGTGAATGTTCGGAAGCTTTCAACAACAGGCCGAATGGTATCCACGGGTTTTTTTGGCCTTGGAAGCTCAAAAGTAGGGAAGCAGTTTCATTGTAACGGGTGCGGAGCGGATTTTTAAAAAACAGTCCGAAAGTTCAACGAATAGTCGAAATAATCAGTCAGAGGAATGAGCAGGAAACAATTCTTCCGGCTGATTTTTATTGCTTTTTTACAGAAGAAAAGAGAAATAATTATGTAACGTTGAACTGACAGACTGCACAAAGTCTTTTTACGGTTGTTCTTGAGTAGGAAAATTGGTTTTTGTTAATACCCTGTGATTATGCAGCAATTTCGGGACAGGGATGTCCCGAAAAGTCCCTGTTTGAGCCGGGATGGCGAATCAAGTGCGTTTGCGTGAGCGGTAAGAAACGTAGATCAGGGTAATTAGAAAAACCATTTTCCGAAACAGACAAACGAAAAAATTTTGTGTAGTCTGTCAGGCAAAAGCAGGCATTTATGATCGGTAACAAATCGTTTACTTCCAATAAACGATTTGATATAATAGGCAAAAGGAGGTTTATAATATATGCCGAAAGAACCAACAAAAAATGCATGGTATTGTGCAAAGTGTAGAGAAGAAGGCCAAGTAGCGGCGCGTGTGTATGATTTTTTTTGTAATGATGAAAGAATTTGTCCTGACCACAATATGCCATTAGTGGAAATAGATTTTCCATATTCTGAATATGATACATTATGGAAGATTTCGGACAATGTAGATTTTATGGAGGCAATGCTAAAACTGAAACAGGATGATATTATTGAGTATGAAACGAAAATGGCTCAATTCAGAACGCAGGTTGCTCAGATGGAAGCTGCAAAGCAAACAAGTGATCATCAGGTTACCTGCCCATATTGCCAATCTGTGAATGTACGGAGAATCTCAACGGCAGACCGAATGGTATCCACAGGTTTTTTTGGCCTTGGAAGCAGAAAAGTAGGGAAGCAGTTCCATTGTAATGGGTGCGGAGCGGATTTTTAAAAACAGTCTGAAAGTTCAACGAATAGTTAAAAATAATCAGTCAGAGGAATGAGCAGGAAACAATTCTTCCGGCTGATTTTTATTACTCTTAAACAGAAGAAAAGAGTGGCGCGTATGAATACATACCAGATTTTAACCCTGTTATTTTTTGGCGGTAATTTTCTTATTGCGTTGCTAAATGAGGTTGGACAGTTCCAACGCTTCTATATAGCTTTCAATCGTTGTAACCGAAGTGTTTTCAAGTTCTTTTGCCGCTGTAGTTGCGTTGAAAATTTCTGAAGAGTTCATGCAAAGGTAGAGAAACAGTTTTTCCATCAGCAGAGGACTTCGGATATTAAACAGAGTTAATACGTCGCGTTTGATGACTTTATCTGCCACATCTTCCCGAAGCATCCGCTGCGCGTAAGCATCGTCGTCAGATAATACGAGTTCCGGGAATCCTCCAATCGTCAGATAGCGGTTGAAATGGTTTTGCAAGGGAATGAAACGGCTCATCAGGTCGCTAAGCTTTGCGGGTTCCATCGTTACTAATTTGGAAAGCGGCAGTTTTTCCGGGAGTTCCGGTTCGTCAAGTTCAAGTAGCCTGCAGTATTCAAAAAAGGACATGGTAGGTATTTTCAGGATATTCCATCTGCCTGTACCGCTGTCTGCCGAACCTTTTTCCAGAACAGGACTTGCGGAACCTGTTTGTTGGGTTTGCTTTCTTCCCTGATAGAAGAAGCGGTCCGCCACCACGGATTATATTGCCGTAATACTTTGATGATCTGTTCATTGCTTACAATAGACATAAATCGCCTTCCTGTGTCGGGTATTTTAGTGCAGATTACAAAGTATACTTTGCAATTTCCCATGGAGTTTCGTAAGTATATTATAGTAAAATTTTAAAAAATTGCAAGTGAAAACCCCGGCTCCGTTTTTGGAAGTCGTCTGCCGGGAATGACTTTTTCCATTGCGCTCAACAATGGCGGCTGGACTCTACCATTCTGAATACGGCAGCCGTATCCAAATCTCGCTGGGAGCCTCTGAAACCGGCACTTTCTTAAAATATACAGATAAAACCAGCAATATGGAGTGGCAGTAAGGGGAATATTTTAAGAAGTACGCCTGTCTGCTGATTGGGACATCATGCTACATTACGAGTCACATGAGCCGTTCCAGTCCTTGTACGGGAGTTGCCTCATCCGTAAGCCATGTAGTCACACATGGCCAGATCGCGAGTACAATTTTGCCAAAGCCCCCTTACAAAGGCGGCTGCGAAAAGCCATATTGATACGGAATCCCGTATTTGGCTTTCGCGGCAGCTTTTGTTCGTTCCTGTTTTGCCTGCGGTTGGTTAGCCGCAGCAGTAGGGCTTATCTGGACCTTGCAAGACCGTTTATTCTTTAATCCAGACCGTTTTTTTGTAAAGTGTAGGAACCTAAAGCTCCTAGTATGACCGGCACGGTTCCGAGGTGTTCCAGCAAAACGCCGACGGTTTCCGATAGTTTTGTCAATACTTTGATGACATTGACGATATCGCCGCTTTCCGACATGTTTTGCCACGTTTCCACCCATTCCTGGGACAGTGCGTTTGCGTTGTAAGAAAGGGAATTGCGGACGTTTTCCATCTGGTTGTCGGCGGTTCCGGTAGCGTTTTCCATAGAGGAAAGGGCGTTGCGTACCTGGTCGAAATTCTGAATGATCGCCGCGCCGGCCTGCGTATTGTTGCTGCCGAACAGGGTTTCCAGCAAATCTGTTTGCTGCTCCTGGCTGAAAGAATCCCAGGCGTCCGAAACTTCTCCCAGGTATTGGACGATGCCTTTGTAATGTTCCTGTGTGCCGTCTGAGAAAAGGGAAATTCCCTGCGCATTTCCGGCTGTTTTTGTGAGGCTTTCCAGCCGGTACGATATGTGGGACAGACTTTCTGACAGCCTGCCGTTTTCTTCATCGTAACCTCTGGTGCGCAGCGTAATGCTTTTTATGGCTTCGCCGACCTGGCCGGCGTCATGTATCACTTCCTGGCCTCCGGTAAAGAGGGCGATATTGGAAGTCAGGTCTTCTCCGATCCCGGCCATGGCATTGGCGGAAATGCCGATTCCGGTCATGATTTCCCCGTTTGTCGTGGCATAGGCGCTGCCGATGGCGGAAATATTGTCTATGACTTTCCGTTTGACGTCATCTGACTGCAGCGCATATGCTTCCGCAATGGAAGAGAGGCCGGATACGGCCTGTTCCGTGTCCACGTCGGGAGAAATGTTTGTAAGGAGCAGGCTGTTTCCGGTCATTTGCTCCGCATGGTTCCCGGTATTATAACCTTTCGCGGACCATACGGATTCCTGTTCCAGGACGGCCTGCGCCGTCACGCCGAATTCTTTGCCGAGTCTGGCGGCGTTATGGTACATGGATTCGAGTTCCGCATTGCTTCCACGGAAGCTTTTGCGAATGTTTGTCATGGCCGTGTCCAGGTTTACAAGCGTTTCATACATTTTCTGAATCATTTCGGTCGCGCCGGAGGATCCGAACAGGTTTTGGATATCGGCAATCGTATCCTGCAGCGTTTCCGCGCTGGCTTCATCCGTTTTGGACTGTAGTTTTTCAAAAAGCTTTTCCAGTTGTTCTGAAATCTCGTTTTCATTTATTTGGGGTTCCAGTGTAACAGGTATGTTCTGGTTATCAGACATAATTCACCATCCTTTTCGTGTGCTCGTTAATAGTTGCTCGTTAATAGCTGCTCGTTAATAGCTGCCAGTTAATAGCTGCGTGCTTTTTTGGTCTGCTGCATTTTTCTACATTTCGATTTCAACCACGATATAATTTTCTGATCGGTCGTACAATGATTTGAAATCAGCGATGCCTTTCCGGTCGTCCCTGGCGAAATTTTTTTCGTCGATAATCTGGGAGGAAAAATCGCTTACTTCAATCGCAATGGCCTTTACATACGGCTGGATTTGCAGCATGACTGTTTTCTCGTTTAATTCTAAATTCGTAAATCTGTACATATTCATCACCTCAGAAATAAGAATATCATTATAGGTGTACTATAAAACGGACTTGAAAAAATTTTTTTATCCCGTAATAACAGGATAGAGCGCTACAAGATATTCGGCGGGCAGTCCTTTGTTGAAAATATCGTTTGCCTTTATTTTTTCAAAGGTAATGTTCAGGTCCGAATTGATAATGTCCGACAGGGAATCGTTAAACTGCCGCATGGCATCCGTATCTTCTTTACCGATCAGGACGTTTCCGTCCCCGTCTTCTTTGCCAAATTCTTTGATCTTTTCGTTGCGGATAATTTCAAAGTTCTGGATATGCGGCTCCAATACTTTCATGATGCCGAGCAGTTTGAATTTTGTCAGGGAGTCGATTTTTAACGTTTGGTCGTCGATCACTTTTTTCATGATTTCGTTTAAGTTTAATACTTCGTATAATTTCATAACACACCACTTTCTTCTTTATTCTTTCTGGTCTGTTGGTAAGATCGTTTGATGATTTCTATGGAAATATCAATCTCGCTGTTGACCAGACCGTTTTCCTTAATAATTTTTTCATATTCGTCATACGTGTGGAACGCATGATGGTAGGCTTCTTCGCTGATCCTATGGTGATTGGCAATTTTTTCCGCCGTATTGATAATTTCCCAACGCATGTCGTTGATATTTTTATCCACAAACATTTTTGTGAGTTTATCCAGATTTTCTTCAATCTGCAGGTTATGCCCGTTTAACTCACGGATATCCTGGTTGTGTTTTTTTATAGACTGTTCCAGTTTTTTTGCGGTGGACAACAGCAGTTCATGGTCTTCCTTTTTTTTGCGCAGAAATCGCAGTTCGATTCCCAGCTGCCCGGATACTTTTTCCAGCAGGGAGAGAATAGCGGTGAGTCCGGCTAAAAAAGAAAAGATACCGGCGAATACCAGCCGGAAATCCAGGTTTAAAAAATCAGTAATCGCGTTCATTGCCGATCACCTCGCTAAAGAAGCGCCAGAAACCGGGAGGCGCTGATCTTTTGGCCGTCGCCGCCGAATTTCAGTTTGGCTGCGTTGGTAAGTCCGTTTCCGTATTTCCCCGGATATTCCACGCCTTTGGGGTTGATTCCGTTTAATTCCATAAGAATTTCCGCGGCCGTTACCATATATTGGGTTTCGCCTTTTTTTACATAATGGGAACCGAGAGCTTTTTTGGAAGCGGAATAGAACAGGCCGTCTTCCGCTATGTTTGCATGGTAGTCCCGGTTGATTGCATGCTGCAGGACGCGGGATTTCATCGCGTTGGTTTCCGGGCCTGTGATACCGTCGGTCTGGATTTTGACGCCAGTGAACCGGATGGCGTGCGACTGGCCGGATTTTATGACGGAATTGCCTTTTGTCACGCGGTTTATGACGGTGGAAACCGTATTCATGTTAGCTTTGGAGCCGTCCGTATAAGCGACGATGACATGTTTTCCGGGTGCGACAATGATATCGCCGCATTGGAGATATTCCGATTTTCCGAGATATTCAGACGCGGTCAGTTTAGTGAATAATCCGGTATTTACTAACGCAGTACCGATATTGCCGGAATAAACGGAAGAGGACAGCAGTGTCGTTTTGTATGCAATATTTACCGCGCAGGCGCCCAATTCGGAGCAGTCGATCTCGCATGGCGTTTGAACACTGGATACGATCCAGCCGGCGTTTTGCAGCGCTTTGTAAGCGGTGGTCCGGTGGGTCTGGCAGTAACCGAAACAGTCGTTATCGGCAATCGCTTTGGCGGCGGCTCCGATTAACAGCGCTTTGCTGCGGTCTTTGCAGCGGTATACGGCAGACTGCCCGAAAGAATAGACCGGGCCGCATTTTACTTCTTTGCCTGTCTGGTCCCCGGGGATTCCGCCGGTTGTTTTTTTGTTTTCGTTCTGGCTTGCCCAGGCGCACATTACGCTCATAGGGAAGTCCCTCCTTTCTGGATGGAATGGTTACGATTTTTACAGTTGCTTAATATATTGTCTACATCGGAAATCAGCAGTTCGCCGGATTTGATGGCGTTCGTAATTTCCTGCGCTTTCTGGGAAGCGGTAGTGAAATTTCTGTTTTTATACATATTGTACAGCGTAGTGAGGATTAAAAAGACGGCGGACACGGTTTCGGATACGTCGGATTCTTTGAACGGCAGCGTATGGTAGCCGAACATTTGCAGGACCGCGTTTATCAGCGCGATTACGAGCATGAGAATTCCGACCGTATTTTCGGGTGTGACGCCTTTTAAATTGGGCTTGTTCATATAAAAAACCTCCTGTGCATATAAAGAAGAGGGAGAGAAAATTCCCTCCCTCTCTGAAGCTGCGGACTATTCTGTCCTTTCTTTTTTTATTCCGTTTCTTCTGACGGAACAATGATCTTAAACAGTACTTTTTCACGGTCGCAGTAGTCCGGGTTTGCTTTGATCTTGAACGGGTGTTTGCCGTCCGTAGTGAAAGAAACGTCTACGTTTGCGTCCAGTTTGGCATTCGGGAAAATGACATACGCATGGATTAACGTACTCGGATCGCAAATATCGCTGCCAAGGACTTCCATGACAAATCTGCCCGCTTTCGGGAAGTTGATCGCATCGCCTGTGACTGCAACAGCCTGTTTTGCTTCGTATTCATACTGTACGAAATACTGGTCGCCGGAAGCTGCGTCCGTATGGAATGTAATTTCCTGAGCTGCCTCATTGTAGGCAAATACTCCTTCCGCAGCTGCATCGCCGCATTTTACGACTTTGCCGAACGTATCGTCGCCTTTCATATAGTAGATTTCCGTCGGCGCGGTATTTGGCTTGTGCGCCAGTTTCGCAGATTTGGTTTCGCCGTCCGGTACGACGATCGTTTCAAACGCCGGTACCGTTACCTTTTTTGTTTCTGTGGCTACTTCTTTGCCGGATCCCTGCTGGGCAGCGTAGAGCGACAGGTCGAATAAAGAATTCTGCGCGCTGAATTCAGCCTTTTTGGCGCGGTCAAATTCAATGATTCTGGCACCGAGCGCGTCTACGGCTTCCGTAGATTCCGTAGTTACGGACAGGCTCGGTTCGCTGATCTGGTTGATGGACCACATCAGGCTGCCGTCTGAAGCAGACGTCATAATGCCGCGTAATACGTGGTCGATTGCGAAATTGTTTACATCGTAGGTTTTGTTCATAGTTAGGTTCCTCCTTAAAAATAAAATTGTTTTATGTAAAAAGAGCGGGCCGGAAAAGAAACATTCCTTTTAAGAAATGCTCCTCATCCAGTCAAACTCTTTTTTACTGATTTTGCTGGTGTCGATCATGCCGCTGTAACTGCCTTGCAGCAGGCTGGTAGAAGCGACGTAGATTTGCGCACCCTGCAGCGTATCCATAAATTCATAGATGCTGCAGTCTTTTAATTCCCTGCTCTTGTATTTGAATCCCGGATAACGCATCATTGCCGAAATCAGGGGTTTCAACTGAGAAGAGTATTCTTTTTCCTGATTGTTTTTTCGTTTGTTCCGGTCTAATTCGAGCAGAATTTTTTTCGTTGCCGGATTGGCGGCTTTTTCTACTTTTGCCTGTAAGCCGTGGAGCTTGCGGAGATATCCCGCTATTCGCAAATAGGCAAGCTCGTCTATTTTCTCGCCGGTCTGCGGATGATACAAAACGTATTGCTCCGACTGGGTGTCTTTATATAGTTCCATTTGCGACAGGTCCAGCGTGCCGAAAAGCAGCCGGGTCATATCCTGTGTGCATCCTCTGGTCAGGAGGTAGAAAAATTCAAAATCCGAAATCGTTTCATAATCAATGCCCATATCATACAAAATGCTTTTCATATCACTGGGAATGGCGGTAAGGGTGGAAATTACGGAATAATAGTCCTGTTCGCCAAATTCCACGATTTCTCCGACGGTAGGCGTGTGGATGGTTACGTAGCCGTTGACTATGTAATCTTCACCGAAATACATTTTCAGTTCATCGAAATGAAATACTGCGTTGTTATTTGCCATGAGTTCACCTCCATACATATATAAAAATCATGTAAAACAGATTCTTCCTGACAGGGAAACCAGCGGCAGTACTGCCGGAAAGGCTGCGCCGCCGCTGATTTTGATGAGAAGCAGAAAATATTTATACATAGTAAGAAAAACATGTGTTCGAACTGCGAAGTCAGGAAATATCAGCCTTTGAGGGTTTCAGGCTTTTCCTGAATTCGTTTTTGGGAGCAATGTGGCGGGCGTTGTGCCTGTCTGAATTTTTGTCAGTGTGCAGCCGTCTGCAAGGCAGGTTTTATGCCTGTAGTAACGTTTGTTTTGCTCGTTTTTTATTTCCTTTGCGCAGTCTGCACAGTATTTTGTGGAATAATCCCTTTTGCTTTTCTTTTTTATGAGCCGGCCGCATTTGGTGCATCTGACGAAGCTTCCCTCGCCCAGATAGTTTAAGTATTCGTAGCCCAGTTCCCGGAAATCGGAAACCGTGAGGGCCGGCGGAGCGTCGGGAGCGATCATATTGACCTTAAGGTTTAAGTTGTCGTTTTGGTCGGAAAAGGAAAGGTACCCGAAGCGTTCCAGGTCGTTCAGGCACAAAAACTTTTCCTGTTTCTGCCGTACGGAAACTCTGGCGGACTGATAGACGTCGTTTATTTTTACGTTGGCCCAGCTGTTGTTATTTGCTGAAATCATGTTGTGCAGTTTTGCGTGGCATAATATAGTAAAGGCCAGTTTCTGGTATTTTCGGTTCGGCAGTTGGGAGATCCGGTCCAGTTCCGGTCCGGTGACAGGAACGTGCGATATTTCCCGCAGGGGATACCGGACAGCTTTTTTGCAGATATCCTCAATCGTATCCGCCCATAATACGGGCTGGAATCCTTTGTAGTTTTGTTCCATAAACCGGGTCAGCCGGCTGACGGCCTGTTCTTTGTCCAGATTTTCTTTCTGCCGGTAGTATTTTGCCAGAAGAAAGAGGGTGGAGGTTGGTTTGGGGCCAACTTCTCCAAGTTTTAAAAGCTGTTTTGCCTGTTCGGTTTCATTTAAAATGATTGCCATAGCGGGTCCTCCTCGTCTTATAAACATAGTTTTAAATAATTTCGGGATCAGAGATACGGGTAGTTTCCATTCGGAAGCGTTGTCCTTCAAATTCGATATCCCCGTTTTCGTCTAAAACCGGATATGATATTTTGGAATCGTTCCTTTTTAACAGATTCCGGATAATCTGGCCGCCACAAATATCCCATGCGAACTGCTTGCTTTGCCGGGACGCGCCGTAACAAAGGTCCAGGACGATATTGCACAGAATTTCTTCATTCGGGCACTGCGTCAGGCAAAGCTGCCGGAACTGTTCTCGCAGCAGATATTTTTGCATCTGGCGGTCTTCCTGTTTGACGCGTTCCAACTTTGCAATTTGCATATAGGTTTGCAATTCGCGTTTGTAGTTTTCATAGATTTTTTTGATTTTTGTATGGAGGCTTTTCGGATATTCGGCATCGCATTTTAAAATGGAATAGTCAAAATCCGAGGCTTTCGGCAAATCCGCGCCGTCAAATATTTCTTCCACTTTCCAACAAATCCGGTTGACCATGCAAGGAGCCGTGCCGAGCGGTAAATGTTTTTGATAAAAGTCTAGGAATGTCTGTTCCTCTTCCGACCGGTTTTCCTTTTGTAGCAGTTCTTCCAGCGTTATCCGGAAACGCATCAGGCATTTTTCGTTGTTTTTGCGGTTGTAATCTTCGTATCCGGATTTTTCCGACGGATAAATGTATTTCATAAAGTAAGGTTTTTTATCGGCGGCAATAAGATTGTCGATCCAGCGTTCTTTTTTTTCTTTGGAAGAGTCCGTTTCGGAAACGTCGTTTCCCTGTTTGTACCATTGGGCCGGCATGTTTTTTGCCAGGATGCCTTTGGTTTTGTCAATGCTGTTTTGCTGATAGAGCTGTCCGCATTTGATACGGTAGCCGAGCAGCCTGTATTCGCGGCTGTCTTTTGGAAATCTGGCCTGCACTTCAAACATCGAAGTGATTTTATTGGTCACTTCGCCGATCGCATTGCCGAAGCTGTCAATGTTTGACTGCATCAAATCTTCCGGCGTCGGAATGCATTTGGGAGCTTTTCTTTGTACGCATTGGATGGCGGGCAGGTCTTTGGTATTTTCCACTAATAATGGAAAAGAAGTATTGATGACGCAGTCCCCGTCTTTATCCATTCCGTTCATAGCGTCCGCGCACGTATCCCAGCTGTTGAATATTGTGGGCGTCGTCATATACCGGTAAAATTCATCCATCTGCCTGCTGTGCACGACTTTCAGGCGGCGGATATTATTGTGCGAAGTCATCGGCGCGCGGAAACTGGCAATCTCGCTGACGCCGTGATCGGTCCAGTATCTGGAATAAACCTGTCCGGCTTTTAACAGTCCGGTGACTTCCATGCCGAACATGGACTGGCACAGAGAATATGGGTCGCCGGAAACCAGGGAATAGTTTGCCGGTACTTTTAAAACGCCGATTTTGGCGTCGTTGATGCGTTTTTGAATCATGGAACGGATACGGCCTGCCACATAAGGGTCATTTTTCATTTCCGGTTCGATCATCAGCGCGGTGGCAAAGGAAGCGTCAAGACGGCCGATTTTGTTTTCGTTTAATCCGGTCCCTTTTGCGTATAAAATGGTTTTCCGGTAATCATCGCCAAGGATATCCCGGATTTCCTTTACGGTTGGCGCGATCAGTTCTTCGATTTGATCGTCTGTGAAATCATAGCTTTGCAAAAACTGATAGTTCATGTTCCGTACATGTTCCAGTTTTTCTTCCGAATATTTGGTGATGGCAAACGTGTAATGGTTTTTCTTACAGTTAGTCAGGTAATTTTCTATAGAAGAGTAGGAGTCCCACAGTTTTAGCATGGATTCTGTCAGTACCAGTTCCACTCGGTCAATCGGACAGGTATTTCCCCATATGTCGGTGATTTCGGAAAACCCGTTGTCTTTGGCGAACTTCCGGAAATCCACAGGGAATACGGCGCCTTTGCAGAAAGCGTTCCGGATGACGCAGCCCGGTAAAGAAAAGCCGGCCCCGATTTCCTGTCCCCATCGTTCCATGAGGCCGGGCATGGCCAGTCCGTAGCCGTCGCTTTCGTTTAATGTGATTTCCTTATTACGGACAAATTTCATGCAGGGCCGGTCGGAGTATGTGTCGTCCAGTTCGATCACATCCGCCGGAAAATGGGTAATGCAGTCGCGGACGACAACGATTCCTTCCGGCCAGGAAACCGGGACGGAAGAACTGCATACAAGGGAACGGTAGGCTTCCAGTTTTGCGGGTACGAACGGTTTATCCGGATTTCGGCCATTGTCAATCCGCCTGTTTAATTCGGGGAGCAGTTTTTCGTTGACAAAAACGATCGTGCTGCTTTTGACTCCGCCGGTGGTCCCAAGGAGCCTGCGGTATGTAATTTTATTTATTTGGAATCCGTCTTTGTATAATTTGACGTAGTCGGCTTTTTTATCAATGACAACGCAGACGTAATCTTTTTGAAACTGGCATGCATCCAGTTCGGCGTATAGTTTTTTGATTTCCGGCCTAGATACGGCGAGGTCCTTTTGGGATTTTTGGTGTTTTATTTTGACCTGCAGATCGGAAATCCGGCTTTCCAGGCTGCAAACATCCATGCCGTTAATTTCGTCGATAAACCGGATCAGCTGGCTGTCGTTTACCGCGATCAGTTCTTTGGACGCTTTGGCTTCGCCAATCGTTAGTTTCAGGCTCCATTTTGCTTTGCGCAGCCTGGAAGAGTGTATTTTAAAAATAAATTTTTGTGACGTCAATTATTTCCCTCCATTATAATTTGTTCTGTTTGTTCCGTTTTTTCTGCATTGCCTGTCAAACTCCCAGTCAGACAGGATGCGTGACGCGATATGGCGCGTTCCGCCGTATTCGGCGGTAAAGTCCGAAAGATAGATCAGTCCTCCGAACGTGTTTTGTCTTTTTTCGCTGTTTGTCATTTTTTTCGACTTCCTTTCCTTTTATTTCCGCAGGCAGCGAGTTCGGCGGCTTTGGCTGCACGGCGGTTTGTTTTTGTGCTAATTATTTATTCTCCGTTTTTTTTGTTAAAGTTTGGTATTGACAAAAAGAACGAGTGTTCGTATAATAAGAGCATAACAAACAAATGTTTGTGAAAATGAAATGTGTTTTTGTACGGAGGTAAGGATGGACACAAAACAAAAAGAGCGGATTCTGAATGATTACTGCCGGAATGAATTGCAAAAATTGAAGAAATTATGTTATCCGAAAATATGCAGAATCGGCGGGATTTCACAAATGGACCATGACGATCTTTACAGTATTGCATTAGATGCTCTGCGTGACAGCGCCGATCGTTTTGACGAGAAGAGAGGCGGTACGTTTGAGGCATTTTTGAGCGGGAATATCAACCGAAAGTTTTCTTCCTATATCAGAGATAAAAACAGTGGGAAGAAAACAGGACGGACTGCCTGCAGTTCTGCCGGGAACACAGAGTATATACAGGTTATTTCGTTTGATGCGCTTTGCAAAGATGACGCACATATGGAAGAAATGATCGATTCCGGATTTTGTATGGAAGAAGAAGTGTTTGCAAAAGCGGAGTTTGCATCGGACAATAAAGTAGAAAAATATTTGGACAGGTTGTCAAAAATTCAAAGGAAGATAGTCCTGCTGCTGGCTGACGGGTATTTGCAGGATGAAATCAGGAAATTATTACGGATCAGTAAAAAAGAATATTCAGACCATATGCTTGGCATAAGGGCATATGAAAACGTAAAAGTACTGTTTTAATGTAAACAGAGAATCACAGCGGGATAAATACTGTTTTAGCATAAACAGGGAATTACAGCGGAATAAAATATTGTTTTAGCATAAAAAAGAGCATAATAGGGGGACAAAAGTGATGGCAAAAAAAATCAGGGAACAGTCGTTGTCGTTAATTTCGTATTTAAGCAAGGTAAAGGATGATGATATCAGTGATAACCAGGACGTCCAGAGATTATTTTGCTGGGATAATAACGCGATAAACGAGTTGGTTATGACGGTATTGACCGACGATTATATCCCGCCGGTTATTCTGGGAGAAGAGGAAATAGACGACGGCGTCGTGCAGCAATATATTGTAGACGGAATGCAGAGAAGTTCCGCATTGATCCGATTCCGTTACGGAAATTATAAAATCACTTCGTCCGTGGAGGATGGTAAAATCCGTTACCAGAGGAAAAAACGCGACAAAAATAATTTGGTCTGTAAAAATGAGGAAGGCAGTGTGGTTTGGGATACCGCTACGTTTGATATGAAAGGAAAAACATTTGATATGCTGCCGGAAGAATTAAAAAAACGGTTTGACGATTATCAAATCCGTATTGTAATCCATCAGAACTGCACGATGGAGCAGATTTCAAAACTGGTTCGAAGATATAATAACCATAAGGCAATGAACGCGTCGCAGAAAGCCTTTACTTATATTGATAATTACGCGAGGAAAATCAGGGCAGTTTCCCAGTGCAGTTTTTTTAAAAACTGTACCGCCTATTCCGAAAAGGAAAAGAAAAAAGGGACTTATGAAAAGATCGTCTGCGAGTCTGTGATGACAATCTATCATTTGGATAAATGGAAAAAGCAGCCGAAACAGATGAGTATTTTTTTAAACCAACATTCTTCTGAAAAAGAGTATGACAGGGTGTTAAGCTATGCGTCAAGAATAGAAAAAGTATGTGAAGACAGATTTCGCAGCCTGTTTGTTTTGAAAGACATTTCCGTCTGGCTGGCAGTATTTGACCGGTTTACAAAGCTTGGCGTAGAGGATGCAGGATTTCCGGAATTTATGACGGATTTAATGACAAAACTTCATAAGAAAGAAGTGAACGGAACGACTTATGATCTGCTGGAAAAAGAAGGCGGAACTAAGGATAAAAAATTAATTACTGCAAAGATTCAGTTGCTGACGACGCTGATGCAGGACTATTTCAGCAATGAAAATGCCGCAGATCAGGGAACAGAAGCAGATCAGGAAACAGAAGCGTTTGTAGAAGATTTCCGGAATACGGATTTTATGTACGGACAGGAACTGTCGGACAGGGAAATTCAGGCGGCGGCTTTGGCTGCCCTCAGTTTTGTAAATGATAAAGACGACGTTTTGTTTTATGCGGATTGTGCGAACGAATGGCTGCTTAAGGTAAAAAACCGGCAGGACACTGCCAATCAATACGTATTGCCGGCCGTGATCGGATTTGTAAAACATATTTACGATATTGATGAAACAGATGAGTGCGGAGTAAAAGCTTTGGAAAAATTTCTGCATTACGGGGTGATCAAGGACAGCGTACAGAAAAATTATAACGGAATGATTGCATGTCTGAAATAACAAACCGACCGAATACTGCATACCACTTATATGCGGAAACCGACCGACCGTCGAAAATCGGTTGAAAGCGAAAGCCATTTTTCCTATAATGGGGCAGAAAGAAAGAGCAGGTGATTTTTATGCAGGTGGAAATTAAAATCAACAGTGCCTGTACGGAACCGAAAGTCGTGATTCTGACTGCGTCCATGACGGAAGAGGTCCATGAGATTGTAAAAAAAATATCCGATGATGTTCCTCAGATTATTTCCGGCAGTAAAGACGGGAAGGTTGAAGTGTTGGAAGAGGAGGAACTGATCCGGGTCTATGCCGCTTCCGGAAAAGTATTTGCGGTAACGGACAAAGGGGAATACGTCCTGCGTTTGCGGTTGTATGAGATAGAAAAGAGGCTGAATACGCGGGATTTTGTCCGGATTTCCAATTCGGAAATTATCAATTTGAAAAAAGTCAGTCACTTTGATCTGAATCTGGCGGGCACCATTTATGTGAAACTGTCCAATGGCGCTACTACGTATGTTTCAAGACGTTATGTTTCAAAGGTGAAAAAACTGTTGGGAATGTGAGGAGGAATGAAGATGAAAAGAAAAATATTGTTAAGGGGTATGCTGGGTTTCCCGATCGGGGTTGCAATCGGATACTTTATTACTATTATTATTTCCCTGATTTGGGCAGGCGGATATTATTCCCCGTGTGTGCCGGACCTTATTTCCATTATGGGAAATGAAATTTATGCCGTTTTGCTGCAGGCGCTGCTCTGCGGATTTTTGGGTGTCGGTTTTGCGGCATCTTCCGTGATTTGGGAGATCGAACATTGGAGCCTTGTAAAACAGACCGGAATATATTTTATCATTATATCTGTAATTATGGTGCCGGTCGCATGGATAAATTATTGGATGGAACACAGCGTTCCGGGAGTTTTCAGATATTTTGCAATATTTGCTTTGATCTTTGTGATTATCTGGATGGTGCAGTTTGTAATCGGTAAAAATAATGTGAAAAGAATGAATGAAAATCTGCCCTGGAAAGACGAAAATAACCGTTGACAAATAGGGAAAAGACAAGTATACTTGTTTGGTACGTGTGATTGTGAGATAGGAGAAAACTGTGATTTTGGATTTAAATGATATTTTATCTTGTGAAAATAAGGAAATATATCAGGAAGCCTGTTTGGAAATGAGCGCTTTTGAATCTGCAATGGGCAGCTTCCCTGTCACGAAGCACAAACCGTTTACGCTTCATATTATAAATGTAGGGAACAAAGCCTTACAGATTCAATGCAGCGTAGAGGTAAGCGTTTCCATCCCATGTGACCGTTGTCTGGAAGAGGTTCCGTATGAGTTTCATTTGGAAATCCAGGAGGAACTTGAGTTAGACGGAAACGGCGGTGTCAAAGCGGAAGATATGGAAGCGGAAAGTTGCATGATGGGTACAAAGCTGGATACAGACAGGCTTGTCCGTAAGGAAATGTTGGTTCACTGGCCGGCAAAGGTGCTGTGTAAAGATGATTGCAGAGGGATTTGCAAAAAATGTGGTGCAAACCTGAATAACCAGGCCTGCGGCTGTGATCAGACGGTGCCTGACCCGAGAATGGCAGCGATTCAAGATATATTTAACAAATATAAGGAGGTGTAACCTGATGTCTATTTGTCCAAAAAATAAATCTTCCAAAGGCAGAAGAGATAGAAGAAGAGCAAATTGGAAAATGAGCGCTCCTACATTAGTAAGATGCAGCAAATGTGGTGAATTAATGATGCCTCATAGAGTATGCAAAGCTTGCGGCTCTTATAATAAGAAAGAGATTATTCCGCAGGAAGATTAATCGGAAGAATGAAAACAACGATAAGAAATGAGTCAATACCCCGCAGTGATCTGTCGGGGTATTCGTTTTGGTGTGTTTTTCACAGAGTGGGGAAAAGCGGCGGCAGTAAAAAGGTTTTTTTGCAAAAAAGCTTTATCTGAAATTTCTGCAATATGGTGATATAAAAAGTATTATCAGAACATTTACTTCCTGATTTCGGACGGCAGCCTGCACAAAATATGCTGTTCTTCCTGTTCCGTCAAATGGAAGCTCTAATCCCGCCGGAATATTTTACGGTTTCTGACGCAACCGCCCTCGATGCGCCGTCCGGGCGCACTCGGACTTTTGGGGACATCCCTGTCCCCAAATTGCTGCATAAATACGGCGGAAGTAAGAGCCTCTCATTTTCCTGCACAAGGGCAGT
>JAAWJJ010000037.1 GCA_022796875.1 Eubacterium sp. | reverse complement strand
GGAAAAGATCCACAAATCAAGGGATTCTTTCCAGATTTTTCTATATATAGAGCAAGAGTATCGCTCAACCATCTCATTTGATGATTTTGCGACACCCTCGTCAGTTTTGTAATATATTCGTTACCGACTTTCATCTCCTGTACAGGATTAATCAGCTTCTTTTTTTCCTTGGACATATTTGCAATGATTGTATTTCTTGCAATCGTATGTTCCAGAAAGAGTCCCGTATGCTGCCGGTCTTCCGTAATATAACACATATTGTTCTTTATGGCGTCGCCCGGCGTTTTGTAATCCACCGTTTTGCCATGTATTTTGATTTCTCCCGTCAGCTTCTTTGCTCCGCCGAACAACAGGTCCATCAGTTCGCTCCGCCCTGCCCCGACCATACCGGCAAACCCAAGGATCTCGCCCTGTTTCAGCTCGAAAGAAACGTTCTTTACGCCGTTTCCGGTCAGATTCTTTACTTCCAGTACCGTTTTCCCGGTCGGATAGTATTCGCGGGTATAAAACGCGGAGGCGTCTCTCCCGACCATATCTCGTACCAGCTGCGGTTCGTCGATATCGTTTACTCCGACAGTCTTAATATAAATTCCGTCGCGGAGCACCGTTATATAATCGGCAATCCGGAATACTTCGTCCAGGTGATGGGAAATATAAACGATGCCAATCCCCTGCTTTTTAATCTTTTTGACGATATCCAGCAGATTGTCGATTTCTTTCGCCGAAAAGGACGCGGTCGGTTCATCCAGAATAATCATTTTACAGTCAAACGCAAGCGCTTTTGCAATTTCCACGATTTTCTTCTCGCCCGACGTCAGGTTCCCTACGATATCATCCGGCTTTAAATGGCTATGCAGATATTCCAATACATTTCTGGTTTTTTCCGTCATCACTTTCTTCTGCATAATGCCGAATTTCGTAATTTCCATTCCGGCAAATATGTTTTCCGTAATGCTCAGCGTATCAAATACATTGTGTTCCTGGTAAATCGTCTGGATTCCCAGGTCCATAGCGGAGGAAGGGTCCAGTTTTACAGGATTTCCGTTAAAAGAAATTTCCCCTCCCTTATCCGGCTGATAGGCGCCGGACAGTATTTTGATCAACGTTGATTTGCCGGCTCCGTTTTCACCGCAGATACAATGCACCGTACCGGGTTCTAATACAAAGTTGATATTCTGCAGGGCTTTTACCCCGGGAAAAGTCTTTGAAACATTTGACAACCGAATAATTTCTTCTGCCACTTTACCCCTCCTTTACATAAAGACAGTATCCTCGCCCTTTCTCGGAATACCGTTATGCAGATTCTCACTCAATTCCCATAAGCAGATTCATAACATACATCTCAAGTCCCTCAAAATCACGGTTTTCCACACACTTTTTCTGGAAGTCATAGTCAAAGCGGTCTGCTTTTTCTTCCAGCGCCTGAAAGATCTTCAGGCTGTTCTCCAGATGTTTGTAGCTGTCTTCCGGTCTTGTCGTACGCATTGCTTTTACGTCCAGTCCGACATATTCCCCGTTCGAACCGTATCCGTTTTCTTTTAATACTTTTACCTGGTTAAAAGCCGCGCGCAGGTTCTCCACGCCGAAAGATTTATCCTGGTCAAATTTAACGCCGTTCTGGTCGTTTAAATGCACGGTCATCAGTTTCCCCATTGCCAGCGCAAAGCCGATCTCATGCGCCGGATCCAGGCCTGCCAGAATCGCGTGCGCACTCTCTAAGTTGCCGCCGACACGCGACGGATCGATTGTCGCCGCAGAAACCGCCATGACATGTCCCATAGTTCCGCATATGCTGCGGTCAATCGGTTCATTTGGCTTCGGTTCGATACAAATACGGATCTTTTTATCATATTCCAACATTTTATTGATCGCTTCGATCAGCATTTTCGTTGCCCATACCGGTGATTTAGATTCCGCGCAAAGCGTCCCTTCCCTTGCCAGCCACAACACTACCATATCGCATCCCAGCTCGTTGGCAATGTCGATCGAACGGTACGCTCTCCACATCGCGTACTCCCGGTCTTTTTCGGAAGTGCTCATAAACCCGCCGTCTGCGGTATGCTCGTCCATCCAGAGCCTTGGAGCTACAAATTCTGCTGCCAGCCCGTATTTATCCAGCAGTTTTTTCAGCTCTCTTGCCTTCTCTTTGATCTCTTCTTCGGTGTAATCGTTAATATTCGGCACCGCGTCATCATCATGGAACTGAATCGCCGAAAATCCCATTTCGGCAAACTTCTTCACTTTTTCTTCAAAGTCAATTTCCGGCCTGGTTTCCGGTCCGTAAGAATCTGCCCCTGAATGTACGTTCCACGGCCCTACTGAAAATTTAAACTGCGACATAGTTTCTTTTCCCTCCTGAAATTTATAATAATATAATCTTTCCGCTTTCAATTTCCGTACGCTTGTTTCTTATAAACCATGCTAACATAAAACCATGCCCACACCCGGACAATTGTGATATTATACAATGACAAATATGTTATTTTAAAAAACCGCTATGAATTTTCCATAACGGTTTTTTTATTATTCCACATTATTTATGCAAATACGCCGAATGTATCTTTCCTATACCCATACCCTGCTTTATACACATATCACAAAAACCTGTAACCCCTTATTTCCAGCCGGAGTACAGGCTTTTTGCTTTTTAATTTCGCTCCTTTATGCAAACGGATTTTCCGATGGATAGAGCATTCCCTTAGGATGGTTAAAATCAATTTCATCCAGTTCTACGCCGATATATTTGAATACTTCAAACAGAGTTTTCCCGAAATGCCCAAACGCTACTGCGCCATGATGCGGATAGTTTTTCTCAACAAGGACATGACGGTAAAAACGTCCCATCTCCGGTATTGCAAACACGCCGATCCCTCCGAAAGATTTTGTCGCTACCGGAAGCACTTCCCCTTCCGCAATATAAGCACGGAGTTTGTTGTCCGCAGTACTCTGAAGACGGTAAAACGTAATATTCCCCGGCACAATATCTCCTTCCAGCGTTCCCTGCGTCACCTCTTCCGGCAGGCTTCTTGCCATGATAAGCTGATATTTCATGGCACAGGAACTCAGTTTCTTTGAAGTGGTATTTCCGCAGTGGAATCCCATAAAAGTATCTTTGTGTGTATATGGGAATTTCCCCTCAATGCTCTGCCTGTACATATCCGCCGGAACATTATTGTTAATATCCAACAGCGTAACGGCGTCTTCCGAAATCACGGTTCCGATAAACTCGCTTAAACACCCGTAAATGTCCACTTCACAGGAAACCGGGATTCCCATCCCCGTCAGCCTGGAATTTACATAACAAGGCACAAACCCGAATTGTGTCTGGAACGCAGGCCAGCATTTTCCGGCGACCGCCACATACTTCCGATAACCTCTGTGCTCATTCACCCAGTCGAGCAAGGTCAGTTCATACTGCGCCAGTTTGCTTAAGATCTCCGGCTTCTGGTTTCCGTCGCCCAGTTCTTCTTCCATTTCTTTTACTTTATCCGGTATCCTTGGATCGTCTTTATGCTTGTTGAACGATTCGAATAAATCCAGTTCCGAATTTTCTTCGATCTCCACTCCCAGATTAAAAAGCTGCTTGATCGGGGCATTGCATGCCATGAAATTAAGCGGGCGCGGGCCAAAGCTGATAATTTTTAACTCAGATAATGCAACCACAGCTTTCGCCACCGGAAGAAATTCATGTATCATATCCGCTACTTCTTCATAAGTCCCGATCGGATATTCCGGAATATACGCTTTTGCATTGCGAAGCGCCAGATTGTAGCTGGCGTTTAACATGCCGCAAAATGCGTCCCCGCGTCCCTGTATTAAATTGTCCTGCGTTTCTTCCGCTGCAGCAACTACCATTGCCGGACCATCAAAATGTTTTATAAGCAAAGTTTCCGCAATTTCCGGCCCGAAATTGCCAAGATATACGCACAATGCGTCACAGCCTGCTCTTTTGATATCTTCCAGCGCGTTTACCATATCGATTTCGCTCTCGACGATACAAACAGGACATTCGTAAATCTCGTCTGCATTATACTTTTCTTTGTACGCTTTCAATAACGCCTTTCTTCTGTTTACAGAAAGTGATTCCGGGAAACAATCCCTGCTTACCGCTACTACGCCGATTTTTATTTTTGGAATATTCTCCATCATTCTTCTCCTTCTCTTTCTCCTTTTTTATTGCAGTTTCGGGAACAGATTTTTTACCGTCGGATAAATCTGCCGGAACTGTTGGTATTTCTGTTCATATAACGCAGCCGTTTCCTCATTCGGCTCTATCGTTTCCACAACTTTTACAATGGCGTCCGCCGCTTCTTTGACGTCAGCATACTCTCCGCAGCCGACTGCCGCCAAAATGGCTCCGCCGTAGCTCGGGCCTTCTTCGCAGGCCACTACGTCCACTTTGATATTGAAAATATCTGCGATCATCTGTTTCCAGAGCGGACTTTTGGCACCACCGCCGCATATTTTTGTACGCTCTATTTTAATCCCCAGATCTTTTGCCACTTCAAAAGAATCACGCAGACCAAACGACACTCCTTCCAAAACTGCCTGCGTCAGATCTTCCCGTTTCGTATCCATCGTCATTCCGATAAACGTTCCTCTTGCCGCAGGATCGTTATGCGGAGAACGCTCGCCCATCAGATAAGGCAGGAAGAACACCTGATTTTTCCCCTGCTTGCAGATTGCCGACTGCTCCTCCGCAAACTCATCGGATTTCAGAATATTTTCCAGCCACCATTTGTAACAGGAGGCCGCGCTGAGCATACATCCCATCAGATGGTACCTGCCATCTGCATGGCCAAACGCATGGAGCGCATTGTTTTCATCCATACAAAATTTTTCGCTGGATATAAAAATAGTTCCGCTCGTTCCCAGAGAAATATTACACATTCCGTCACCGACAACGCCTGTGCCTACCGCTGCCGCCGCATTATCTCCGGCTCCGGCAACAACGCGAACCGATTCCGAAAATCCAAACCCGGAAGCAAGTTCCGGTTTCACAACGCCGACAACGTCGAAGCTTTCATGGATTTCCGGAAGCTGTTCTTTGCGGATTCCGCAGATTTCAATCATTTCCTGCGACCAGCATCTGTTCTCTACATCCATCAAAAGCATACCGGACGCATCCGAAACATCCGTACAGAAACTTCCGGTCATCCGGTAAACCAGATAATCTTTCGGAAGCATGATCTTCTTTATTCTTTTAAAATTCTCCGGTTCATTTTCCTTTACCCACAAAATTTTCGGTGCAGTAAATCCCGCAAAAGCAATATTGGCAACATATCCGGCCAGCTTGTCTTTTCCGATCTCCTGATTCAGATAATCCGTTTCTTTCGCCGTCCGTCCGTCATTCCATAAAATAGCCGGACGGATCACCTTGTCGTCTTCATCCAGAATCACCAGTCCGTGCATCTGTCCGCCAATGCCGATTCCTGCAATCTGCGCCGTTTCACATTCTGACGTTAATTCTTTCAGCCCGTCTTGTAAGCTGCTGTACCAGTCTTCCGGATTTTGCTCCGACCAGCCCGGATGCGGAAAATACAGAGGATATTCTTTCGACACTGTCTTATGTATCTGTCCTTTTTGATCCATCAGGATCATTTTAATAGCCGAAGTCCCCAAATCAACACCTATGTATAACAATACAACCCCTCCTTGTTTCATAAAATTTTTTCTTATCTCCACTATAACATGCTGGTATATTCAGGTCAAGCAATTTGTTTAGAGAATAAACAAATATTCTCCAAATTGTCAAAACAGCTCTGGAAAATATTGTTTTTTTCCAAAAAATCACGCTTTCCGGCCGTAATTGCTTTCCTGGTATGCCTGTGCTATAATTGTTCCTGCCAGAAAAAATCAGGACATCCATGCGTTAACATCAAAATAAAATCAGGGAGGCAGTATGAAAACAGGCAGCAATGAACTAATGAGGGATATCAACAGCGGTTTGGTATTGTCATTAATCATACAGGAATGTAGCATTTCCCGTGCTGACATATCCAAAAAACTGGGACTGACCAGAGCCACCGTTTCCGCTATTACCGAAGATTTAAAACAACAGGGACTGATAGCCGAAACCGGTTTTGCGCCGTCTAAAACCGGCCGGAAAGCCGTCCTTTACCATTTTAATCAGAACCATGCTTATACTGTGAGCATAGATTTGGGGCCTGATACGATCATCGTTTTATGCACCGATCTTCTGGGACAGGAAAAAATGTTTTACACCGTCCAAAACCATTTCGGACGGGAAGAGATTCTGGATCATCTGGTCCGGATTTTGGAAAATGCCGCATCGTATCATGCCTTTCCCGGTCATTTATGCGGCATCAGCCTTGCAATCCACGGCACGACGTTTCAAAACGAAGTAACGTTCTGCACCTATTCTCCTTATGAGGGACTGCCGTTTTACGATACTCTTTCCAAAGCATTTCAGGTTCCGGTCTATATTGAAAACGAAGCCAATCTGTCTGCCATCGGTGAACATACTTTCTGTTCCCACAGCAACAGCATTATTTTTGTCAGCGTCCACTCCGGTATCGGTATGGGCATCCTCATTGACAATGAACTTTTTACGGGATTTAACGGGAAATCCGGAGAACTCGGCCATTCCATCGTAGAAATAAACGGCAGGCCGTGTCCGTGCGGAAACTACGGCTGCCTGGAACAATATGCTTCCGAACAGGCTGTTTTAAAAGATTTCTGCCATATTAAGGGACTTTCAGAATGTGACCGCAATACTTTTCTGGAAGCGTGCCGTCAGTCAGATCCTGCAGCGCTGGCTATTCTCAATCAGTTTGAAACCTATATGACGATATGTGTCAATAATATTTTAAATATGTTTAATCCGGAAGTCATAGTGATAAACTCATTTCTTACCGCAAAACTTCCGGAATCTTTGGAACGCATCCGGGCCGGACTGCAAAACCAGATGAAACACTACTGCATCCTGCTCCCGTCTATGCTGCGCGATCAGGCTCCCCTGCTGGGCGGTGCCTGCTTATGCACGAAAAATTATCTGAAACTGCCGGAACTGAACTTAACGAAATATTTTTAACAACAGTTCAGCCATTGCCAAAATTATGGGCGAATCATGCTTGCATGAATAAGCACATAATGACGGCAATGAGCGGAACGCCCCTTAAGCCTCAGACAGGAGCTGCTGTAAGCAGCGGATAGCCTGCTTTTGCAGGCGGTCTGTGGCTTGTTTAAGGGGCGTGGGCTGAACTGTTGCTCTTTATAATTTTAAGCGCTTGTTTAAGGGGCGTGGACTGAACTGTTGCTCTTTATAATTTTAAGCGCTTGTTTAAGGGGCGTGGGTGTAAACTGTCACTTTTTTTTATTTCAAAAATCAAAAAAAGCTTGCATTTCCCACCACATATATGATATGATAGTCGATGTGAGAACTTAAGGCTCGTTGGTCAAGAGGTTAAGACGTCGCCCTCTCACGGCGAAAACAGGGGTTCGAGTCCCCTACGAGCTGTTCATTACACATAAATTTATACATTCATTTTTCATCGAAAACAGCATGCTCTCTTTTGAGATTTGCATGCTGTTTTTCCATTTCATTATTTTCTTGTCTTCTAATTTCTGTTTCTTCTTAATCTCTGTTTCTTAAACAACAATTTAATTTGATAGTTTTAATCCTTGCCTTACTTCCTGTTAATCTGCATATCCGTTCGGATTATTTTTCTGCCATCTCCAGGAATCTTCACACATTTCCAAAATACCGTATTCTGCTTCCCAGCCTAATTCTTTTTTTGCTTTTGCAGCGTCTGCATAACAGGTTGCAATATCCCCGGCGCGGCGCGGCTTGATCCGGTACGGAATCTTTACTCCTGTCGCTTTTTCAAAATTATGGACGATATCCAATACGCTGTAACCGCACCCTGTCCCCAGGTTGTAAATCTGAAGCCCGCAGTTTTCTTCCAGTTTTTTAATTGCTTTCACATGTCCGTTCGCTAAATCCACAACATGGATATAATCCCGCACCCCCGTTCCGTCCGGGGTATCGTAATCATTTCCGAATACGCCGAGTTCTTTTAATTTTCCTACCGCCACCTGCGTAATATACGGCATCAGGTTATTCGGGATACCGTTCGGGTTTTCTCCAATCCGTCCGCTTTTATGCGCCCCGATCGGGTTAAAATAACGAAGCAGAATCACGTTCCATTCCGGATCCGCATACTGGATATCCGTCAGGATCTGTTCCAACATAGACTTTGTCCAGCCATACGGGTTGGTGCAGGTTCCTTTCGGGCACTCTTCCGTAATCGGTACAAATTGCGGATTGCCATATACGGTTGCAGAAGAAGAAAAAATAATATTCTTTACATTAAATTTTTTCATTTGTTCCAGCAAAACCAAAGTTCCGGAAATATTATTCTCATAATACTCCCAAGGCTTTTCCACTGATTCCCCTACCGCTTTCAACCCGGCAAAATGAATACACGACGTGATTTTTTCGTTTGTAAAAAGTTTATTTAATATTTCTCGGTCACGGATATCACCTTTATAAAAGATAACTTTTTTTCCTGTGATCTCTTCCACTCTTTGTAAGGACTCCTCGCTTGCATTGCTTAAGTTGTCCAATACCACTACCTCATAACCTGTATTGAGCAATTCCACACAGGTGTGGCTGCCAATGAACCCGGCTCCTCCGGTTACTAATATCGCCATGTTTTTTCCCTCCTAGGATGCTTAAACTTTTACAAACTGATTATAAGTTTCCTTTTATTTTCTGTCAACTGAATAAACTATAAAAAACGCCCTTTTTTGATAAAAACCATTCCTTATCATTTTTACCAAAAAAGAGCTGTTTATTTTTCATATACTATACAATTACTATGCGATCTTATTTTTTGCCAGTTCTGCCAACGTCGTAAATCCTTCCGCGTCATTCACTGCCATATCCGCTAAAATTTTACGGTTAATTTCTACATCCGCCAGTTTCAGGCCATACATAAATTTGCTGTAGGACAGGCCGTTCATTCTTGCCGCCGCATTGATTCTGGCAATCCATAAACGTCTGAACTGTCTTTTTCTTTCTTTTCTTCCGGAATAAGAACTTGTCAAAGCTCTCATTACGGACTGTTTTGCAATACGATACTGTTTGGAACGTGCCCCTCTGTATCCTTTCGCTAATTTTAATACTCTTTTATGTCTTTTTTTAGCGCCTAATCCGCCTTTTACTCTTGCCATGGCTATGATTCCTCCTTAACTCAAACATCCTATAAATATGGTAAAACCTTCTTCATGTTCTTTACATTAGAAGCGTCTACTACTGTCTGTTTTCTTAAATCTCTTTTCTTTTTCCTTGTTTTCTTAGTTAAAATATGGCTTTTATAAGCTTTATTTCTGATTAATTTACCGGTACCTGTCTTTTTGAAACGTTTCGCTGCTGCTCTTTTTGTTTTAACCTTTGGCATTTTTATTCCTCCTCAAAATCCATTATCGTTTTTCTGCCAGCACCATCATCATGCTTCTGCCTTCTAACTTCGGCGCTTTCTCCACAACGGCAATATCCGACAAATTCTCCGCAATATCAAACAAAATGTGCTTGCTGTTCTGCATATGCGCCATTTCCCTGCCGCGGAACCTTAAAGTAATTTTCACTTTATCTCCTTTTGTCAAAAATTTTCTGGCCGCATTTATTTTGGTGTTCAGATCATTGGTATCAATATTTGGAGATAAACGGATTTCCTTGATATCCACGGTCTTCTGCTTCTTGCGGGCTTCTTTTTCTTTTCGGGCCATTTCATAACGGTATTTTCCGTAATCAATGATTTTGCATACCGGCGGTTTTGCTGTCGGCGCAATTTTTACCAAATCAAGCCCTGCTTCTTCCGCTTTCTTCAAAGCTTCCCTCGCAGGCATAATGCCAAGCTGCTCTCCGTCTTCTCCTATCAGACGAACCTCTTTGTCTCTAATCTGTTCATTAATAAATAAATCGCTAATGATTTACACCTCCATAAAAAAAGTGGATAGGCAGACTATCCACGAAATCAAATTCAACGTCAAATACACGCTGTTTTCTGATATTAACCATAGTCACGCAATTATGCTATGGTGAGAGTGGATACTCTACTTGTTCTCTAACAACTATAATATGATACCATACATTTCTTCTCATGTCAAACACATTTTTTCGAATAAAAAATTCTATCATTTTATGTAACATCTCTCATTCCAATGACATGATACTCGTTTTTATTCCACTGCGATATCCGCAGTTTCTATTCGTTTATAAATTTCATTAATAAAAAAGCGGAAACTTGGAGATTTATTATCTGAAAATCTCATATGTTTTCCTATTTTTCCTGCCCATTCACATTTAAATGCTCCTACTTCCAAATATGTCGGACAGTCTTTTTTTAATTTTTTATAACCTCCGGGATATACGACATCCGCCAATTTTTCCCACGTTCCGCAAATACTGTCCTGTGCATATGAGCCGAGTTCGGATAACCTGGCCGCAGGATACGCTTTCATCAGCGCTTTCTCATCCCCTAAAAGCCATGCTTCCACTTCCTCCACTGCAATACAAAAGACATGATCCAGCGTTATCAGATTCAAAGTTGCAACTCCCTGAAGCTGTTTTTTAAACTCTTCCGTATCTCTGGTATCGTTATCAGCTACAACTACAATCACTGCGGGACATCCCTGCAGGCTCTTATTAAATCCCCGAAGATATGTTGCCAGATCATTCAGCAGTTTTCCAGTTCTCGTTTCTTTTACAGTATTTTTTCTGGTAAATCCTCCAATACCTCTGAATGACTTACAGTTATATGTCACTTCAGGATGCTGATTCATAATTTTCGCCATAATTTCTTCTATCAAAATCCCGCTTGAGCGGTCTTCTATTAAAAATTGAAAATGCATTTTATTTTTCTCTCCTGCTATCCAAAATACTGGCTATACCACAAATCTCCAATTGTTGCACCTTCCTCTACTAAACTGCTTACAAAGTCATAGGCAGAAGCCTGTTTCACTGTTGAAAAACCATCACTATCCTTTTCCAATACCCAAACCTGTTCCGGTGACAGCGCATTTACAAAAAACGGGCTGTGCGTTGTCACAAACAACTGTCTGGAATATCCCATGCCGACATTTTTTTTCATCTCGAGTGCCAGATTAGCAAGATATTGATGATACAGTCCGTTTTCCGGTTCTTCCACGAAAACTAACTGGCGAGGACTTTTTTCATGAAGCAGAAGATAGTAAGCAAATAATTTCAAAGTTCCGTCTGACATACGCTGAGAAAAAAAAGGTTCCTCAAATCCTTTTTGCCAGAACTCCAATACCATTTGTCCGTTTTTAAGTTTCATCGGTTCAATCCTGGTAATATTCGGAATTTTGGACTGTATGGTTTCCAATATTTTTTTAAAACCATGCGGATTCTCTCTGTACATAAACTGGGCAACATTATTTATATTACTTCCTGTACGGTTCAAATACTGCGCAGGTGCTGAGGATTGGACCTGCCGTGCCGCATCAGGTGAAAAATAGCACAAATACCAGCTTCGTAAAAAAGACAGAAATTGTTCTATTCTGGAATACTGTTTCATTGCTCCCAGAGTAACGATTCCTAATTTCCTTGTATCCGAAAGTTCTACCAGTACTTTTTTACCGTCATCCATTCCGTCTTCATCCTGTCCGCCGTCGCTTCCTTCAAATGCGTAGCCTTTTCCGTCCACCAACTGTAAAAAGGACAATGGCCATCCCCGTTTCTGGTTCGGCCTCCTTTGTCTTAGACGTTCTTCCATTACACAGGGCCTGTCCGTTTTATCTTTACCAATGGTAAGTTCATACGTGATCGGTCTGGAACTATTATTCTCTTTATAGTAAATTTCAAAATGAATCCGCTCGTCATTCCCCTGTGAAATCAATTGATCAAACCCGCCTCTGTTATTTGCATCACAAGCGCTTTCCACATCCATAGCGATACAATCCGAAAGAAATCCAAATGCATCTGCCAGCGTGCTTTTCCCATTTCCGCTCGGCCCGATAATCGCTACCATATTATCCAGTTCATTTCCCCTCTGATCACTGAATAGTTTTCCCATTTTGACGTTTTTCAATGTCCCATAATTTTGTATTGCTATTCCAAGAATCTTTCCCATCGCCATATCTCCTGATTTTTTAAGTTTCTTTTCCTTACTATCTTAACATATAACTCTTTCCGGCGTCAAAAGTCAATGATTATGACAGCTATTTACCGAAAATATACTATTATAACAAACATGGGAAACAGACGGCTTCACTCGTATCTGTTTCCCACTGTAGAGAACTATATTTTCCCTGGCTTTTTTGCCGGTCTTTTTTTATGAAACGAGTTGTCAAAAGAAATCTTTTCCATATGTTCCAAAAGCCTCTGCTGTCCTTTCCGCGGTTTGATCAGGTAGCAAAGCAGAAAAATCAAAAACAGTATAGAGGAAACAATAGAAACTTCGTGATCCCCTCTGACCGCAGCGCCAAACATCGCAACAATACATAACACCAATCCCATAGCCAGAAAAATGTTGGCGGAAAGTTTCTTTCCAAATTTTCCTGTAATACGGCAGCCTTTTTTGTCTTTTTCCAGGTGACCGTTAAAATACATTCCAAGGCTCATTCCTTTCATTTCAAATTCTTTATGGTGGCAGATCGTGAAATCATGATTGCCGCTAAAATGTCCCCAGAAACAGGTTTTCTGCTGACAGGCACGCATGTTTTCCCTGGTATCTTCCACCACCTTATCCTGCCAGGACTTCTTCCATTCTTCCGGAGTTAAATGGCTGATGATGGTTACATTTTTCATAATACTTACCTCTCAAACATGCATGGCTATGCCAACAACGGTACAAGAAACAGGAACCCGAGCGTAGTGATAATACCGGATACAATCAAAATAATCGCGCAATATCCCATAATATCCCTTGCCCCCAGTCCTGCGATACCGAGCGCCGGCAATGCCCAGAACGGCTGCAGCATATTCGTCCACGCATCTCCCCAGGCAATACCCATAGCAGTGACTGCCGGGCTGACGCCGAGCTGAAGTCCGGCCGGCATCATGATCGGTCCCTGAACTGCCCATTGCCCGCCGCCGGACGGTACGAAGAAGTTTACGATTCCGGCTGCCAGATAGCACAGTACCGGGAATGTCCGCGTCGTTGAAATACTTACGAACGCATTGCTGATCGCCCCCGCAAGTGAAATGCCGGTCGGTCCTGTCGTTACCATCATACCCTGGATTCCTGCATAGAACGGGAACTGCAAAATAATTCCGCCCGCGCTCTCTGCCGATGACATAATGGCGCGAACATAACCGATCGGCGTCTTATGGAATGCAATACCCAGAACCAGAAAGATAAGGTTTACAATATTTAAAGACAGTGCATTCAGGACAGAGCCTGCATTTATAAAATAATAAATCAGGAAAACGACTCCAAGGACTACAACAATATAAGACAGAACCATACTGTTCTCCAGCTTCTCCGCCGGCGTCACTGCCTTTGGAATCTCTGTTTTTTCCTCTTCCAGAAGTTTCGGATCAATCGATATAACATCTTTCGGATTTGGATGCATTTTTGCATTTACAATTGCAATCACAACGACAACCGCCGCCACCATAATCAAATTCCAGGCTGAAAATATCGTGTGGGAAGTCGGAACAATTTCCGTCACAGCCCCGCCGGTATTTGCTATCGCACCGTCTTCTGCCAGCGCCGTCATACCCAGCGGAATGGAACCGGAAATACCGGAATGCCAGATCACAAATCCGGAATAAGCCGCTGCAATGATCAAACGATAGTCTACCCCTTTCAGTTTTTTTGCCACCTCTTTCGCAAGAAGCGCTCCGATAATCAGGCCGAATCCCCAGTTAATAAAACAGCAGATCGCTGAAATTACAGTAACAAAAGCAATTGCTGCCGCCGGCTTTTTCGGCACGCCTGCAAGTTTCACAATAATATTTTTTATGGCAGGCGCATTGGCGAGCGCGCTTCCCAATACCAGTACCAACGCCATCTGCATTGAAAACGCCAAAAGATTCCATACGCCGTCCCCCCACGCCGTCGCCACTTCGATCGGATTCATACCCGTTACCGGGATGGCTACAATAAATACGATGATCGTTAATATGATACAGAAAACAAAAGCGTCCGGCAAAAACCTCTGTACCAGCTTCACACAGCCATTTGTAAATTTTTTGAACATAATTGCATCTCCTTTCTGTCGTTATGTCCGAAACCGGGAACCTGAAATGTTTTCCCTGTTTCATCACTATCCGTTAACTGTATATTTAGTATACACCCATTTTCCGATAGCATAAATAGGAATAATAATATTGACTTTATTTCTACATTTTTACAGCTTGACATCTTTTTTTGACAAAAAATTTCTTAATATTTTATAATTTATACATTTTTTATTATATATCATTCATTATTTTTATACATTTTTTAAATATTATTCTGGGTTTATTTGGAATTTTTGTAATTTTTACCAGCAAAATTTTCTGCATTTTTTTTCGTTTTATGTTAAACTAAACCAGTGTGCAGCATTTTCACACCGAACAGAAAGATACCGTACATCCGGAAAGGAGTTATTATGAAATTCGGAATTGATTTACATACTCATTCTACCGCATCCGACGGTACATTATCACCGTCAGAGTTAATTTCGCTTGCAAAAAAAAGCCGGCTTTCGGCAATTGCCCTCACAGACCATGATTCTGTAAGCGGGATTGCCGAAGCCTCAGAGGCTGCTGTAAATGCCGGCGTTGAGTTTGTGCCGGGTATTGAATTGTCTACTGATTATCAGGGAAAAGAACTGCATGTTATCGGTCTTTATATTGATGCCGGTAACAAAATGCTGCTGGAGGCGCTGGACAATTTTGTGCGTTCCCGTGATGACCGCAACCGAAAAATGATCACGCTCCTGCAAAAAGAGGGTTTTGATATTACAGAGAAAAAAATTAAAAGCTTTTTCGGGGACTGCGTTATGACAAGGGCTCATTTCGCTCGTTATCTCGTCCATCATGGATTTGTTAAAGATATGAAAGAAGTTTTTTCCGTCTACCTTGGCGACGGCTGCCGCTGTTACGTAGACCGGGAGAAAATGCATACCTGCGACGCCGTCCGGCTCATCAAAAATGCCGGCGGAATCGCTATTCTGGCACACCCGGTACTATATCACTATCCGGAGCACAGTTTAAGAAAATTATTGCGCGAATGGAAAACCGCCGGACTGGACGGTATCGAAGCAATTTATTCTTCCAATTCTTTGGAAGAGGAAAAATTTTTCCGGAAAATCGCCAAAGAAGAACATCTGGCGCTTTCCGGGGGCAGTGATTTCCACGGCAGCAATAAACCGCAGATCTCTTTAGGTTGCGGTTATGGCAACATGGAAATTCCTTACGAATTACTGACAGAATTAAAAAAACTCATTTAAAAACAGAACTTATCAATCACCTCTTCAATCGCATCCTCATTATTGTCATGTTCCGTAATATAATCGGCAGCCTCTTTTACCTGAGGCTGCCCATTTTTCATGGCCACTCCGATACCGGCCGCCTGAATCATGGAAAGATCATTTCTTTCATCTCCTACTGCAATCGTATCTTTCCTGTCGATGCCGGCCAGTTTGGCCATTTTCCTGATCGCCGCTCCTTTGGAAGAGGAAACCGGATTGTACTCCAGGTATTCCTCACAGGAAAAAGCGCTCTGGCAGCGTCCCTTTTCCAGATAACGGTGATCCGCCTGAAATTTTTCCAGCCTTTGCGTGGAATCCAATTCACAGAGCAGCACTTTATTCGGAGGGTTAATCCCCTTTGGGTATTCTGTGTCAAATTCAGCTTCCATTCCTGTCAGCTTCTGATAATGCAGCAGTTCCGGCGTAACGCCGCGGGCCAGTATTTTTTCATGGGAATAAGTATGGATATGGATGCCCGCGTTTTGCGCTTCTTCAAATAAAATTTCCACCAACTGCACATCCAGCGTTTCTTCCGACAGGATGCTTCTCTTTTCCAAGTCATAAATCAACGCCCCGTTAAAACAGATCAAATAACACCCGGCTTTCACCAATCCCAGGTTTCTGGCAATTTCTATACTGCTGGCTAACGGCCTGCCGGTCGTAATCGTCACGATATGCCCGGCATCGACCGCCCGTTCGATCGCCCGAAAATTTCCTTCCGTAACCTCTTTTTGATCGTTTAATAAAGTACCGTCCAAATCTAAAAACAGCATCTTCCTGCTTATTTCTTTTTTCTTTTCCATCCGCTCTCTTCCTTTTTACAAACTGAAATTTTTGACTGTTCCAACTGCTGCTTCTTTCCTGCAAACTGTAAGCTCCGACTGCCGTTTTTCCTGTTGGGCCAGACTACTCTGTTGTCCCCAGCAGGTAATTGATAAACTGCTGCGCCGTCCTGCCGGACAACCCGCCGTGGCTTAATTCCCATTTGTTTGCTTCTAACAGCAGTTTGCTTTCTTGCATTTGAATCCCGTGTTTTTTTGCCAGCACCTTTACAATATTCTGAAATTCTTTTTTATCCGGCGCACAGAAAAAGATCGTCACCCCGAACCGTGCCACCAGCGAGAGCTTCTCCTGTACCGTATCCGAGGCATGCAGATCGTCCCGCCGCTCCTCTTTGTCGCTGAATTTCTCCCGTACCAGATGCCTGCGGTTGGAAGTGGCGTAAATAAGCACGTTATCCGGCTTTTTCTCCAAACCGCCTTCAATTACGGCTTTCAAATATTTATATTCAATCTCAAATTCTTCAAAGGACAGGTCGTCCATATAAATGATAAATTTGTAATTCCGGTTTTTAATCTGCGCAATCACTTCGGATAAATCCTGGAACTGATGCTTATAAATCTCAATCAGCCTCAATCCCCGGTCATAATACTGATTGGCAATCGCTTTGATGCTCGAAGACTTTCCGGTACCGGCGTCGCCGAACAGCAGGCAGTTATTGGCTTCTTTGCCGTTGACAAACGCTTCCGTGTTCGCAATCAGCTTTTGTTTCGGAATCTCATAACCGACGATATCATTCAAATGCACATGCGCAATATTGGTAATCGGCAGGATCTTTACCCCGTCTTTTTGATGTTCCACACGGAACGCTTTATGTAATCCGATCTCGCCGACTCCAAAGTCTTTATAAAACTGTGTCACCAGATCCATAAACTCTTCCGTATCCGATGTTTTTGCCAGTTTCACGGATAACGCGCAAATCCGGTTACGGATCCTTTTATTAAATACTTTGCTGTTCCCGTCTACATTCTGATAGGCGAAGATCACTTCATATAAAGGAGAGGGAAGCGCCCGTTCCATTCCTGAAAAATCATACAAAAACAGAGCCCGTAATATTTCAAAATCCAAACGGGCAATTTTATTAATACTGCCCTCTATTGCTCCTTTACATTCACACGCCGTACTGTAAGCGTTTTCATTGTTCGCCATCAGAAACGTCAGATAATTGTGCCATAAGTTCCCTTCAAAACCATGACTGGAAGCCAGCTCCACCAACCGGTGCATGACGTCGTAAAACCGTTCTTCTATCTCTGTTTTTTGTTCCGATGCATCCTCAAAGTTTTCCATAATCCATGTGAAATCTTTTAAAATATCACCATATTCAAAATCCGTGTACAATACTAATTCCCGAATATTTTTTATCATTATCTTTCACCTCTGCCGCCCTTTTCCTGCTGTTTCTTATTTTTCTAACTCCTGCCGCACTTTTTACGGTTTCTTATTTTTCTTTCCTCTGCCGCTTCTTTTTATGGTTTCTTATTTTCCTATCCTCTGCCGTTTCTTTTTTCATACTGCTTATAGTTTCCTAAAAGTTTAAAATTCCTCGCTTCATTCCGGATACCGGTAAGCGCGTTTTTCACGGCAAAATCCTGCAAATTCCCGTCAAAATCGGCAAAAAACCGATATTCCCAGTTTCTTCCCGGAATCGGCCTCGATTCAATTTTTGTCATATTCAGGTTATTAAAAATAAAGTGTGACAAAATATGGTACAAACTGCCGCTTTCATGCGGCAATTCAAAACAAATACTAATCTTATCGCCGTTTTCCACATAGGTTTCTTTTGCCGAAACGATAATAAAACGCGTTTCGTTCGTATCCACATTTACAATTTTTTCCGCCAGGATATCAAGTCCGTAAATGTCGGCGGTCAGACGGTTGGCGATCGCCGCCTGGCTCTTTTTATTTTCTTCTTTTACTTTTCTGGCGGATACGGCCGTATTTTCCATACTGACTTTCTTCCAGTTCCGGTTTTGTTCCAGAAAACGGGAACACTGTGCCAATGCCTGCGGATGGCTGAGCACGGAAGTGATATCGTTTAAGGAAGCACCTTTTACTCCTAGCAGGGCGTGATCGACTTTGATGACCAGTTCCCCGACGATAAAATGGTTATATTCCGCGATCAGGTCATAATTTTCCGATACAATGCCCGCCGTCGTATTTTCAATTGGCAAAACGGCATAATCCGCCTCGTTGTTTACCAGCGTTTCCATCGCGTCGCGCCACGTTTTTACATGAAAACTTTCGCATCGGTCCTGAAAAAATTCTTTCATTGCCACTTGCGAATAAGCACCGTCTGTCCCCTGAAATACAACCTTTCTCCCGCTGACCGGCAGTTTTTCTACCCAAAGGCTGCGGTCCGTTACATCCGTCCGGGCCAAATTCAGTATCTGGTACTGCCGTTTGCGGCTGATCGACATAATCTGTTCAAAAAGTTCCCGGATTCCCTGTTTTAAACTGTTACCGTTTAAGGCGTCCTGCCGTAATCCGTCTTTATTTAATCCGTTCTTCCGTAATCCGTCTTCTTCTAACAGTGAAACTACGGTATTTAATTTTTCTTCTTCCCGTTCTTTATCATAAACAGGTTTTCCGCTTTGCTGTTTATAAGCCGCCACTTCGTCAGACAATTCCATTCGCTGTTTATATAACTCCACGATCTGCCTGTCCACAATATCCAGCTCTTTACGGATTTCCGTCAATTCTTTCATATGCTTTCCTCTGCTTATTTTTCTTTTCATTTTATCCGACCTGTTATATAATGATCTTAAGGGGAAAATCTTACAGCCGGCAGACCGTTATTCTGCTGCCGTTTTACCCCAAACATCATTATATCATAAAAATTCCGCTACATATTATACTACGTTCTGCTGGAAGATAGCAAGTATAAATACCCGCGGATTTTTAAGGAAGGGGTTTCCAATTATGCATAGAGCACGAAATATTATTATTTTTATCGTTATCGTCGCCGCCATCGTTGCCGCCACACTGTATTACCGTCTGGAGATCAAGGCCGTCAAAATGAACGACGGGTATGTCAACGGCAATTTCGGCGGAAACAATTACAATAACGGACTGTTCTGCGAATATAACGGAACGGTATATTTCGCAAATCCGGACGATCAGTACTGCCTGTATTCCATGCCTGCGGAGGGAGGCGCGTTACGAAAACTCAGTACGGACGCGGTCAGTTCTATTAACGTAGACGAACATTATATTTATTTTGTCCGGGAAAATTCCAACGCCGTTTATGATTTCTCGTTCCTGCAGTACAATAACAATGTACTGTGCCGGACAGACTTGAACGGGGAACGTCTGGAAGTACTGGACGACGATCCCTGTATGTACGCAACGCTGATCGGAAATTATATTTATTATCTCCATTATGACGACGAAACCGCGACTACCGCGTACCGCGTGCGGATCGACGGGAAAGAAAAAGAACGCATTTCCACGGAGCCGATCTACACCTGCTGCTGCATGGAACGGTATTTGTATTACAGCGGCCATACAAACGACCACAATATCCACCGCATGGATACTTCCACGATGTCCTCTTCTGAAATTCTTACCGGAAACTACTGGATGCCGCAGATTACGGACGACGCTGTTTATTATCTGGATTTGGAAGACAATTACGCTTTAAAGAAAGTCCCGGCTTCCAACTTCGGGGAAGAACCGGTAATACTATCGGATGAATACGTCCAGAACTATAACGTATACGGTTCTGTGATCTTTTATCAGACACATGAAAAAAACGGGGGTTCCAAACTTTGCCGGATCAATACGGACGGCTCCGACCAGAAAGTCATTGCGGAAGGCGAATACAAAAATATCAATATTACTTCCACATACACTTACTTCCATGATTTTAACGACAACGGACTGACCTATTATACCCCGACGTTCGGCGACGGCGGTTTCGTCCCGTTTTCACCGGGCAGGGTTGCAGAAGAAGAATAGCAGGACTGCCGCTTCACGGTTTTATTCGCGGAAGCGGCAGCTTATTTTATGCAAAATCAAATAACGACAACTGATTCGTTTCCGGCAGTTCTCCGAGCAAATGCAGGCTGTTCATCAGATCGATGCACGTTTTGCTTACCTTTGTTCTCTGTCGGAAATCGTCTTTGGACAAAAACGGCCCCTGTTTCGCCGCTTCTTCGACGGCATCGGCCGCTTTGTCGCCCAGGCCTTCGATCGTACCGATGCTCGGCATAAGTTTGCCGTCAATAATCTGAAAATGATGCGCTTTGGCCCGATACAGATCCAATTCGCAAAATTCAAACCCTCTGGCGTACATTTCCTGTACGATCTTCATATCGCGGTACGTATCCTGTTCTTTTTTCGTCAGGGTATCTTTCCGTTTTTCATAATCATGAATATGGTACTCCAGCCGTTCTTTCCCCTGGCACATCAGCTCATAGGAAAACGACGTGGCGCGGATGCTGAAAAATGCCGCATAATAGGCCAGCGGATAGTATACTTTGCAGTATGCGATCCTCCAGGCCATCATCACGTATGCCGCGGCATGCGCTTTCGGAAACATATATTTGATCTTTTTACAGGACCAGATATACCAGTCCGGAACATCATGTTCTCTCATGATTTCTTCCCATTCTGGTTTTAACCCTTTTCCTTTTCGCACGGACTCCATGATCGTAAACGACTGTTCGCTCTCGATCCCTTTCCCGATCAGATATATCATAATATCGTCACGCGTACAGATCGCGGTAGAAATCGTCGCATTGCCGTCCTGAATCAACGTCTGCGCATTGCCCAGCCATACGTCCGTCCCATGGGAAAGGCCGGAAATCCGGATCAGGTCGGAAATCGACTGCGGTTTCGTATCAATTAGCATCTGGATAACAAAATCCGTGCCAAACTCCGGAATCCCCAGACAGCCGAGCGGCACGCCGCCCAAATCTTCCGGGGCAATCCCAAGCGCGCTCGTATCTTTAAACAGCGACATAACTTTTTCATCGTCAAACGGGATCTCCGTCGCATTGATTCCGGTCAGATCTTCAAGCATACGGATCATCGTCGGATCGTCGTGCCCGAGTATGTCGAGCTTTAACAGGTTATGGTCGATCGAATGGTAATCAAAATGCGTCGTCACGATATCCGTCGTCATGTCGTTTGCCGGATGCTGCATCGGAGTAAAAGAATTCATGTCTTCTCCTACCGGCAGCACGATAATCCCTCCCGGATGCTGTCCGGTCGTCCGCCGCACGCCGACGCATCCTTTCACGATGCGATCGATTTCACAGCTTCTTTTATGCTGTCCGCGTTCTTCATAATAATTTTTCACATAGCCGTACGCGGTTTTATCCGCGAGCGCCCCGATCGTTCCCGCACGGTAAGTCTGCCCCTCCCCGAAAATCACTTCGGTGTAGCGATGCGCTTTACTCTGGTATTCACCCGAAAAATTCAGGTCGATATCCGGCTCTTTGTTCCCCTTAAATCCCAGGAACGTTTCAAACGGAATATCAAAACCGTCTTTAATCAGATCCTGCCCGCAAACCGGACATTTTTTATCCGGCAGGTCGCATCCTGAACGTCCGGCATAGGCTTTGACCTCTTCGGAATCAAAATCGCTGTAATGGCCATTCTCGCAGCGGTAATGCGGACTTAACGGATTTACTTCGGTAATACCGGACATTGTCGCCACGAACGAAGAACCAACCGAGCCGCGGGAGCCCACCAGGTAGCCGTCTTCCCTGGATTTCCATACAAGTTTCTGCGCGATAATATACATTACCGCATATCCGTTGGAAATAATGGAAGTCAGTTCCCTCTCCAGCCTCTCTTTCACGATCAGGGGCAAATTTTCCCCATACATTTCCGTGGCTTTCGTATAACAGATTTCCCGGAGCTTCTCGTCGGAATTTTCAATGACCGGCGGACACTTGTCCGGCCTTACCGGTGAAATCTTCTCACACATATCGGCAATCAGGTTTGTGTTCGTAATTACAACTTCTTCCGCTTTTTCGCTGCCGAGATACTCAAATTCCGCAAGCATTTCTTCGGTCGTACGCAAATAAAGCGGCGCCTGGTTGTCCGCGTCTTTAAATCCTTTTCCCGCCATAATAATCCGCCGGTAAACCTCGTCTTCCGGATTCATAAAATGGACGTCGCACGTCCCTACGACCGGTTTGTGAAGCTGCTCCCCCAGACGGACGATTTTCCGGTTTAACTCTTTGACGTCTTCTATGGACGGAAGCCGGGGATTTTCTCCCTGGACCATAAATTCGTTGTTTCCTAAAGGCTGAATTTCCAGATAGTCATAAAAGTTAGCAATGCGCACGATTTCCGCATCCGGCCTGCCTCCTAAAAGCGCTTGATAAAGTTCCCCGGCTTCACAGGCGGAACCTACGATTAATCCCTCGCGCAGTTCCTGCAGGCGGCTTTTCGGAATTCGGGGCCGCCGCGCATAAAATTTTAAATGGGATTCCGATATGAGTTGGTACAAATGAATCCGCCCGATATCGTTTGCCGCCAGAATGATCACGTGATACGTCGTCATCTTCTTTATCTTTTCCGCCGACTGCCTGCCCGTTTCGTTGACCTGGTCAAGATTTTTGATTCCGCGTTCTTGCATCATAGAAAGCAGCTTTAAAAAGATGCCCGCCGTACATTCCGCATCGTCTACCGCACGATGATGGCTGCCCAGCGGCACGTTCAGTTTCTTCGCCACATGATCCAGTTTGTGTTTATTCAGTTCCGGAAGCAGCACCCGCGATAAAGACAGCGTATCCAATACCGTAAAACGGCAGTCCATTCCCTGTTCTTTACAATTTTGGCGAATAAATCCCACGTCAAATTCCGCATTATGTGCCACCAGTACCGCACCTTGACAAAATTCCATAAATTTCGGCAACACCGTTTCAATCCGCTCGGCGTCCATAACCATGTGATCGTTAATACCGGTCAGTTTTTCGATTTCGAACGGAATCGGCGTTTCCGGATTGACAAACGTGGAAAACCGGTCCGTGATATTTCCACCCTCCACTTTTACCGCTCCGATTTCAATAATTTTGTTGTGAACAGAACTGAAACCCGTCGTTTCCAGGTCGAATACGACGTAAGTTTCCGCAAATCCCTGTCCCGCGGAGTCCGTGACAATTTGTTTTAAATCGTCTACAAGATATCCTTCCACCCCGTAAATAATTTTAAAATCGTCGTCTTTATCCATCGCATGGTTGGCCTCCGGAAACGCCTGCACTGCGCCATGGTCGGTAATCGCCAGCGCCTTATGCCCCCATTTTTTCGCCTGTTTTACCAGGTCCTTGACATCCGATACGCCGTCCATGTCGGACATTTTCGTATGGCAGTGCAACTCCACGCGTTTCGTCGGATAATCGTCTACCCGGCTTACCGTAAAATCCGGGGTTTTTTTGATCCCGATCACCGAACTTAACATAACCTCTTTTTCATAACTGTCTAAAACCGCCACGCCTTTTACTTTAACAAAAATGCCCGCTTTTAATTCCGCTAAAAGCATTTCCGCCTGCTCCGGCTGCAAAAAAATTTTCCCGCGGATCGAATCGGTAAAATCGGTAACGGAAAACGTCACCAGATGTTTTTCATTCCGCAGCGTCCGGTCGTCTACGGCAAGCACCTGGCCGCGTACCGTCACCTCGCCGACATTATCTTCCACCTGTTCAATCTCAATACACTCTTCTTCGAAATCGCGCCCGAACAAAACGTCTGGGTTGTCCGGTTTCCCGTAACGGGAATACCGTTGTTTTTCCTGGTTTTTGCCGTGTTTTTTCTGTAAAGCGGCGTTGGTATCGCTGCCGGCTCTTTTTTTGAAACCGTCCATAGAACCGTTGCCGGACGCAGATTTCCCGGACGCGGATTTCCCGCCGGATTCCGCCCCGGCTGCAGCCGTGACGCTTTCTTTTTGTCCCGCTTCGCCGGACGATATGGGTTTTCCGTAAGAGGAACGGCGTAAAATCTCCGCAATCTCCGACTGCACTTTCCGGTCGGACATCTTTTTATTTTTATCTTTCTCAATTTCATAATAGTCTACGCAGATATGTACTTTCTGTCCGCAGCGCTCGCAAAACACCTGATCTAGAAACAGAATCAGTTCGTCGGTACGTTCTCTCGCCAGCACGGTATCTTCCAGACTGATATTCATACTATCCGGCTCTGGGAACGCCACATGGGCGTCCCTGATTAGTTTATAATCCAGAACGCCCTTTTTCTTTAACTCGCAGAGAATACTCTCCCTGTAAACTTCATACAGTTTTTCCGGCGTATACTGCCCGGACAGGCAAAACCGCTCGCATACTTTGATTTCCACCCGCTTGCGGGAAAACATCTGCTTTTTGATTTCTTCTTCGAGAAAATAAATGTACTTTTTTTCAATCAGCCGTTCGCACGACAAATAAATACGGATAAAAGTCCGTTCCCTGTTGGAGGAAATCTTGTCAATTTCCGCATTTTCCAGCAGGCCGCAAATCTTTTCCGTCAGTTTCAGCTTCGGAAATACTTCGGCAAATTTTTTCTTCATCAGAAACTTCCCCTTTTACACATTGCTTCCAACTCTCCTTTTAACGCGTCAAGCAACTGGTTTTCCGGCAGTTTTTTTACAACCTCGCCTTTTTTGATCAGCAGGCCCTCGCCTTTGCCTCCGGCAATCCCGAGATCCGCCTCTTTGGCTTCGCCCGGCCCGTTAACGACGCAGCCCATTACCGCCACTTTAATATTTAACGGATAATTCTGTACGAGCGTTTCCACCTGGTTGGCCAGTCTGATCAGGTCGATCTGCGTCCGTCCGCAGGTCGGGCAGGAAACTACCTCTATCCCGCCCTGCCGCAGGCCTAATGTTTTTAAAATCAGCTTTGCGGACTTGACCTCTTCTACCGGAGAACCGGTAAGTGATACCCGGATCGTATCTCCGATGCCCTGATGCAAAATCAGGCCCAGCCCGACCGCAGATTTGATATTTCCGCTCAGATACGTCCCCGCCTCGGTAATCCCTACGTGCAGCGGATACTCCGTCCGCCCGGCAATCAGTTCGTGCGCCCGGACACACATCAGGACGTCCGAAGACTTAATGCTGATCACAAGATTATGATAGCCGTATTTTTCAATCATCTGCACTTTATCCAGCGCGCTTTCCACAAGTCCTTCCGCCGTCACTCCGCCGTACTTTTCCACCAGTTCTTTTTCCAGCGAACCGCTGTTAACGCCGACCCGGATCGGAACCTGCTTTTCCTTTGCCGCTTCCACAACCGCGCAGATTTTCTCTTCCCCGCCGATATTCCCCGGATTAATGCGTATTTTGTCCGCCCCGTTTTGAATGGCGGCAATCGCCAGGCGGTAATCAAAATGGATATCCGCAACCAACGGGATATGAATTTGTTCTTTTATTTCAGAAAACGCCTGCGCCGCTTCCATCGTCGGTACGGCGCAGCGGATGATCTCGCAGCCTGCCTCTTCCAGTTCCAGAATCTGGGCGACGGTTGCGTCGACGTCCTCGGTTTTTGTATTTGTCATGGACTGAATCAGAATCGGATTTCCGCTGCCGATCACCCGGTTTCCGATCGCAACTTCTCTTGTGTGGCGGTTTTTCATAACTAAATATCCCACTTTCTTCTTTCCTACGGAATGATTTTTCTCACATCGTTAAACAGAACCAGTACCATTAATCCCAGTAAAATCATCAGGCCGACAAAGTGCACGAACCCTTCCTTGTTGGTGTCGATTCTTTTCCGTCGGATCGCTTCGATAATCAAAAACAGCAGCCTGCCGCCGTCCAGCGCCGGAATCGGCAGCAAATTCATGACGCCCAGGTTCGCCGACAACAAAATCGACATATTTAACATATTCATAAGCGCCAGATAATACCCGGACTGTTTCACGCTTTCCGTATAAGTTTCGCCAATGGACTGCACGATGCCAACCGGCCCCGACATATCGTTAACACTTGCGCGGCCGGTCACTAACATCCCCAGTCCTTTGATCGTAGATTCGATCCAGTATTTCACCTCATGCACACTGTAGCACAGCGTTTCCCCGACACCCAGTTTTGTACGCTCGGAGTTGCTTAAAAAGCCTACCAGGTACCGGCCGCTCTCTTCGCTGTATTTCGGCGTCAATACCGTCTGCATCGTCTGCCCGTCACGCTGGTAAGTGACCTGTACTTCATCGTCATTATGGGTATACAGATACATGCTGATTTCCCGGTAACAGAGAATCCTCTTATGGTCCAGACGGACGATCTCATCGCCCGCTTTCATCCCGGCGGCTTCCGCCGGATATCCCTCCATTACGCCGGCCAGTACCGGCCGGTCAATCCCGATACTCCCAAGCAGGATCACCGAAAGAAGAAACGCCATGATAAAATTAAACACCGGCCCGGCAGCTACCACGCTGATCCTTGCCCAGACGGATTTGGAGTAAAACGAACGGGCATCGTCGCTTTTTTCGTCTTCCCCCTCCATCAGGCACGCTCCGCCGAACGGAAACAGTTTCAGGGAATATTTGGTTTCCCCTTTGGTAAATCCAACCAGCGTAGGCCCAAGGCCCAGGGAAAACTCGTTGACACGGATCCCGTTGTATTTCGCCAGCAAAAAATGCCCCAGTTCATGAAAAAGGATAATAATGCTGAAAATAATAATTGCAATAATAATACTTATAACACTCAAATCTTCCACCTGCTATCCGGACTTAAAATGTATGCTTATGAAATATTTTATTACTTTGTAAATACTCATATACCATACGTTCCGTTTCCAAAATCTGTTCCACATCCGGATGGTCGGTCCATGCCACCCCATCCATTGCGGCTTCTATCATTTCTGCAATGTCAGAAAAACGTATTTCCCCCCTGATAAACATTGCCACGGCTTTTTCATTGGCCGCATTAAATATCGTCGGCATATTGCCGCCCCGTTTCATGGCCGCAAACGCCAGCGCCAGTCCTCGAAACGTATCCGTATCCGGTTCTTCAAAGTCCAGATGCCGCAGCGCAAAAAAATCCAGCCGTTTTCCCGACAACGGACGCCTCTTCGGATAATACAGGGCGTACTGGATCGGCAGGCGCATATCCGGCGTTCCCAACTGTGCGATCACGGCCCCGTCCTCATATTCCACCATCGAATGAATGACGCTTTGCGGATGGACCACGACATTGATCTGTTCCGGTGTCACACCGAATAACCAGCTTGCCTCCATAACTTCCAGCCCTTTATTGACTAATGTAGCGGAATCGATCGTTACTTTTCTCCCCATCGACCAGTTTGGATGGTTCAGGGCATCCGCTAACGTCATCCTTTCCAGTTCCTCTGCTTTTTTTCCGCGGAAAGGCCCGCCGGAAGCCGTTAAATGGATTTTGGCGATCCGGTTTCCGATTTCTCCGTTTAAAGACTGAAAAATCGCACTATGTTCGCTGTCCACGGGCAGAATCGATACTCCCGCCTGTTTTGCCAGCGGCATAATCAGATGTCCGGCCGTGACCAGAGTTTCCTTATTTGCCAGCGCAATATTTTTCCCTGCTTTGATTGCCGCGATCGTCGGCTGTATACCCAGCATCCCGACAATGGCTGTTACAAGAATTTCTGCTTTCTCATACGAGGCCACTTCCATTAACCCTTCCATCCCGCAGGAAACTTTTACATCCGGCAGGTCCGCGATCGCCGTCTTCAGCGCCCGGGCGTCCTTTTCTTCCCATACAGCGGCAAGTTCCGGTTTTAACAGACGGATCTGTTCTTCCAGTAAACGTATATTTTTTCCGGCTGCCAGCGCAGTGACCCGGATATCTTTCTGTTCTTTTACGATCTCTATCGTCTGGGTTCCGATCGAACCCGTAGAACCTAAAATCGAAATATTCTTCATACCGTTTTTCTCCTGTTTATAACAAATAGGCCGACAGGTAAAATACGATTGGCGCCGTAATGATGACGCTGTCAAAGCGGTCCAAAATGCCTCCGTGACCTGGAATCAGTTTCCCGTAATCTTTGATCTCATAATTTCTCTTAATCGCGGAAGCCGCCAGATCCCCGACCATGGAAATCAGGGCTCCGACCGCGCAGATGCCCGCCAAAATCACAATCTGAAAAATCTCAAACTGCATCTGTGAGCGGAATACAAAACCAAAGATCACGGCAAGCGCTGCCGAACCGGCCACTCCGCCAACAGCTCCTTCGACGGATTTTTTCGGGCTCAATACCGGAGCCATCTTGTGCTTCCCGAATAACATTCCGACGCAGTACGCGCACGTATCGCATCCCCAGGAACAGATAAAAATCAGCCAGACCAGATATTTTCCATGATCTAACATTCTGGTTCCGTAAATACAGGACAGCATCAGCGCAACGTAAAACAACGCAAAAAATCCCGCTAAAATCTGAGAAGCATGATACTTCGGATAAGAAAATACAAATACAAACAACAATAAAATCAAAAATATAAAAAACAGCATTTCCCGGTCCGGCAAAAAGGAAAATCTTAAGTCCAGGTAATACACGACAGCCGCAAGATACCCCGGAATCCCTGCGGCATTTTTTTCAATATGAAATATTTTATACAATTCGTACATGCCGATCAGCGAAATAACGCCCAATGCGGCCAGCAAAATGTCGCCGCCCGTAATAAGCAGCAGCAATAAAATAACAATCAGTACCGCACCGCTGATCACTCTGGTCTTAAACATGGCTACGCTCCTCCTTAACCCCTCCATACCGACGGTCACGGGAAGCATAGGCCTCTACAGCTTTTTTAAGTTCCTCCGTATGGAAATCAGGCCATGGCACGTCTGTAAAATACAATTCGCTGTAAGCGATCTGCCACAGTAAATAGTTGGAGATCCGCTGTTCCCCGCTCGTACGGATCAGAAGATCCGGATCCGGAATCCCCCTGGTATCCAGGTAATCCGAAAAAACTTCCGCAGTAATCTCTTCCGGTGAAAGTTTCTCTTCTTTTATGTCGTTGGCCATCTTTTGCATAGCACGCAGCATTTCATCGCGGCTTCCGTAATTTAAGGCAATCTGAAAATTCAACCCTGTAAAATCTTTGGAAACCTCTTCCAGGTTTTCAATTTCCTTTTGCAGTTCCGGCGTCAGCGCTTCTTTTGCTCCGAGAATACGCACTTTCATATTATGTTTGATACTCATTTTCAGACATTTCTTCAAATATGTGCCGAGCAGATTCATCAGCGCTTTCACTTCTTCCTCCGGCCTGCCCCAGTTCTCCGTGGAAAATGCATATACCGTTAGATATTTTATTCCAATTTTAGCAGAAGATTCTACGATTTCTTCCAGTGTTTTCGCGCCCTGCGCATGGCCGTAATTCCGCGGCATCCCTTTTGACTTTGCCCAGCGTCCGTTTCCGTCCAGTATGACCGCTACATGCTGTGGTACTTTTTCCATATCCATATCTCCTGAATTTGTATAATTTGACTTTACATAGAAGAAAAAAGGGACATATTTTCTGCTATGTCCCCTACCAAAATATCTTTTATACGGTCAATATCTCCTTTGTCTTATCCTCAACAGCTTTATCAATGTCAGCAATAAATTTATCCGTCATCTTCTGTACTTTTGTTTCCTGTTCCTTGATTTCATCCTCGGATACATCAGAATTTTTCCCTGCTTTTTTCAACATATCATTTGCATCCCGACGAATATTCCGAACGGCAACTTTCGCGTTTTCTCCTTTTTTCTTCACGTCTTTTGCCAGTTCTTTTCTGCGCTCTTCCGTCAGTTCCGGAAATGCCAGACGGATCATTTTGCCGTCGTTTGTCGGATTAATCCCCAAATCGGAAACCAGAATGGCTCTTTCAATTTCTTTTACCATAGAAGCTTCCCACGGCTGAATCAAAATCATCCGCGGTTCCGGGACAGATACGTTTGCCACCTGCTGAATCGCCGTCGGAGTACCGTAATAATCCACTTTAATTCTGTCCAATACATGAGGGTTTGCCCTTCCGGCTCTGACTGTGCCGAATTCGTCCAACAGATTCTGAAAGGATTTCTTCATTTTCACTTCATACTGATCTAAATTACCAACCATCTTTTCCTCCTATACCGTTACTTTCGTGCCGTTAAAATCGCCCGTGATTGCTTTTACGATACTGTCTACTTCCTGCAGCGCAAATACATACATCGGCATTTTGTTTTCCATACTCATGATCGACGCGGTAAGATCCATCACTGCCAGCTTCTTATCAATCACTTCCTCTATCCCGATACTGTCAAAACGATGCGCGTCCGGATTTACAGCCGGATCCGAATCATACACGCCGTCCACAGCTTTCGCCAGCAGAATGACGTCCGCTTCGATCTCAACGGCGCGCAGCACCGTCGCCGTATCGGTGGAAAAATACGGATGGCCGGTCCCGCCTGCAAAAAACAGCACTTTCTTCTCCGCGAAAGCTTTCTTTACCGCATCTTTGGAAAACGGAACCGTAAACGAACTGCACGCAAACGGTGTCATAATATCCGTATCCATCCCGACGGAACGGAAAATCTCGGACACATAAATACAGTTCATTACCGTAGCCAACATTCCGATCTGATCCGCTTTGGTGCGGTCAATCGTTTCGCTTGTACGGCCGCGCCAGAAATTACCGCCGCCAATCACGATACCGACTTCTATACCCTGCTCCGCCAGTTTTTTCACCTGCTTTGCCACTGCCGTCACTGTCGGCTCGTCATACCCGGTCTTTTTGGCTCCTGCCAGTGCTTCTCCGCTAAGCTTCAACAATACTCTTTTCATTATTCAACTCCATTGTTTCCGAAAAGGCTGTCCACATCCACATCCGCATAACACTGAGAGCAGAAACCTTCAATCACAGCGCCGTTATTGATCTGTACGGAACGTGACTTGATATTACCCATAACGACTGCAGACGTATCTACAACAACAGGGCCTTTTACGTCAATATCGCCTTTGATCGCCCCGGCAATAACTGCGGAACTTGCTTCAATATTGCCGATAATCACAGAACCAAGACCGATTTTTACGGTTCCGCTGGTTTTGATTTCGCCTTCCACCTTTGCCGTATCCGCAAAAAATTCCGCTGCTTCCGAATTTCCTTTAATGCACCCTGTAACTACAATCTTTCCGTTACAAGCTACATTACCGACAATATTTCCCTGGATTTCGATAGAACCTGCCGTTTCGATATTACCGGTTACTTTCATCCCTTTCGTAATAATGGCTTCTTCATCGGAAACCTCTTTTTCTTCCGGAATCACCGTTTCCGTTACCGGTACTTCTTCTTTGATTTCCTCTGCGTTCTGTCTTTCCATTCCTTCCATTGTATTCACCATAATATCCTCCTCTTTCTTTTCTTGCATTTTTTCTGCTTTTTGTAAATCAGGCTTTTTTACCGGTTCTGCCGTAACTTCCGGTTCCGGTCTTTTCTCTTTCGGTTCCCCGGCCGATACCGATTCTTCTATTTTCTGCATGGCAGCCGGTTCCGTTTCTTCTATTTCCTGCACTGCCGGCTGTTTTGGCTTCGCCGCTTTCATCTGCGGCACTTCCGCCATCGGCTCTTCTTTCGGGGTTTTTGGCTGTTCCTGTATGATTTCCGGTACTTCTTCCAACAAACCGTCCAGTTTCGCAAGCTCCGACTGAACGTCAATATCCTGTTCCAAAGTGTTTACCTGCAGATCGTCTACATTTGTAATTTCCCCATCGCCAGGCATCAGCTCTTTCGCCACTTGTGTCAAATCTTCCTTAAAGTCCTTAAAAAATCCCATCTCATTCCTCCCTAGATTATACTGTAGAACACAAATGTGCTTCACGCACTCAAGTATTAAGAAAACATGCTTCCTGTGTTCGGCGTTTTAATGAAAAACTTAATTTCTGTTGTACTTGTTATTGTGTTACGCTTTTCGCCGAAATATGCTGCACAGGAGCCGTTGATTCATCAATCGGCAAAATGGCATCGCCATCTGCAAGTAGCTGTTCCAGCAATGCCGGAAGCGATTCTACCGTTGCATGCTTTGCCGAAGTGTCATGCATTAAAACAACAGAAGTATCATATTTATTGACATCCATCATAACATTGTCCATGACATCCTGAGTCGTATATGTATTACTCGTGGCATCGCCACTCGATACGTTCCAATCAAAATAAGTGATCCCCTGTTCGTTCAGATACTGGATAAACTCTTCCATATCGGTATTACATACCTGATTGCTGCTCCCACCAGGGAACCGATAAAAGGCCGGAACTTTTCCCGTAATATTGGTCAGATAATCTCTGATCGAAGTAAAATCGGCAATAAACGCATCCATCGAATCGTAAATCTCATTGTATTTATGAGAAAAAGAATGCATCCCCAGCGTATGCCCCCGAGCTACAATTTCTTTATACATTTCCACAGAATGCTCGTCTTCTTTTCCGATTACAAAAAATGTGGCTTTCACCTGATACTGGTCGAGGATATCCAGGATTTCTTCCGTATAAATACTGGGGCCGTCATCGAAAGTCAGGTAAACTTTGCGCACGCCTTCCGGCACCGGAGGTTTGATTTCTTCTTTTGAAGTATCTTCTGAAAGTTCCTCTGACTGCGGCACCGTTTCTTTCACATCAGTATCTTCTTTCTCTTTCTTATTGGCAGACTGCGATACATCCGCTTCTTTCTGGGCGGCTTCTGCCTTTTTGTCCATCATTTCACTCTCTGCTTTGATATAATCATCAATCACCAGCTGATTTTCACGCAGTACTTTCATCTGCTGCGTCAGCCTGTTCAGTCTGAAACCAAAAGAAACGATGACCAGAATGGACACAACGACCCAAACCAACATGATAAGAAGTAATCCTGTTTTCATCCTGTCAATCCGTTTTCTCTTCCGTATTTTATCACTCATATTTATCTCTGGGCTATTGTCTTCCATGTTTCTCTTCCTCCATAGTAAATTAGACACTTCATTGTAACATACTTTTACTATAAATTCCTAGTAATAAATGAATAAAATTTAAATAAATTTTTTTGTTTCTTTGCCGATATTTTAGAAACGGGTTTAGTAATTAAATTTGATACTAAATATAATAAACAGAAATACTGTTTCCTTTTTTCATTCCCTTGCTCCCTGCCTCGATTCTGCCCAGTATATTACAGCCATGCAGAGGGTGAAGCATTCCGTTTCCGGAATGGCCTGACAAAACGGCGACTGCCTGTCCTTCCCGGATCTCAAGTTTCCCTGGTACTATCCGCATATTCGGACTGGATTTTGTATAATCTTCGGCCAGCTTTGCTGTTGCTTCTTTCAACAGGAACTCCCTGTTTCCACACATTTTGCGAACCGCCGGCACTACGTTCAAAATCATGGCGACAGCGGCGGCAGACGGATTCCCCGACAGGCTGATCACCGGTTTTCCTTTATATACGGAAGCGAGAAAAGCCCCGCCCGGTTTCAGTTTCTCTTTCCAGAATAAAATTTCGGCGCCGATCTGTTCCATCACCCGAATCAGAAAATCATAATCTCCGACGGATACTCCTCCGGTTGTAACGATCATATCAGCTCCGTCCACGGAAGAGCGGATTTTTTCGGAAATCTCTTCCGGATCGTCTACGACATTTCCCAACAATATCGTTTCTGCCCCCACGTCCTCCAAATAACTTTTCAGTGTATATACACTGCTGTTACGTATCTTCCCCGGTGATAACGGTTCCCCGACGGATATCAGTTCGCTGCCGGTACTCAAAAAAGCAACAACCGGTTTTTGATAGACCTGCACTTTGGGTCGGCCCAATCCGGCAATAATCCCGCAAACGGCAGGAGTAATCCTTTCTCCTTTTGACAGCACAAGCTGTCCCGCCCTGATATCTTCTCCTGCCGGCACGATATTTCCGCCGCTTTTTCCCGGTTTGAAAAACGTTACCTCCGTTTCCGTAAATTCGGTTTCTTCATATTTTACAACCAAATCCGCGCCTTTCGGTATCGGAGCGCCGGTCAGTATTTTTACGGCGGCCATTTCGGTAACTTCTTTTGTCGGAACACTGCCGGCCGGAACTTCTTCGATCACTTTCAACGTAACCGGCGTTTCCCCGGAAGCCCCTTTAATATCCCGCGCGCGTAAAGCATATCCGTCTAACGGCGACCGGTCAAAAGGAGGTATATTTTCCTGTGCATAAATATCTTCCGACAGAATACGCCCGTTGGCAAATTCGGTTTCCACATATTCCGTACCTTTTGCTTCGGATAACGCCAATATCCGATCCCTGCCCTCTTCCACTGTCAGTCCTGTTTCCATGTATGCCCTCCTTTTGTCAGCTTTACTGCTCTCCTGTACAATACTTTTTTTCTATCCTATCATTCTTTTTTCATTTTTTCAACTTATGTTTTTGAAATCTGCAAAACGGCTTTTGGAATCATCCTTGAAAACATATTGACTTTACCATTTGAAATCATTATACTAAAATTTGTTGCCATGGCAAATACCATGAAACACTACAGATAAATAGGATAGGAGGGACAAAAGAATGTCGGAAACAACACAACATCGCGAAGCAAGTGCCGGACCGTTAGGCTTACTCGGTTTTGGTATGACCACATGCCTGCTGAACTTTCACAATGCAGGAATTATTGAAATGTCCGTTGTCATTATTGCAATGGGAATTTTCATGGGCGGACTTGCCCAGGTCATTGCAGGGTTCATGGAGTTTAAGGCCGGAAATACATTTGGCGCTACCGCATTTACCGCTTACGGACTGTTCTGGTGGTCGCTTGTTGTCATACTTGTCAATCCGAAAGGACTGGGAATTGCAGCCGGGGACGGCCGTTCGATGGGATTTTATCTGCTGTTATGGTGCATCTTTACCATATTTATGTTTATCGGTACATTAAAAGCAAACCATGCCACACAGATTGTATTCGGAACGCTTGCCGTTCTGTTTTTGCTTCTTGCGATTGAAAACTTTACCGGAAGTTCCGTTGTAGGCAAAATTGCCGGAATCGAAGGAATTTTCTGCGGAGCATCCGCAATCTATACGGCAGTAGCGGGAATTGTGGACGGCGAGTTCAACAAACCGATTATGCCGGTGTAACATAATCATCCGGTATGTTTCTTATCATACCAGAACAATACATAAAAAGGCAGAATGGTACGAATTACTGTTCTGCCTTTTTTATTCTATCCGGTATTCTGCAAAACTCCCTTAAGAATCTTACCGCATGTTACTGCAAATTCTTTCATTGCCGCCTTATCTTTTTGATCCGGACGTCCCGCTGCCACGGACGGAAAAACAGAATGTTCCGCTATAAATGTCCTTGCCGCTATTACATAAAATCCCTGCTCCGCCAAAATGTTTCTCATCTGCAATAAAGCATTATCATAATGCCGGTTTCCATACACTGCGGCAATAACAGCCGACGTATTGCCTCTCATTATCATATTTTCCTTTCATAAGTCAAAGTATTTTTAAATGCTTTGATAACCTGATACTTTTCAGGCAGACAAAAGAACCGATTTGCGTCAAACTATTTCATATCCGGCCGAGGATAATATGATGGCCGCCCTGTCAAAGTTTTCCTCTTTCATAAGAATATAATCTGTGTTGAAAGTCTACACGGTAAAAATACCGATTTTATTCTCCGCAAGCAAACCGGATAGTTTGGAGAGAACTCTCTCTACTCCTTGTAATAAGTCAGAACATTTACCCAAGCATTGAATCGCCGCTTACAACAGTTTCCGTCATCATATTTGATTCATAGGCACTGGATGCCGCCGCCATCTGCTTGCTGCTAGTCCACGCCTTTTCCAGTCTGCTTCTCTCCTGCTCCGCTTTTGCAACCTTTTCATCCAATAGCCCCTGCTGCCGTCTATTAGCCTGCGCCCGCTTTTCCAGATATTCTTCCAGAAGTTCTTTCTGTTTATCTTTCTTTTCACTCGTCCTTTTATAGAAGCTATTCTGTGACCGCATATCAAATTCCGAATCATACCCCACTGGCCATGAATCCGCCCTGTACTCACTCAGTGTCGCACCGACAGTTATCAGCACGGAACAGTTCCTCGGCGCGTAGGAATCTCCCCAATCCCTCTGGATCAGCGAAAGAACTTTCTCTCTGTATTGCGGGTCTTCTTTCATCGCTTTGAATGCCGCCTCCGAGATATTGACAGCCGCATTGCTCACCGTCCTGTGGTTTGTGACTTTAGACAGGTCTTCGTAAAATTCCTTCTTGAACAATTCCATTTCTTCCGCTTCCGATAATTCCTGCGTACTTCCTGTCTTTTCCAGTGCAAACTTATCCGTACTGTTTACATTTTTTGTATTCCTCTTTGTTTCCATATTGTTCTGATAAAAATTTTGCCCTACTCCGCTGATAGCCATTTTTAAATCCTCCTTCGATACTGCGGCTCCTCTGGCATTCAGAGCCTCCCCTGCTCCGTCTTATTCGCCTTGTGGCTTATTGGGGAAAGCGCCTATAACCGTTCCAGCTTTTCCAAAAATGCTCTGTAAAATTCCCCTTCTTTCATGCGCGCCTGCTGAACCTCTTTGCTTCTGGGCGTATATACCACGGGATGCTCCAAATCATACAGTGCCTGTTTCGTTGCCCCGGATTCCCATGCCATTTGCATTTACTTCTTTCGCCGCATCCATCCACGCATCCTTTACGCCCTGCGGGGCACCCCAGCCGACCATCTCTAAGGTTTTTTCATCCTGATTGGCCTCTTTATCCTGCGCTGCCTTTATCCCTGTCAGAATGACGAGATTGCCTGCCTCTACCTTGTCAAACTGTAGCATATCAGGGATATAAAGCCGTTGAAATTTATTTCCTGCTATGCTTTTGCATCAAAACTATTCTGTGGATTTTCCACATTGCCCGATTTTTCATTCACCAGTGGAATGCCCCTCTTTGCGTTTCCCCACGCCTCGTTATAGATCATGCACATTTCCGTCTGTCTGGAAGCTTCCGCATTGGTGGTATACATCGTCCACCCATTATTGGAATAAGTCGCCACCATTTCCCCATTCTTATCGTAAAATTCTATGTAATCGCTGTTTCCTGATGGCAGTTTC